>NZ_JBWKSC010000007.1:0-367846 GCF_059419585.1 Ensifer sp. GW821-FHT05G01 | reverse complement strand
GAGACGAAGGCGCCGAGATTATAGGCATGCGTGCCGATGTCGCCGGTCGAGCCGCCGGCGCCCGAGCGGGCCGGATCGGTGCGCCAGGCCGCCTGCTTCTGGCCCGACTGCTCGATATTCTCCGTCAGCCAGTCCTGCGGATATTCCATCTGCACCAGCCTGACGGCGCCGATGTCGCCGTTTTGAACCATCTCGCGCGCCTGGCGCACCATCGGATAGCCGGTGTAGTTGTGCGTGAGTATGAACAGCGCATCGCTGTCGTCGGCCGCCTTCTTCAGCTTCTTCGCATCCGACAGCGTCGAGGTCAGCGGCTTGTCGCAGATCACATGGATGCCGCGCTTCAAAAACTCTTTGGCCGCTTCATAGTGCACGTGGTTGGGGGTGACGATCGCCACCGCCTCGATGCCGTCCTTCAACTTGGCCTCGCGGATCGCCATCTGCTTGAAATCGGAATAGACCCGCGACGGATCAAGCCCGAGTTCGCGGCCGGAGCTTTCGGCTCTGTCCGGTGTCGACGACAGGGCGCCGGCCACCAGCTCGTAGTGATCGTCGAGCCTCGCTGCGATGCGATGCACCGCGCCGATGAAGGCGCCCGAACCGCCGCCGACCATGCCGAGCCGGATCCGCCGCTCGCGCTTCTCGCTCGTTCCCTCGATTGCCATCGTCCTGTCTCCTCGTTTCATCGTCGTGTTTTAGTGGCGTCGCACAGTCACGCTGCCCGGTCGCGGAGGCCGCCCCTCATCCGCCTGCCGGCACCTTCTCCCCGTCAGCGGGGAGAAGGGATTTGTTGCACCCGCGAGCGACATCGGCCGACCGGGCAACAGCTTCGAGCGACAAACCCCATCCCCGTGTCCCCTTGGGCGGGCCGAGTGTCGATCGCCGCAACTGTTTGCCCTCGCACAGCAGAACCGTGTGCCACGTCCCCTCTCCCCGCCTGCGGGGAGAGGGTTAGGGTGAGGGGCAGCGGCTGGAAACTGAGGTCGCAGTTGCAGCTACGGCGGGTTCAGCGCTTACCGCAAACTCACCGCGAACCCCAGGCTACGCCTCAAATCCCCAGCAGCCGCCGGTTGGCCGCCTCGTCGGTGCCACCGTCGGCAAAGTCGTCGAACGCCTTCTCGGTCACGCGGATGATATGGTGCTTGACGAAGTCTGCGCCCTCGCGCGCGCCGTCTTCGGGATGCTTCAGGCAGCATTCCCATTCCACCACCGCCCAGCCGGCAAAATCATTGGCCGCCATCTTGGAAAACACCGCGCCGAAATCGACCTGGCCGTCGCCGAGCGAGCGGAAGCGGCCGGCCCGGTTGACCCAGCCCTGGTAGCCGCCATAGACGCCCTGCCGACCCGTCGGGTTGAACTCGGCATCCTTGACGTGGAACATCCGGATGCGATCCTTGTAGATGTCGATGTTGTCGAGATAGTCGAGGCATTGCAGCACATAGTGCGAGGGGTCGTAGAGCATGTTGGCGCGGGCATGGTTGCCGGTGCGCTCCAGAAACATCTCATAGGTGATGCCGTCGTGCAGGTCCTCGCCAGGATGGATCTCGTAGCAGATATCGACGCCGCAGTCCTCGGCATGGTCGAGGATCGGCTTCCAGCGTTTCGCCAGTTCGTCGAAGGCGGTCTCGACCAGGCCCGCCGGCCGCTGCGGCCAGGGATAGACGAACGGCCAGGCGAGCGCGCCTGAAAAGCTCGCCATCGCATCAAGCCCCAGGTTCTTCGAGGCCGTCAGCGCCAGCTTCACCTGCTCGACCGCCCACTCTTGCCGGGCCTTCGGATTGCCGCGCACTTCCGGCACGGCAAAGCCGTCGAACACCTCGTCATAGGCCGGATGGGTGGCGACCAGCTGGCCCTGCAGATGGGTCGACAGCTCGGTGATCTCGACACCGTTGTCGCGGGCAATGCCCAAAAGCTCGTCGCAATAGGCCTTTGACGTCGCCGCCTTCTTGAGATCGATCAGCCGCGCATCCCATGTCGGCACCTGCACGCCCTTGTAGCCGCAATCGGCCGCCCATTTCACAATCGACGCAAACGAATTGAACGGTGCGACATCGCCCGCAAACTGCGCCAGAAACAGGCCGGGGCCCTTGATCGTTTTCATGATTTTTCCTCGTCTAGGTGGCCGTGACCGGATCGATGTCACACTGAAGAAGCGCAAGGCGCGGGTTGGCCAGGCGCGGGATCGACCTGAAGAATGCGTGCGGATGGAAGGGCGCGCCCGCCTGGCGGGCGCGCCTTGTTGATCAGAACGGAGAATCCGGGAAGTAGAACTGCTCGGCATTGTCCTTCGTGACCAGCGTGGCATCGAGGATGTATTCGCCGCTGACCGGAACCTGGTCATAGAACTTGGCGGCCGTCAGCTGCATTGCGGTTGCCACCATTGCCGGCGGATAGAGCACGTCGACCGGAACCATCTTGTCGCCGTCCATGACCTTCTTGATCATGTCCTTCGAGCCGGCACCGGCAACGATGTACTGAATGTCCGTGCGCTTGGCCTGCCCGATGGCTTCGAGAACGCCGACGGCCATGTCGTCATCCTGGCACCAGACCACGTCGATCTTCGGATACTTCGTCAGATAGTCCTGCATGACGCGGAAGGCGTCGTCGCGGTTCCAGTTGCCGTACTGGCGATCGAGAACCTTGACGTTGGAGCCGGCAATGCCCTTGTCGAATCCATCCTGGCGCTGCTGGTCGATCGGGATCGGCAGACCGCGGATGACGACGACTTCAGCGTCCGGGGTCGTCTTCTTGATGTATTCGCCGGCGACCTGACCGAGCGCCGGATTGTTGCCGGCGACATAGAGGTCGCGGATCGAGCTGTCGTTGACCGACGGCGCGCGGTCGACGAGTGCGACGAAGGCGCCGGAATCCTTGACCTGCTGGATGGCGTTGACGAGCGGATCGGGATCCGACGGCAGGATGACCAGCGCATCAAGTCCCTGAACCGCCAGGTCCTGCACGGCGTTTGCCTGGGTCGCGGCATCGGCCGATGTCTTGACGATGACGTTCAGGCCCGGATGCTCCTGCATCAGGAGCTTGGCGACGCGTTCGGCGTGGAAGACGACGCCGGCCGTCCAGCCATGGTCGGCGGCAGGGATCGAGACACCGATCGTTACCTTCTTGTCCTGCGCAAATGCGCCCGGTGCAGCGCCCGCAAATGCCGCCACGGCGGCGACGGTCAAACCGAAAATTGTCCTACGCATAGTCTCCCTCCCAAGAGTTCCACGGGGCCTCGATTGCAATGAAACCGGGCTCGCCCCAACGGCCCGGCCAATCTTCAGGCGCGGCGCATAAGCGAGCGCTGCACCAGCATGGCGATGATGATGATCGCGCCCTGGATGGCGCCGATCAGATACTCGCTGACAAAGTTCGAAAGCAGCATGATGTTGCCGACGATCTCCAGGATGAAGGCGCCACAGACAGTGCCCCAGATGCGGCCGACGCCACCCCGCAGAGCCGTGCCGCCAACGACGACCGCCGTGATCGCCTGCAGCTCCCAGAGAATGCCTGTTGTGGCCGATGTCGAGCCGAGGCGCGGCACATAGAGCAGCACGGCGACGGCGACACAGAGACCCTGGATCACATAGGCGATCGTGCGGACCTTGTTGACCGAGATGCCGGAATAGCGCGCGACGTCCTCGTTGGAACCGACTGCGACGACATGACGGCCATAGCGGGTGCGATAGAGGACGAAGGCGGCGATCGCCGCCATGACGAAGATCATGATGATCGGCACGGGAATGCCGGCGACCGAGCCGAAGTACACGGGCCGATAGATCTGCTGCAGCTCACGGTCCTGAAGCGTGATGGCGCCGCCTTGCGACAGCCAGGTCGTCAGCCCGCGATAGATGCCCATGGTGCCGAGCGTGGCGATGAAGGGTTCGATCCGGCCGACGGTGGTGATGAGCCCGTTGACAAGCCCGCAGGCCGCACCGAGCACCAGAGTGAGCATTGCCGCGCAGATCAGCATCAGCACCGGATCGGCGATGACGCCGCTGTTGATGAACAGGATCATCAGGCTGGCGACGAAGGCGACCATCGAGCCGACGGAAAGATCGAGCCCGCCGGACGAAATCACATAGGTTGCGCCCAGCGCGATGATGGCGATGAAGGCGCTGCGCGTGATGACGTTCAAGAGATTGGCGACGGAGACAAAGTTCGGATTGGCGAAATAGCCAAGGATGAGCAGCAGCGCCAGCGCGACAAAGGGCGCGATCGCGGCCATGTCCCAGTCTCGCGAGGTTCGCGGCGCCTTCTGCGTTTCGGTTGCAACATTCGTCATGATCGTGTCCCGCGCTTACGCGGCCTCCCCGGTATTGGCGCCTGTCGCAAGAACGACGATCTCATTTTCCGTCATCTTGTCTCCCGTAACTTCGCCGACGATGTGGCCCTCTCGCATGACGAGGATGCGATCGGAGATGCCGATCAGTTCCGGCATTTCCGATGAGACGACGATGATCGACCGCCCCTCCTCGGCGAGCTTGGCGATGAATTTGTAAATCTGTTCCTTGTTGCCGATGTCGATGCCGCGCGTCGGCTCGTCGATGATGACGATCTCCGGATCCAGCATCATCATCTTGGCGAGCAGCAGCTTCTGCTGATTGCCGCCCGACAGCTGCCCGGCCAGGATATCCTTGCGGCCGGTTCGGATGTCGAACTCGCGGATCGCCGTGTCGAGCGCTTCGGCTTCTTGTCTGCCGTCGATCTGCATGGTTTTGACAAACCTCGAAAGCGATGCCAGCGTCAGGTTGACCCGGAGGTCCTTGGTCAACAGCAGGCCCTTGCCCTTGCGATCCTCGCTCAGATAGACGAGCCCGGCTTTCAAACTTGCCTGAACACTCGAAAAATCGACTGATTTGCCGTGATGCCTGATCCGGCCGTGGCCCGGGCGAAGCCCGACGACGCCCTCCATCAATTCGGTGCGGCCGGCACCGACAAGGCCGGCAAAGCCGAGGATCTCGCCCTTGCGCAGCTGAAACGTCGCATTGCGGGCAAAGCCCGGCACCGAAAAGTCCTCGACCTCGAGCACGGCTTCCCGCGCCGGCCCGCCGTGCCGCTCGGGGTAGAGTTTTGCCACATCGCGTCCGACCATCAGCCGCGCCATGTCTGCCGGCTGCAATTCCGCGGCATCGTGCACGGCAACAACCCGACCGTCACGCAGCACCGTCACCCGGTCGGCGATCTCCTTCACCTCCGGCAGGCGATGGGAAATGTAGAGAACGCCCACACCCTTGGCGCGGATGTCCCTGATGACTTTCAGCAGCGCTTCGGTTTCGTGTGGTGTCAAGGACGCCGTCGGCTCGTCGAAGATCACCACCCGGTGCGGAACCAGCAGCACCCGCGCGATCTGGACCAGTTGGCGCTGGGCGATCGACAGGCGGCGGACGATCGTCTTCGGGTCGATCTCGGCACCGAGATCGCGGATCGCTTTGGCGGCGCCCTCGTTCATGGCCCGGTCATCGACCGTGAGGCCCTTGCGCAGTTCGCGACCGAGATAGATGTTCTGCGCCACCGTCAGATCGGGTGCGAGCAGGATTTCCTGATGGACGAGAACGATGCCCGCCTGCTCAGCATCGACAGGACCGGAAAAATGCACCGGCCTTCCGTCGATCGCAAGCTCGCCCCGGGTCGGCAAGTGGTTGCCGGCCAGAATCTTCATCAGCGTGGATTTGCCGGCGCCGTTTTCGCCGATGATCGCGTGGACCTCGCCTGATCGCACGGACACATCGATGTCGCGCAGCACTTCGACGATACCAAACGTCTTGGAAACGCCCTTTGCCTGCAGCACAACCGGCGCACTCTGGGATGCAGCAGCCGTCATATGGCGACCGGAATCGTCAAGCCACACCCCATAGGGACGGCAGCCACGCCCCGTGCCCCGGCACGAACGCAACGAAAAAATGTCATCAGAACTCCTCCGGAAGTACTGCTAACCCATTTTCTGAGGTACGTAAATCAGAATTTGTTTCGATCTCGGCTGATTTGAAACACCGGTGGCACAGCGGCCTCTAAGAGGAGCGTGAAAGCAGGGAGCGTCCGATCGCTTCGGACGCGGACACCAAGAAGGACGATCGATTTTCCGAGGAGCGTCCCCGCCCGCCTGGCGCACCGGACAGGCTGCAAATGGTTTGAGCCATCGCACGGATTTCATGCTATCGGGGTGCTCTATGATTGAGAGTACGTTTGCGCAATGACCCCTAAGACCCGCGGTTATCTGTTCGCTTTCCTGGCGATCTGCATCTTTGCCGGCCAGGATGCGATTACCAAGTATCTTGGTGATCGCTACCCGGCACTCTTCATAACAATGATCCGGTTCTGGGCATTCGCGCTGTTCGTGTTCTGCTTCGCAGCGTCGTCGCCGGGCGGAGTTCGGGGCGCAATCCAGACGCGCCGCCCGTGGCTGCAGATCACCCGCGGACTGCTGCTGGTTGCGGAAATCGTCATCATCGTCTTTTCCTATGTGCATGCCGGGCTTGCCATGAGCCAGTCGATCTTCCAGGCAACGCCGCTGATCATTACCGTGCTTTCGATCCCCCTTCTCGGAGAAACGGTCGGCTGGCGGCGGGGGATGGCGGTCATGGTCGGCATGATCGGCGTTCTGGTGATCATCAATCCGATCGACGTTCACTTCGACCTGTCGCTGCTCTTGCCGCTTGCGGCAGCCGTGCTGTTTGCCCTCTACAGCATCGCCACCCGCGCCGTCAGTCACGAGGATTCTGCGGTCACAAGCCTGTTTTATGCCGGCGTCGCAGGCGCAGTCGCGATCTCAATGATCGGCCCGTTGTATTGGACCGATGTCCAGCCGTCCGACTGGTTCGCCCTTGCCGCGCTGTGCGTCTGTGGCACGCTGAGCCACTATTTCCTCATCAGGGCCTATGGACTGCTACCGGCAGCGGAGGTGCAACCCGTCACCTATTTCCAGCTGGTTCTCAATGTCATCATCGCTGTCGTTCTGTTCAACGAGATTGTCACGCTGAACATGATCGCCGGTGCAGCCATCGTTGTCGGTGCCGGCCTTTTCACCATCTGGCGAGAGCACCAGTTGGCGAAGCGATCTTAAACTCTGACGAGTTGCACGCCCGACACGCGTCGGTCCTCTAGCGCTCGTCGACGGGGCCTGCTTCCGTCAGCCATTCAACGAGATCCGCAACCTTCCGTCGCGTCTCGGTGCGGGCCGGATAGAGGGCGTAGTAGCCATAGCCGCTATCGATGATGCGCGGGAACGGCGTCACCAGCTCGCCGTTTTGCAGGTCCTGCTTTGCCAGATAGAGGTCGCCCATCGTAACGCCGTAACCGCTTGCGGCAGCCGTCATCGCGAAATCCTGCGTGTCGAAGATCTGGTTGCGGGCGGCGCGGAAATCATAGGCCCCGTCCGCCTGCAGCCACAAGGTCCAGTCGCTCTGGCGCGGGTTGGAATGCAACAAGACGCAGGCCGACAGGTTTTCGAGCGACGCAGGATCGCCGAGCGTTTCGGCAACGGCTGGCGAGCACATCGGCGTCAGTTTTTCCGGAAGCAGCAGGAAAACGTCCATGCCCGGCCAATGGCCGTTGCCGTAGGTGATCAGGAGGTCGATGTCGCCGACCGTAAAGGTCGGGCGGGCAAACCACGCCGTGTCGATCGTAATGTTCAGATCTTCATGACGGCTTTGCAGTTCCGGAAGCCGCGGCAGCAGCCACCGCCGCGCGAAGGTGGGCGGCATTCGGATCGTGAGCGATCGGCTCTTCGTTCGCGTCGCCTCGAAAGAATTGCGCAGCGAGACGAGCAGTCCATTGACGATCGGCATGATCGCCGCCCCCTGCTCGGTGATCACCACCTTGCGCGTGTGGCGCTCGAACAGACTGCAGCCGAAATAGTGCTCCAGTTGCTGGATCTGGCGGCTGATCGCACTCTGGCTGAGGTTGAGTTCCGTGGCTGCGGCCGTGAAGCTGCCGGTTTCCGCAACGATCGAGAATGTCTGGAGCGTCTGCAAGGGCGGCAAGCGATTCTGCTCGAAAACCGGCTTCAAAGGGCTCCTCCGCGATGGCAACCGGGGCATTTAAACAGTCGCCATCGCGTTGGTAAAGCGCAGACTGGCACGATCAGGCAAGAAGCGCGCGGAGCTCGGCGATGGCGCTTCTCACCTGCTCAGGCGCGGTCCCGCCCGGATGGTTGCGGCTGCCAACGGAGCCCTCGACGCTCAGCACATCATAAACATCCTGACCGATGGCCGACGCAAAGGTCTGCATCTCGGCAAGCGGCATTTCGGAGAGCGTCGCCAGACCCTTCTCTCGCGCCGCGCCGACGATCGCCGCGACAGCATGATGGGCATCGCGGAAAGGCAGGCCGGCACGCACCAGATAATCGGCCAGATCCGTCGCCGTGGAATACCCTTGTTCGGCGGCGGCCAGCATGTTGGCGGCACGCACCTTGATCGTCGGCAGCATCTGAGTGGTCACCGTGACGGCACCGCGCACATTCTCCAGCGTATCGGTGAGGGGAGGCTTCGATTCCTGCTGGTCCTTGTTGAAGGCCAGCGGCTGTGACTTCATCAGTGCTGCCGATGTCGCCAGATTTCCGATTATGCGCGCCGCCTTGCCACGCACGAGTTCGGCGAGATCGGGGTTGCGCTTCTGCGGCATGATCGAGGAGCCAGTGCAGAACTGGTCGCCGACCTCGATGAAATCGAACATCGGCGTGCACCACAGAATGACTTCCTCGGAAAAGCGCGAGAGATGCCCCATGATGATGGCGCCGGTTGCACAGATGTCGACGACGTAGTCCCGATCGGATACGGCATCGAGCGAATTGCGGAAGGCGCGGGAAAAGCCGAGTTCGCCAGCGCTATAGGCCGGATCGATGGGATAGCCGGTGCCGGCAAGTGCGGCCGCCCCAAGCGGCGAGACGTTCAGCCGCTCGCGCGCCTGCCCTACGCGTTCAAGATCACGCAGGAACATCTCGGCATAGGCCATCATGTGATGGCCGAAAGTCACGGGCTGGGCGACCTGCAAATGGGTGAAGCCCGGCATGATCGTCTCCGCGTGGCGATCGGCGAGGTCGACGAAAGCCAGCACCAGCGACTTCAGCTCGGCCGCGAGCGCGTCCAGTTCGGCACGGGCGTAAAGACGGATGTCCGTTGCCACCTGGTCGTTGCGTGAACGCGCCGTGTGCAATTTCTTGCCGGCTTCGCCGACAAGGGCGGTCAGGCGGCTTTCGACGTTCATATGAACGTCCTCGAGCTCCTTCTTCCACACAAATGTGCCGGCGCGCATTTCGTCGGCGATCTGATCGAGGCCAACCTGGATCCGGTTGTTTTCCTCTGCGGTCAGGATGCCGGCCCGCGCCAGCATGCGCGCGTGGACCTTGGAGCCGGCGACATCGTAAAGCGCGATGCGCTTGTCCTGGTCGAGGCATTCGTGGAAATCGCGGAAGTCGGTGGAGACCGCTTCCTTAAAGAGCGGCGACCAGGTCGTCTCAGCCATCATAGTCATCTCATCCTCTCAGCATTCTTGCGATTTGTTGTGACGCGCCCCGGCCGATCCAGCGTCAACGCAGCCACTGCAAAAGCTCGCGTGCGTCGGTGCAGCCGTCGAGCGCGAGTACGCGATCCCGCAGGCCGTCGGCCTTCGCCTGCCCCAACACGGACCGAGCCAAGGCGTCGTATTTTCCGATCAGGCGGTCGTCGCTCAGCGGGTTCGCGGGGCTTCCAAGCGGGAAGTCGATCGTCGTCTGCACGTGTCGACCGTCGATCGTGGCGAGCGCGACTGCAGGCTCGGCCTCGTCGGGCATGGCGGGATCGATCCGGATGTCCATGCGTTGGAGCCACCGGTCAACGCTCGGGTGGCGCCAGGCGCGCTCCTCAAGTTCCGCGAGCGATACCTTCCCGTATTGAAGCCGCGCAGCGATCGCATACGGAAGGCTCATCTGCGCCTGCGCGCGCGACGTCAGCACCTTGCCGCCGCACATGCCGAACTGAAAGCCGCTCATGTCGACCGTGATCGCGGCGATGTCTTGGCTCGCGAGCTCCTGGTCGCCCAGCAGCTTGTCGACCGCGTCGATTGCCGAATGGGTGCCGCGGCAGGTGGCGTGCGGTTTGATCGAGCAACGCTCAATGCGCCAGTTTTCACCGAAGCCGTGAAGCAGCATCGCCGGATCCCCCTCGCCCCGACAAAAGGCCTGAAAGAAACTTCCCCAGGCGCTCCCATCGAAAACGTCGCCCGGTCCGACAAAGCCGCTGGCGGCGAGGCGCGCGGCGAGAAACCCGCCTTCCGCGGCGCGACCGGCATGAAGCTTCTTGGCAGGACTGCCGTCGTGGATGAAGGCCCATGTGCCGCCGGCAAAGGAACAGGCAAGGCCGAGCGCCGAGGCGATGCGCTGCGCGTCGAAGCCGAGCAAGGTTCCGACGGCTGCCGCCGCCCCGAAGGCACCGCAGGTGCCGGTCGAATGCCATCCGAGCCCGTTATGCGTCTCGTAGCCGCCGGCGGCCTCCAGCACGCGCCGGCCGACCTCGTATCCGATCAGAACGCTCTTCAGAAATTCCTTGCCATGAACAGGGCGTGTCACCTCGCCCAGGGCAGCGACGACCGCCGGCAGCACGACTGCACCGGAGTGGTCGCATCCACCGCTGTCATCGAGTTCAAGGGCGTGGGCCGAAACGCCGTTGACGAGCGCGGCAGTGCGCGCATCGGCCGAAAGCGGAGTTCCCCAAATGAGCGAAGAACCGTTCGCTGCGCTCATATCAGATGCAGCAAGCGCCATGCGCGTCTCGGCCGACGCCGAGCCGGCGACAGCGACGCCGAAGGTGTCGAGCACATGCCGCTTCGCTTTGCGGATGGTTGCTTGCGGAAAGTCGTCGAAAGCCGTGGCTGCGACCTTGAGCGCCAGCGACTGAAGGACGGTGTCAGCCATGGGATTGCTGCTCCTGCAGGTAGGCATCGTAGACGTGGAGGGGATGGGTCGGCGGCGGCGCGACACCGTTCTTTCGGTGCCAGTCCGCAATCATTGCGCCGGTGGTGATCCAGACGTCGTCGAAGCTACGGATATGGGCCAACAGGTCTTCGACGATGGAGATCCGTCCCGGCGTGCCGGTCCACTCGGGCCGCAGTTGCAGCACGTAGCAAAGGCCGAAGCGGCGATAGGCATCGAACTCCGCGATCCAGTTGTGAAGAACGCCGTCGTAAGACGGGATGCGGCTTTGCCCTTTCGGAAAGGCGGGGGTGAAATTGAACTGGAAGTAGGGACGATCCTCGAGCTCGATATGAACAGGGATCTCGACCAGGCGGGAGGGGTGCAGGTAGGGGACGTCATCGCCATTGAGCGACGTCGACCATTCGTATCCGGCCTCCAGCAACGTTTGATCGAAACCTGGCGGCCAGTTTCCTGCCGGGAGGCGGAACCCAGTGGCCGCCTTGCCCGAGAGCTGGCCGAGTGTTTCCCGCGACCGTTTCAAGAGATCCAGCGACTGCGACGCCGGCATGCTATCGTGGCGCTCGAAGGCCCAGCCATGACTTTCAAGATCGTGACCAGCGCCGGCCACCGCCTTGAGCAAACCGGGATGCTCCTCGGCCACCTGCCCCGGCGTAAACCAACTGGCGGCGATATCGAAAGATGCGAAGGTCCGGCACAGGCGCTCCACGCCGCGGGTTGCGCCATACTTCCAGACGGAAAAACTCTTGCTGCGCTGGAGAAGGTCCGGGGCAGCAGTAGCCGCATCCATCCCGTCATCAAAAAGCACCGAGATCAGCACCGTGCATCGCTTGCCCTCGGGCCACGTCGTTGTCGCCTGTTCGTTCATGCCGGCATCCTTCCGGTGTCTTGGCTGTGGCGATCGATCCACCAGCGCGCGATGTCGCCGCAACGGGCGGTCCAGACCGCATCGCCATGCGCCGTGATCGCTTTGAAAAGGCCTTCGAGTATCGAAAGGCGACCCGGCTTGGCGCAAACCTTGGGGTGGAGGATCGTCGTCCAGCACAGGCCTTCGCGGTGGTATCCCTCAAACTCCGCGCGCCAGTTCTGCTCGACTGTCCGGTAATCGGAGATCCGGTCGAGACCAACAGGGAAATCAGGCTCCTCCGTGTAGGCGAGTGCCGTATAATCATCGATGTCCCAGCGGCCGGGAATTTCGACGAGGCCCAGTTTGGCTGCCGTACCTGGATGGAAATAGGGACGGTCGTCGCCGCGCATCGAGCTCGAATACAGGACGCCGAAGGCGCGCAGCAGATCCGCGGTCTCGGCGCTCCAGTCGCCGGACGGGGTGCGAAAGCCGATCGGCGTCACGCCCAGCCGCTCCTGAAAGACGGCACGCGAGCGCTCCATGATGGCGAGCTGCTGCTCACGGCCCAGATCGATGAAGACCTCGTGGCGATGGCCATGATAGGCGACCTCATGGCCTTCGCGAACGATCCGCTCGCAGTGGGCGCCCCAATGCAACACGACCCAGGTGGGAATGAAGAAGGTGGCCTTGAGATCGTAGGCCGACAGCAGATCGAGCAATCGCGGCAAGGCTTTCCATGGGCCATAGGCGCCCTGCGTAAAATAGCGGGGATTGGCAAGCAGCGAACCGTCGAGCATGGCATCGCCCGTCGGGCCGTCGACATCGAAGGCAAGCGCGACCGCGGATTGTTTTCCTGGCGGCCACAACGGGGCCAGACGCGTGGCAGCAGAGATAGTTTCGGTCAGCATGGTCTTTGTCCGGTTTTCGCCACCCCCGGCGGGAGCGCCGGGAGCGGTTTTCGCAAGACAAAGCTCTCCCGTTCCGGCGCTGAGGCCAGTTGAAAAGGGAGGAACTTTGGAGGGTTTACCGCCCGCCTCTCTCCGAGAGATCAGGTGCGGGAGCGGGAGACGACGGCTTACTTGACGCCGTTGATCACGGCCTTGGGCACGGCATTGTGCACAAGGCCCCACTTCGTCAGCAGTTCGTTGTAGGTGCCGTCCTTGATCAAGTCGTCGAGAGCGCCGGCGATAGCGTCGCGCAGGGCCGAATTGTCTTTCTTGAAGCCCATACCGAACGTGTCGTTGCTAAGCAGCGGATCGCCGACCAGCGTGAACGTGTCCGGCTCGACGCGCATCTGGTAGGCGATGGTTTCGATGCCTTGCACAACCGCGTCATAGCGACCCTGTTTCATGCCGAGGCGGGCGGCGTTGGAATCGGCCGTGCCTTCGAACTTGATCGCCGGCTTACCCTTGCCCACGCAATTGGCCTCGCTCCAGCCGGTGACGTTTTCGCCGAAGCTGGTGCTGCGGCTGCCGGCAACCGTCTTGCCGCAAAGGTCCTCGGGCGACTTGTACTGTTCGGCGCTGGCTTTGGTCGTGAACAGGATCGGGCCGCTCGTCAGGTAGTCGACGAAGTCCATGCTTTCCTGGCGTTTGACGTTGTCGCTCATGCCGGAGATGATCACGTCGCCGCGGCCCGTCTGGAGCCCGCTCTGCAGTTCCTGGAAGGCGGAGGTGACGAACAGCGGGTTCAGCTTGAGCTTGGCCGCAATCGCCGTCGCCAGATCGACATCGAAACCGTCAAGCGTGCCCTTCTCGGGGTTGACGAATTCCATCGGCGGATAGATCGGGTTGGTCAGGATGCGTAGCTCGCCGTCATTGACCAGGTTGAGCTTGGTCTCGGCCGAAGCGACCCCGGCGGAAAGAAGCGCCAGCGCAGACACGGCCATTTTCAGAAATCTCATGTCATTCTCCTCTTGAGGTTATTTTTCGTTTTCAAAGCACCGCAGAGATGAAGCTCTTCACTCTGGGATTTGTGGGATTCTCCAGGATCTCCGCGGGCGTTCCGGTTTCGATGATCCGGCCTGCGTCCATGAACACCACCCGGTCGGCCACTTCGCGGCAGAAGCCGAGTTCGTGGGTCACGACGATCATGGTCGTGCCGGTGGCAGCCAGTTCCTTCATGACGCCGAGCACTTCGCCAACCAGTTCGGGATCGAGCGCCGACGTCGGCTCGTCGAACAGCATCGCCTTCGGCTTCATCGCGAGCGCCCGGGCAATTGCGACACGCTGCTGCTGGCCGCCTGACAGTTCGCCCGGATAGGCGTCCGCCTTGTGGGCCAGGCCGACGCGCTTCAACAGGGCACGCGCTTCCTCGGTGCATTGCTGCTTGCGGCGTTTCTGGACGCCGACCGGACCTTCTATGATGTTTTCGAGCACGGTGCGGTGCGGGAAGAGATGAAAACGCTGGAAGACCATGCCAACGGACTGGCGCTGGCGCGCGATCTCGCGGTCGGACAGCGGATAGAGGTGATTTCCGTCGCGGCGGTAGCCCGCAATCTCGCCATCGACGCTGACATAGCCACCTTCGATGCTTTCGAGCTGATTGATGCAGCGCAGGAACGTGCTCTTTCCGGAGCCGGACGGACCGATGATGCACACGACTTCGCCCTTGCGGATGCTGAAATCGATGTCCTGGAGCACATGGAAGGTGCCGAAGTATTTCTGAAGGCCATGGGCCACGATAAGCGCTTCCATCAGGCCGCCTCCTCGACAGTGGTCTGCGGCGCCGGCGTGGTTTCGTTCCGGCCGGAGGCGCCCCATCCCTTGGAGAAATAGCGCTCGATATACATCTGCGCGATGCTGAGGACCGTGACCACGGCCATGTACCACATGGCGGCAACGATCAGCAGTTCGATGACGCGTGAATTGACGTAGTAGATGTCCTCCACGCTGCGCAGCACCTCGGAATACTGGATGACGCTGGCAAGCGAGGTCAGCTTGACCATGCCGATCGTCTCGTTGCCGATCGGCGGCACGATGACACGCATGGCCTGTGGCAGCACGATCTTCAGTGTCGCACGCAGCTTGGTCATGCCGATCGACAGGGCCGCCTCTGTCTGTCCCTTGTCGATGGAGAGAATGCCGGCGCGCACGACTTCCGCCGTATAGGCGCCCTGCTGGATGCCCAGGCCGAGGAAGGCCGCGACAAAGGGGGTCATCACGTCGACGGTGCGCAGCGAAAACAGGCCGGGAATGCCGATCGTCGGGAAAATCAGTGCCAGATTGAACCACAGCAGCAATTGCAGCAGCGCCGGCGTACCGCGAAACAGCCAGATGTAGCCGACGGAAACGCTTCTCAACACCGGATTGTCGGACATGCGCATGACGGCGGCGAGCACGCCGAGCAGAATACCGAGGGCCATGGCGCAGAAAGTCATGATGATCGTGTTGACCACGCCCGCCATCACCGCCTTCGAGAACAGGTTTTCTCCGACGTAGCTCCAGGCGATATCGCCGAGCCAAAACGCCCTCGCAAGCAGGATCAGCATCGTGATGAATACGAGGGCCAGTATCTTCGTGCCGATCTTGCGTCGCGGCACGACGACAAACTGGCCTGGGTCGGCAAGTCTGGTATCGCTCATGGAGGTTCCCCGAAGCTTTGCGCTTCACTGTTGTTCTGGATTGATGGCAGCCTAGTCCTGACGGCTCGGCATGCGCAAACGAGATATCGGCATGCAATTCATGCGTTGAATGCATAAATCGCCAGCCGGCACCGCGGCTGGGCGCGTTTCCTTGGAAACCTGCCAGGAGCAAGGCAGGTCTCCGCTTCCTCGCCGATAACCGTGGACTTTGTTGAGAACAACCTATCGCTTGGATATAACTGCGCCGCTTTCGCGCTTGCGTCAGATATTCGTTGGCCCTGCGCCCCGAAGGACAGTAAAACTTTACTAAAAGCGATTTCAGAATTTGGGCGCATGTGACATAGTCGCCCGATGACAACAATGGAATGACGGCATGGTCACTATCAAGGAAATCGCCAAGAGCGTTGGCGTGTCGTCGGCCACGGTGTCGAGGGTACTCAACTACGACCCGGCTTTATCCATCTCGCCCGCGAAGCGGCAGGCGATCATCGAGACGGCCGAGGCGCTGAACTACGAGACCCCGCGCAATCGCAACAAGGCGAACGGACAGGCTGCCCCCAGCCTGTTGACCAAGCTTGTCATCGTGCACTTTCTCGAGCCTTCGGACGAGATTGCCGATCCCTATTATGTCGGCGTTCGGCTTGGTATCGAAAGCCGTTGCCGCGACCTGAGAACTGAGATCGTCAAGGTCTTCCATTCCGATGCTCTTCCTGAAGCGTCCCTGCTTGAAGGCGCATCGGGCGTGATCGTTATCGGCAAACACTCGGACAACGAGATCGCGTGGCTGAACGAGCATGCCCGCCACGTGGTTTTTGCCGATTTCGACCCCAGGAACGACCGGCTGGACAGCGTGTTTTCCGACGTTGGCCTTGCGACCCGCAAGATCCTTGATGCCCTGAAATCCAGCGGATACAAGCGCGTCGGCTTTATCGGCAGCCACGAAAATCTCAATGGCGCGGTCCAGCATTTCGCCGAGCGCCGATGTGCCGCCTATATCAACTGGCAGACGAAGAACGGCACGTTCGCGCCTGAGCTTCTGGCGCTCGCCGACTGCTCGTCGGGTCAGAGCCTTCGGCTCGATACCGGCTATCGTCTTGCGCGCGAACTGCTTGCGCTTACCGAACGGCCGGATGTGATCGTGACGTCCAATGACAACATGGCGATCGGCACCTATCGCGCGATCCAGGAGTTCGGTCTTTCGATCCCGGGCGACCTTGGCGTCATCTCCTTCAACGATATCCCGGTAGCACAGTTCCTGACGCCGTCTCTCAGCACGGTGCGCATCCACAGTGAACATATCGGCGAGACGGCCGTCGATCTGTTGCTCGAGCGACTTTCCGGCCGCAGCTACGGAAAGCAGGTGCGCATCTCCACCGAACTCGTTTGGCGCGATAGCTGTCGCAAACCCTTGGAATCCTAGGCGTCGGGGACCCGGTTTTCATTCGAGATAAATATTTACTAAATCTTCCTTGCGTGTTTCCTGAATTTCGGTAACTGTTGCGCGGACGGCGGGAGAGGAGAACCTGCCCTCAGCAAGTTTCTAGGGAGGAAACGATGTACAGCAAAACGAATCTGTCGCGCTTTGCGGCTGGCGCGCTCGCCGCAGCAAGCCTGCTTGCGTCCACCGCCGCCTTTGCCGGTGAAGTCACGGTCTGGTGTTGGGATCCGAACTTCAACGTTGCGATCATGAAGGAAGCAGCCGCGCGCTATAGCGCAAAGCATCCCGAAACGACTTTCAACATCGTCGACTTCGCCAAGGCCGATGTCGAGCAGAAGCTGCAGACAGCGCTGTCCTCGGGCACGACCGATGCACTGCCCGACATCGTGCTGATCGAGGACTATGGCGCGCAGAAGTATCTTCAGTCCTTCCCCGGCGCTTTCGCTGAGCTTTCCAGCAAGGTCGATTTCTCCGGCTTCGCGCCGTACAAGGTTCAACTGATGACGATGGATGGCGCCGTCTACGGCATGCCGTTCGATTCCGGCGTCACCGGCCTCTATTACCGCAAGGACTATCTCGAGCAGGCCGGCTTCAAGCCCGAAGATATGCAGGACCTGACCTGGGACCGCTTCATCGAGATCGGAAAACAGGTCGAAGCCAAGACCGGCAAGAAGATGCTGGGTCTCGACGTCAATGATGCCGGCTTCGTCCGCATCCTGATGCAGTCCGCCGGCGGCTGGTATTTCGACAAGGACGGCAATCTGTCGATCGAGAACAACGCCGCCCTGAAGGCAGCGCTCGAGACCGAGCAGAAGATCCTTCAGGCCAACATTCACAAGCCGGCTGCCGGCTGGACGGAATGGGTCGCGACCTTCACCTCCGGCGATGTCGCCACCGTGACGACGGGCGTGTGGATTACCGGCACCGTCAAGGCCCAGGCCGATCAGTCCGGCAAATGGGGTGTGGCCCCCATTCCGAAGCTGAACGTCGAGGGTGCATCCCATGCCTCCAATCTCGGCGGTTCCAGCTGGTACGTGACAGCAAGCTCCGCCGAGAAGGACGAAGCCATCGATTTCCTCAACGAGGTCTATGCCAAGGATGTCGATTTCTATCAGAAGATCCTGACGGAACGCGGTGCTGTCGGCTCGCTGATGGCGGCGCGCAACGGACCGGCCTATTCCGAAGCCGATGCCTTCTTCGGCGGTGAAAAGGTCTGGCAGAACTTCTCCGACTGGCTGGCGAAGGTTCCGGCGGTCAACTACGGCGTCTTCACCAACGAGGTGGACACGGCGGTCACGGCGCATCTGCCGTCGCTTGGCCAGGGCGCGCCCATCGACGACGTGCTGAAGGCTGTGGACAGCCAGGCCCAGGGCCAGATCCAGTAGTCATCCCAAGGCAGGCGGCGACCGCCTGCCTCTTTCGCTGGAGCGGCATGCGGCAATCGAGCCACTGCCGCCCGCAATGTCATCCCTTTTTCTGAGGGCGTTCCATGGCTGCCGGAAAAACAGGCGGATTGAAGCGGTATTACGACCTGAACGGCTGGCTGTTCGTCGCTCCATCATTGCTTCTCATCGCGATCTTCCTCGTCTACCCGATCCTGCGCTCGCTCTACCTGTCCTTCTTCGCGGGCAAGGGCATGATGATGAAGTTTGCCGGCTTCGGAAACGTCGTGCGGCTATGGAACGATCCGGTCTTCCTTCAGGCGCTGACCAATACCGTCACCTTCTTCATCATCCAGGTGCCGATCATGATCACCCTGGCGCTCATGCTCGCCGCGGTCCTGAACAACGACAAGCTGAAATTCATCGGCTTCTTCCGCACCGCCATTTTTCTGCCCTGCGTCGCCTCGCTCGTCGCCTATTCCGTGCTCTTCAAGAGCATGTTCTCCGTCGATGGCGTGGTGAACTCCGCACTGCTGGCGATCGGTCTGATCTCGACGCCGATCGGCTGGCTGACGGAACCCTTCTGGGCCAAGGTGCTCGTCATCCTCGCCATTACCTGGCGCTGGACCGGCTACAACATGATCTTTTACCTGGCGGCCCTGCAGAACGTCGACAAGTCGATCTACGAGGCGGCGCGGATCGATGGCGTGCCCGCCTGGGCCCGCTTCGTCTATATCACCGTGCCGATGCTGAAGCCGGTGATCCTGTTTACGACAATCATCTCGACCATCGGCACGATCCAGCTTTTTGACGAAGTCTACAATCTGACCGAGGGACGCGGCGGCCCGGCGAACGCGACGCTGACACTCTCGCTTTATATCTACAATCTCACCTTCCGCTTCATGCCGAGCTTCGGCTACGCGGCGACGATTTCCTACGTCATCGTCCTCATGGTGGCGCTTCTGTCCTTCCTCCAGTTTTACGCCGCGAGGGACCGGTCATGAACGTCTCGCGCCTTGCAACGACTGTGCTGCAATACGTCTTCCTGGGGACGGCGGCCTTCCTGTCGATCTTCCCGTTCATCTGGATGGTGATCAGCTCGACCAACAAGTCGATCGACATCATCAGCGGCCGAACGGGGATAGGCGATGCCTTCGGCATCAACGTCGCCAACTTCTTCTCACAGGTCGACGTGCCGCTGGTTTTCTGGAACTCGGTCAAGGTATCCGTGCTTGCGACGCTGCTGACGATCGTCGTGTCGTCGCTCGCCGGCTACGGTTTTGAGATGTTCAGGTCAAAGGCGCGCGATCGTATCTACGCGCTAGTGCTTCTGACGCTCATGGTGCCGTTTGCAGCGCTGATGATCCCGCTGTTCATGATGATGGCGAGAAGCGGCCTCATCAACACACATATTGCGATCATGCTGCCGACGATCGCGTCCGCCTTCATCATCTTCTATTTCCGCCAGTCGACCAAGGCCTTCCAGACGGAGCTTCGCGACGCCGCCAAGGTCGACGGCCTCAAGGAATGGCAGATCTTTCTCTACATCTACGTTCCGGTGATGCGCTCCACCTACGCGGCCGCTTTCGTCATCGTCTTCATGACCAACTGGAACAACTACCTCTGGCCTCTCATCGTCCTGCAGTCGAACGAGACGAAGACGATCACCCTCGTCGTCTCCTCGCTCGCCTCCGCCTACTACCCCGATTACGGCGTGGTCATGATCGGCACCATCCTCGCCACCCTTCCCACCCTTCTCGTCTTCTTCGTCATGCAGCGCCAGTTCGTGCAGGGCATGCTCGGTTCAGTGAAATAGGAACGTCGTCAATGCGCATTACCGAAAACTTCAATGCCAACTGGGTCTTCCGCGACGGTTTCGAACCGACGCATGTGCATTCGCTCCAGACGGGAGAAACCGTGCGGTTGCCGCACAGCGCCGTCGAACTGCCCTACAACTATTTCGACGAGACCGATTACCAGAAGCCGTTTACCTATCAGAAGCGCTTCGACTGGCGCACCGAATTCGAAGGCCGCGAAGTGTCGCTGGTCTTCGATGCCGCCATGGCCGACAGCGTCGTCTATCTCAACGGCAAGGAGATCATCGCGCACAAAGACGGCTACACGCCTTTCGAGGCACGGCTGACGCCGCATCTGGTGCGCGGAGAAAACCTGATCACGGTCAAGATCGACGGCTCTGAGAACCCAGAGATTCCACCCTTCGGCGGCCAGATCGACTATCTCTGCTATGCGGGCATCTACCGCGACGTCTGGCTGAAAGTGACAAGCCCGGTATCGATCGCCAACGTCAAGATCGAGACGCCGGACGCGCTCGCAGAGAAGAAATCCGTCACCGCCCGCGTCTTCCTCGCCAATCCGGAAAACCTCGCCTTCTCTGGCACGCTGGCTGCAAAGATCCGCCGCAAGGGTGGCGACGACGTTGCTGCGTCCTCGGTTACGGTTGATGGCAACGAGGCGATGTTCACGTTCTCCGATCTCGCCGGCATCGAGCTTTGGGATATCGACAATCCGGCGCTCTATGCCCTGTCGCTCAAACTCGAGACCGAACACGGCGAAGACGTGCTGACCCAACGCTTCGGCTTCCGCACCGCCCTCTTCACACCGGAAGGCTTCTTGCTGAACGGCCGGCCGCTGAAACTGCGCGGATTGAACCGTCACCAGGCCTTTCCGCACACCGGCTATGCGATGGGACGGCGCGCGCAGGAGAAGGATGCCGACATCCTGAAACATGAGCTCGCCTGCAACATCGTGCGCACATCGCACTATCCGCAGTCGAAGTGGTTCATCGAGCGCTGCGACGAGATCGGCTTGCTCGTCTTCGAGGAAATTCCGGGTTGGCAGCATATCGGCGGTGACGCCTGGCAGAAGGAATCGATCGAGAATGTGCGCCGGATGATCGAGCGGGACTGGAACCATCCCTCGATCATCATCTGGGGCGTTCGCATCAACGAAAGCCAGGACAACCACGCGTTCTACGCGGAGACGAACCGTCTTGCCCGCGAGCTTGATCCTACCCGCCAGACCGGCGGCGTGCGCTTCATCACCAATTCGGAACTGCTCGAAGACGTCTACACGATGAACGACTTCATCCTCGGCAATGAGGAGCTGCCCGGCAACAATCGTGGACGCGTGGTGCTGCGCGATCGCGTGGAGACAACGGGCATTACCCGGCCGATCCCTTACATGATCACCGAATACAACGGTCACATGTATCCGACCAAGCGCTTCGACCAGGAACAGCGCCAGGCCGAGCACGTGACCCGGCATCTCCTGATCCTCAACGCCGTTGCCGGCGACCGGGATATCTCCGGCTCCACCGGTTGGTGCATGTACGACTACAACACCCACAAGGATTTCGGCGCCGGCGACCGCATCTGCTACCACGGCGTGCTCGACATGTACCGGATCCCGAAGCTGGCTGCCTATGCCTATGCCTCGCAAGGGGATCCGAAAGACAATGTCGTGCTTCAGCCGGTCACCTTCTGGGCGCGCGGTGAGCGCAATATCGGCGGCGTGCTGCCGCTGATCGTGCTGACGAACTGCGACTATGTCGAAGTGAAGTTCGGCGAATGGCCGGCAAAGCGGATCTATCCGGACAGGGAGAACTACCCGCATCTGCCGCACCCCCCCGTCGTGCTCGACCTGCGCAGCGTGACGCCTGAAGAATTCGGCACCTGGGGCCGTGTCTGGCGCGAGGGCACCTTTACCGGCTACGTCGACGGAAAACCCGTCAAGACCTTGACGCTGCCGGCCGATCCCGTCCCGGCCTCGCTCGAGGTCATCGCCGACGACACGGAGCTTCGCGCTGGCGAAAAAGATGCCGTGCGCGTCGTGGTGCGGGCCCTCGACCAATGCGGCAACCTGTTGCCCTATTTCGAGGAGCCGGTCATGCTGTCACTCGAAGGTCAGGGCCGGATCATCGGTCCGTCCGAACACACGCTGAAAGGCGGAGCGACCGGCTTCTGGATCGAGGCCGGCGAGACCAAGGGCAAGCTCGAGTTGACGGTGACGAGCCGCCGCTTCGACACCCAGTCCATCACCTTTACCGTCAACTGAGTAGTCACCATGGCCGAAGTCCGTCTCGCCGACATTCGCAAGCGCTTCGGCGCGCTCGAAATCATCAAGGGAGTCGATCTGTCGATCGAGGCAGGGGAGTTCGTCGTCTTCGTCGGGCCTTCGGGCTGCGGAAAGTCGACGCTGTTGCGCATGATCGCCGGACTGGAGGACATCTCCTCCGGCGAACTTTCGATCGGCGGCACGGTGATGAACGATGTCGATCCGTCCAAACGCGGCATCGCCATGGTGTTTCAGTCCTATGCCCTCTATCCGCACATGACCGTGCGCGAGAACATGGGTTTCGCACTCAAATTCGCCGGCATGGCGAAGGCGGACGTCGACAACCGGGTCAACGATGCAGCGCGCATCCTCGAGCTTGAGCCGCTGCTGGATCGCAAGCCGAAGGCACTCTCGGGCGGCCAGCGACAGCGCGTCGCGATCGGCCGCGCCATCGTGCGCAACCCCCTCGTCTTCCTGTTCGACGAACCCTTATCGAACCTCGACGCTGAACTGCGCGTCCATATGCGCGTCGAGATCGCCAAGCTGCACAAGGAGTTGAAGTCGACCGTCATCTACGTCACGCACGATCAGGTGGAGGCGATGACGCTTGCCGACAAGATCGTTGTGTTGCGGGCAGGCGTGGTCGAACAGGTGGGCGCGCCGCTTGCGCTTTACGACGACCCGGCAAACACCTTCGTTGCCGGCTTCATCGGCTCGCCGCGCATGAATTTTCTCAAAGCAAACGTGGCGTCGATAGCTGCCGGAAATGTAACGGTTGCGCTGACAAGCCAGCCCGATGTCCATCTGACCCTTCCCATTGCCGCGTCATCCATCGCGGTCGGGGATGTCGTCACGCTCGGCGTACGGCCGGAGCATTTTCTCGCACAGGGGAAAGGCGACACGGACGTCAAAGTCAAGGTCGATGTTGCGGAGCATCTCGGCAATACCAGCTATGTCTACGCCCACGTCTCCGACGAAGAGCGCATCATTATCGAGCATGGCGATGTTCGCGATATCGTCAGCCGAGAGACCCTGACCGTCGCAATCGCTGCGTCCCGGTCCTTCCTTTTCGACAAGAACGGCAACCGACTGCGCTGACGTCGGGTCTAAAGCACGAAGCGTGTAAGCCTGATCCTTAGCAGATGGTGCTTGGCTGCCATCGGCTGCCTTGGTTTTGTGGCGTTGCTCACGGCTTGCCCTGGGCCACCGCGCCCTGATTGTCTTCAATCACGCCTGACGCCCTGACAGCCAAGGGAAACCCCGGAACTGGGAGGTTCCGGGGTTTCCTGGCCGCGCGACCGGGAGAAAGAGCTACGCGGCGTGAACCTTTCTGGCACTTCTCGCCCATTCCGGGATCCAGTTGCCGTGAGCGGCGAGCAGATCGTCGGTGAGCGCCCAGATCTGGTCGAGATCGAGTTCGGCAGCGGTGTGCGGATCCATCATCGCCGCGTGATAAAGGTGTTCGCGGTTTTCGGTCATCAGGGCGGCGACCGTCAGTTCCTGGACGTTGATATTGGTGCGGATCAACGCCGTCAGCTGCGGCGGAAGATCGCCGATGAATGTCGGCTGGATGCCGTTTTCGTCGACAAGGCAGGGCACTTCGGCGGCGCAATTGGCGGGCAGCGAGGTGATGCAGCCATTGTTGCGCAGGTTGCCGTAGATGACAGAGGGTTCGCCCGTCCACACGGAGTTCATGATCGACGAAGCATATTCCTTCGACGGCTTGACCTCGATCTTGTCGGCGGAGCGATAGGCTGCCGCCTGCCCCTTCCAGCGCTCGACCTGCTCGATGCAGCGTTTCGGATATTCGTCGAGCGGGATGCCGAATTTTTCGATCAGGTCGTCGCGGCCTTCCTTGATGAAGTAGGGCGTGTACTCGGCGAAATGCTCCGAGCTTTCGGTGACGAAATAGCCGAGCCGGGTCATCATCTCGTAGCGCACCTTGTTCGGGCAGCGCGGGTTCCAGCCGGGCTTGGGCGCGCGACCTTCGCGGTAGCCACGCAGCAAATCGGGATAGAGGTTGCGGTAGGACCCGTCCGCCTGGCGATGCTCGAACTTCAGAAAGAACGCCATGTGGTTGATGCCGGCCGAGCGGTAGCGGATCTCCTCATAGGGAATGTTCAGATCCTCGGCGAGTTCCATCGCCGTGCCCTGCACGGAGTGGCAAAGACCGACCTGCTTGATGTGCGGATACTTCTCGGCGATCGCCCAGGTGTTGATTGCCATCGGGTTGACGTATTGCAGCAGGATCGCGTCCGGGCAGACCTCTGTCATGTCGGCGCAGATGCTCCAGAGGTGCGGCACGGTGCGCAGGCCGCGCATGATGCCACCGACGCCGAGCGTGTCGGCGATCGTCTGGCGCAGGCCGTATTTCTTCGGCACTTCGAAATCCGTCACCGTGCACGGTTCGTAACCGCCGATCTGGAACGCAACGACGACGAAATCTGCACCGTCGAGTGCCTTGCGCTGGTTGGCATGCAGCTCGATGGTGGCTTTGGTGCCGAGCGTTGAAATCAGCTTGCGAACGACGACTTCGCTCTCCTCCAGCCGTTGCGGATTGATGTCCATCAGCGCGATCCTCGCATCCGCCAGCGCCGGTCGCTGCAGAACGTCGCCGATGATGTTTTTCATGAACACGGTCGAGCCGGCGCCGATGAAGGTGATTTTGGGTTGTCTCGTCATGAAATGCCTCTTTTCTGCTAGGCAGCCACTTCGAACGCGGCTCTGACGAGCCGTTCCGTGTAGGCGGTCTTGGGATGGGAAAGTACGTCTTCGACCGGCCCCTCTTCGACGATCTTGCCATGCTGCATCACCACTACCCGGTGGCAGAGTGCGCGCACGACCTTGAGATCGTGGGAGATGAAGAGGTAGCTCAGTCCCTTCTCGTCCTGCAGCTTGCGCAGCAGTTCGATAATCTGTGCCTGAACCGAGAGATCGAGCGCCGATGTCGGCTCGTCGAGCAGTATGAACTCCGGCTCCAACGCGATCGCCCGGGCGATCGCGATACGCTGCCGCTGGCCGCCTGAAAACTCGTGCGGGAAACGCGACAGGATGTTGGTGGGAAGGCCGGCGCTGTTCAGCGCGTCGCGCACACGCTCCAGACGCTCGTTGCGGGTGGCGCCGAGCCGGTTGACGACTAGCCCTTCCTCGATGATCTGGCCGACCGACATGCGCGGATTGAGCGAGGAGAACGGGTCCTGAAAGACGATCTGCATGCGCGAGCGCAGCGGCCGCATCTCGTCGCGGGTCTTGTTCTGGATCGGCTCGCCGTCAAACAGGATCTCGCCGCCTTCGGCCCGCAGAAGCTTGACCAGAGCCTGGCCGAATGTTGTCTTGCCCGAGCCGGATTCGCCAACGAGGCCCAACGTCTCGTGGCGATGAAGCTTCAGGCTGAGGCTGTCGACCGCGACCAGTTCCTTGAGCTGCGGTTTGAAGAAACCGCCCGCCCGCAGCATGAAGGAAACGCGCACCGAGCGACCTTCGAGGATGGCGGCCGAGCCCTGCGGCATCGGGTTGGCGTTGCCCTTCGGCTCGGAGTTGAGCAGGTGGCGGGTATAGGGGTGCTGCGGGTTTTCAAACAGCGCTGCCGTGGTGTTGTGCTCCTTCACCTCGCCGTTCTGCATGACGTAGACATAGTCGGAAAACTGCCGGACGACGGTCAGATCATGGGTGATCAGGATCACGGCCATACCGAGCGTTTTCTGCAGGTCGCGGATGAGGTTGAGGATCTGGGCCTGCACGGTGACGTCGAGCGCCGTCGTCGGCTCGTCGGCAATCAGAACGTCCGGGTTGTTGGCGAGCGCCATGGCGATCATGATGCGCTGCCGCTGGCCGCCAGACAGCTGGTGCGGATACTGGTTGAGACGCGCTTCCGGGTCAGGAATCTGGACCTGGCGCAACAATTCCAGCGTGCGCACGGTTGCCTGCTTGCGGCTCAGCTTCTGATGCACCCGGATGGCCTCGATGATCTGGGCGCCGATGGTGTAGACCGGATTGAGCGAGCTCATCGGCTCCTGGAAGATCATCGAGATGCGGTTTCCGCGTAGCGCCCGGCGCTGGCGATCGGAGAACTTCAGCACGTTCCGGCCGTCATACGCGATGCTGGACCGCTCCGACACGCTTGCGCGCTTGGTGAGCAATCCCATGACCGTGCGGGCGGTCACCGATTTTCCGGATCCGGATTCCCCGACCACGGCGATCGTCTCGCCGCGGTAGAGCTGGAAGGAGACGTCCTTGACGGCATCGACGAGACCGCCCTCGACCTTGAATTTCACCGCCACATGGCGCGCGTCGATGATCGGAGAGCCGATGGCTGCAGCATGATCGTGCCGCTGTTCGGGCGCTAGCAGGTTTAGGTCAACGGGTGCCATGGGCGCCTCCTCAATAGGGATCGACGGCGTCGCGCAGGCCATCGCCAAGCGCATTGAACGCAAAGACGGTGATCAGCACGAAGGCGACGGGCGACAGGATCCAGGGATAGGATCCGATGACGGAATAGGTGGCGGTATCCTGCAGCATCAGTCCCCAGGACATCAAAGGCGGCTTGACCGCAAACCCGAGGAAGCCGAGGAACGATTCCAGCAGCACCACGTTGGGGATCGCCAGCGTCACCGCGACGATGACGTGGCTCATGACGTTGGGAAAGATGTGCTGGAAGATGATCCGACGATCGGTGGCGCCGATCGCCATGGCTGCCCGCACGTAGTCTATCCTGGCGAGCGCCAGCGTCTTGCCGCGCACCTCGCGCGACATCTGTGCCCAGCCGAGCGCCGACATTACGAAGATGACGAAGGCGAGGAAGACGTTGGTCGGCGCCGTCACCGGGATCAGCGACGTCAGCGCCAGATAGAGCGGCAGTTGCGGAAAGGCCAGCACCAGCTCGACGAAGCGCTGCATCCAGATGTCGAAGCGGCCGCCGAAGTAGCCCGACACCATGCCGATCGTAGTTCCAACGACCGTGACGATGAACACCACCGTCAATGCGATCATCAGGGATACGCGCGAGCCATGGAAGATGCGCGACAGCACATCCCGGCCGAACTTGTCTGTGCCGAGGAAATTGACCGGCGTTCCATCGACGGCGCCGAAGAAATGCCGGTCCGTCGGCAGGACGCCAAGAAGCCGGTAGCTGAACCCCTTGACGAAGAACCCGAGGTCTTTGGGATTGGCATAGTCAGGGCCGACGATCGGCTGGAAGGTGATCGGGTCGAGCTCGGTGCCCTCGCCCACCGAATAGGTGCGCGGCCAGACGAAGTTGCCGTCCTGGTCGGTGATGCTGATTACTTGCGGCGGCGCAAAGGCGACGCCGGTCAGCTTCGGATCGACGGGCGAGAAGAACTCCGCAAAGATCGTCATGAGCATCAGCAGGCAGACGAGGATGAGGCCGGCCATGCCGGTCCAGGACCGCTTGAGGCGGCGCCAGACCAGCGCCAGATAGGTCTCGTTGCCGTGGTGAGCAGCCGGTGCCGGCACGGCGATGATGTCTTGAATGTTGGCCTTCATGCGTGTGCACCTCCGCCAAGCCGCACCCGCGGATCGAGCATCGCCAGCAGCATGTCCGCGATGATGTTGCCGATGATGAGTGTCGCCGACAGCACCAGCATGAAGGTGGCGGTGACATAGACGTCGCCGACCCACATGGAGCCGACGATGGCCGGCCCGACGGTTGGCAGGGCAAAGATGATCGCCGTCTCGATTTCGCCGGTCAGCATATAGGGCAGAACCACGCCCTGATACATGACCAGCGGATGCAGCGCATTCGGCACGGCATGGCGCATGATGACCGCCCCCTCCGAAAGCCCCTTGGCACGAGCGGTCTCGACATATTGGGCGTTCAGCGTGTCGAGCAGATTGCCCCGCATCACGCGCATGTTGTAGGCGAGGCCGCCGAAAGTGGCGATCGCGATCACCGGCCAGACATGCTTCAGGAGATCGACGAATTTATCCCAGGACCAGGGCGCGCCGCCATAGCGGGCGGAATGGAAGCTGTTGATCTCGGTCACGTTGAAATGGAAGACCAGGATATAGACGATGATCAGCGCCATCAGGAAGCGCGGCACCGTCATGCCCAGGAAGGAAATGCCTGACAGCAGGCTGTCGATCCAGGAATATTGCCGCGTGGCGGCAAGGATGCCGAAGGTGATGCCGATGATCGATGCGAGGATGTGGCAAACCAGCGCCAGCGCCAGAGTGCGCGGCAGCCGTTCGCCGACCACGTCCGCCACCGGCTTGTTGTAGAACAGGCTATGGCCGAAGTCGCCGCGGGTCAGAATGCCGGTGATCCAGTTGACGTACTGAACCGCCATCGGCTTATCGAGGCCGTTGGCGACCTTGTAGGCCTGGGCCTGAGCATCCGCTTCCTCGAAGGAGGCGCCACCCTGGTTGATCAGCTGCGAGCGAATATAGTCGCTGTAGTCGCCCGGAGGGGCCTGAATGATCGCGAACGTGACGACGCTCAGCACGAAGAGCACGGGTATGGCGGATGCGATGCGCACAAGCAGAAATCGGAACATGGCTGTTAGGTTCTCTTGTGTTGTTGAAGGATCGCTCCGGCCACGATCGGCTGCGGCCGGAGCGAATGCCGCGAAGGGTCAGTTGATCGGGCCGCCTTCACCCGGCTTGCCCGGCAGCTGCTCGGGGAACAACTCGTAGTCCCCCTGCTTGTCGGCAGCCACGAACACCCTCTCCCGGATGATCGTGTCCTCCGCCCAGTTGAACATGAAGATCGGCGCACCGCTGGGAATGTTGGAGAAGCGCTTGTTGATGACCAGCGCGCCCGGATACTCCGTCAGGCCGACCGTATCGACATTGCTCGTCGAGACCTTCTGATACTGCTTCATCAGATCAGCCCGCTCGTCGTTGTCGTTGCTGGCGATGAACTTGTTGACGATGTCGACGAGTTCCTGTTCGAACGGCATCAGATCAAGTTCGCCGCTCTCCGGCACGCGGTGATGCCAACTTGTACGTGGACCGGTGGCAGCCAGCTGAGGCGTGTTCTGTACGACGGACGACAATTCGGCGCCGTTGCGATGCACCATCCAGTCGAAGCGTCCGGCATAGTTGGTGGCGTCACGCTGCTTGCCGTCCAGCGAATTGAGGACGATGCGCAGCCCGAGTTTTTCCATCTGCCCGACCACGCCTTCGGCGAGATTCTTGTCGGTGTTGTACTCGGAGGTAACGAGAAGCACGATCTCGACATCCTTGCCGCCCAGCGTGTCGGCGGGATAGTTGACGAAGCCGTTGCCATCCGTGTCCTTCAAGCCCGCCTTTTCAAGCAGCGCCTTGGCGCCTTCGAGATCGAAGGGATAATAGACCGTCGACTGACGATCATAAAAGCTGGTGCCGGACGACAGGCCGCCGGGATAGATCGCGGTGAACGGGCCCTTGACGAGCGACTCGCCGAGCTTCTTGCGATCGATCGCCATCGTCACGGCCTTGCGGAAGTCCGCGTTGCGATTGAGCTCGCGTACGGCCGTGGCGCGTTCATCCGGATCGCCCCAGCCATTGCCGGAAAAGTTCATGTGCAGGTTATAGCCGATCAGGCGGGCACCGAAGGCAAGGCGCGCGGGTGCCG
This sequence comes from Ensifer sp. GW821-FHT05G01, assembly GCF_059419585.1. Classification (NCBI taxonomy): domain Bacteria; kingdom Pseudomonadati; phylum Pseudomonadota; class Alphaproteobacteria; order Hyphomicrobiales; family Rhizobiaceae; genus Ensifer; species Ensifer sp. GW821-FHT05G01. The sequence continues at coordinate 338,049 of NZ_JBWKSC010000007.1, read as the reverse complement.
TTTCCGATGCGGCGCGCTTCAGGGATTCGACGAAATTCTCCGGCTGCTCGAGATTGGAGAAGTCGCCGGAGCCGGCGATTGCCTGCACGTCGCGGTCGGCCCAGGTCGACAGCTTGTAATGCATCTCATTGAGGTAAGGCAGCTGGTTGCCGGCCTCGTCGACCTTCCAGTAGTACGGATTTCGGCGCAGCACGATGATGTCGTCCGAGCGATACTCGACCGGCACCCAGGCGCCCATGACCGGAATGTTCAGGTACTCCGGCGGAAAGCCGTTCTTGTACTGATCGTATGTCATGTCCTTGTTGTATTTCGGGTGCTTCGTCTTGAGGATATGCGCCGGGCCCGGGCAGAAGGTGCCGTAGGCCATCGAATAGAGATGCTGGCGCGGGAACGCTTCCTTGAAGGTCCATTCCACCGTGTTGGCGTCGATGGCTTTCAGCGTCGTGCCTTCTCCAAACGTTTCCGGCGTCGCACCGTTGAGCGGCGAGACGTTCGGATCGACGACATTGTCCTCCCAGTAGAACATCACGTCATCAGACGAAAACGGAACGCCATCAGACCATTTGGCCCCTTCGATCAGGTGCATGGTCAGCTTGTGGCCGTCCTGTGACCACTCCCAGCTTTTGGCGAGGTTCGGCAGCGGCTCCATGTCCTTTGCCTCGACCTGGTAAAGCGGCGCCGTCCGGGTCAGGCACTCGAACATTTCGATGTCGATGCCGCCCCAGCCCTGCGTCTGTCCGGCCGAGTAGTTCCACCCTTCCGGACGCCCACCGACGACGTGGCGCATCGTGTCGCCATAGACGCCGAGACCGTCGGGCATGTTGCCCGTCTTGAAGACGAGAGGCTCCTTCGGCAGCCGTTCGGCAACCGGCGGAAGCTTGCCGGTTTTCACGAATTTCTCGGTCACCCAATCGGGCTCCCGATACTCCGGTAAAGCCTTGTATTCGAGGATGGAATCGCGGGGCACATAGGTGATCTTGCCCTGGGCGGGAAAGGGCGGCTGTTCGGGCACCACGGTCGGCTCGGAAGCCCAGGCTTGCACGGCAAAGGTCGATACGCCGACCATCAGGGCGGCTCGCAGTCTAAAATGGCGCATTGCGTTCATCGTTTCTCTCTCCCTCATGCTTCACGCCGGGCCGAAACGGCACGGCTTGCTCCTCACGCATTTTCCTTCATTCGCAGACGCGCGTCTGATCCGAGGGGGCGGCTCTCCCAAGCTGCCGCGTCCCCTCGCCTCGGCCTGTCAGCCGGCCGCACGCAATGTCGTCGCTTCCTTCTCGGCGCGCAGTTCCTCGATCGATCGAATTTCGCGGCGGGCAGCGCCCTTCCATTCGCGAGTCCTGACCGTTGCCTTGCTCAGGCGCTCGCGGGCCGCCGGCACGGCGTCGGCGTACTGGGGAAGCCATTGCGCCTGAGCGACGACCATTTCGTCGACCATTTGCCAGACTTCTTCCGGCGTGCAGACGGCACCGACCAGGGGGTCGTGCAGAACCGCAAGCTTCAACAGATCGATATCGCCGGAGATCGCCGCGTGGACAGACATGCGCTGGACGTTGATCGATGAAATGCAGGTGGCAGCACAAGCCTCGGGAAGCGTGATGCCCGCGACCATGTTGATGCCGAAGCGGTCGACGAAACCGGGCGATTCGATGATCGCGTCCGACGGCAGGTTGGTGATCACGCCGTTGTTCTTCACATTGAAGTGGCCGCGATAGACGCGCCCGGTCTCCAGAGCCTCGAGGATATGGCTCGCATGCTCGTTGGAACGGCGAGCAGGATCGATCGGCCTGGCGGCGGCTTCAAGGAACTGCGGGAACTCGGTCTCGAACCAGTTGCGTGTCTCGGTCGAGTGGCGCAGATAGCCGCCGGTCTCGCCATGGATCCAATCCGACATGTCGATCCAGCGCGTCACTTCGTCAGGCCGTTTGCGATACCAGGGCAGGTATTCCGACAAGTGGCCGTTGCTTTCGGTGGAATAGACGCCGAAGCGCTTGAGCACGTCGATGCGCAGCTTTTCCTGTTTGGAAAAGACCGGGTGCGCCTCGAAGGCGGCAACCAGCTCGTCCTTGCCGATCTTGCGGCCGCGCAGCCTCACATCGACGAACCACGTCTGATGGTTGATGCCCGAGCAGATGAAGTCGAGTTCGCCGTCCTTGGCGCCGAGGATTTCGGCGATCTGCTCACCGCCGTGCTGAACCCCATGGCAAAGCCCGATCGCATCGACCTTGCCGTACTCGATCGCCGCCCAGGTGTTCATCGCCATCGGGTTGGCATAGTTGAGGAATTTTGCACCCGGCTCGGCCAGTTCGCGGATATCCTTGCAGAAATCCAGGATGACCGGGATGTTGCGCTGGCCATAGAGAATACCGCCGGCGCAGATCGTATCGCCGACGCACTGGTCGACACCGTATTTCAGCGGGATCTGGATGTCGTCCGCATAGGCGCTGAGGCCGCCGACCCGCACGCAGCTGATAATATAGCGTGCGCCTGCGATCGCCTCGCGCCGGTCGGTCGAGGCGGTGACCTTGGTCGGCAGGTTGTTGGCCTCGACGATCCTGTCGAGAATCGACTTGATCATCTCGAGATTGTTTGCGCTGACGTCGGTCAGCGCAAACTCGACATCATGGAACTCCGGCACGCAGAGAATATCGGTGAAGAGCTTCTTGGTGAATCCGACGCTGCCGGCGCCAATGATGGCAATCTTGAAGTTACCCATGCTGTCCTCGTCGCTGCTCGTTCGGCTGGATGTGAGAGATTGGGTAAAATTGGTTCAACCGGAAGGTTGCACCAAAGCGTGCTTGCCCTGCCGATCCGCTCCGTCCATATCGCTCAAAATCAGCCATCTTGCGTTGTTGAGAGGCATTATGCGTATAATGCGTGATGCCACCAGAGAGGTATTGTGCTTTCATGGGTAATTCTGTGCTGAAAAGATTGATCGAGAACGGCCCGGCGATGAAGACGGTCTCGCTCCCGCGCGGACGTCATAGCCTGCACACGATGCCGACCAGCACGGGCTATGAGATTCGCACCGATGCAAGCTACGACTGGGACGGTCGCAAGCGGGGCCAGACGCCGTTCACCGTGCTGCAGCACACGCTCTCAGGCGCCGGAAACCTGCGCTACGAGACACGCAACCACCGTGTGCGCGCGGGCGAAACGTTACTCCTCATGGTCCCGCACAATCACCGCTACTGGCTCGAACAGGGCGGTCGGTGGGAGTTCTTCTGGATCTCGATGAACGGCGAGGAGGCACTGCGCATTCACAAGGCCATACTTTCGACAACCGGGCCGATCCTGAATCTGAAGCCCGAGACGATCGAGCATCTGGCAGACTGCAGCCTGCGGCTGATTTCAGGTGGCGGCGAAGCGTCAGGCAGTGCGTCGGCCATCGCCTATGAGGCGGCGATGGCCCTCTACGACGACGTCTTCGGCGCCCATCCGGTCTTCAGCCAGGAGTACCGGACGATGCAACAGGTCATCCAGCATATCATGGCGAACCTTGAGCATCCCCTCCCCGTCGAGAAACTGGCCGAGGTCGCGGGGCTGAGCCGTGCACATTTCTCGCGCGTCTTTGCCGCCAGCGAGGGCATGCCGCCGGCGGAGTTCGTGCTGCGTAAAAGGTTGCAACGGGCAGCGAAACTTTTGACGAAGGCGGCGCATCTGTCCGTCAAGGAGGTATCGAACATGTCCGGCTTCGAGGATCCGAACTATTTCGCCAAAGTCTTCCGACGCCATTTCGGGGCGAACCCTACCGAGTTTCGCACAACCGGGATGTATTCGAGCGTCGCCGCCAAAAGCCGGGACGCAGTGAACTCGGCAAAGCGGACGTGAATGGCGGCGCTGCATCCATCAGGGTCGGCATCGCCAAATGCGACGTGTAGACAGGCACCGGCCGGCACGGTCGCAGCCAGGCATCCGGGTGCAGTGCAGCGCACGCATAGCTGCATTGCACAAAAAATGTTTTCCAACTGATCAAAAAACGAGCATAACGCCTGCAGCTGATGCACATGGCGGTCTCCTCCCAGTTCCGCCGCAGCAGCTGTTCCCCTCTGGAGGTTTATTGACCTTCACACTTAAGGGCCGCGGTTTTCCGACGGCCCCTTTTTTTGCCCTTTTTCCGCGTGTCCGCGCCTTCGGCAATGCCATTTGGCGCCAGCTGCAGCCCTTGGCGGGTTTTCGGCACCGATAATGCAGGCCCGGCGTCAGCTGCCGGGTTCGCAAGGGCGTGTTGTGGCCTCGTTCCCGAGGAATTCCAGAAGCACGGCGTTGAACGAGGAGGCGGACTCGATGTTGACGATATGCCGTCCCGGCAACGACACGTGGCGACCGCGCTGAACTGCGGCTGCGATATCGTCGAGATCCGCCGGCGGGCAAACCGGATCCTGCTCGCCGGAGATGGCCAGCACGGGCGTTTCTATCTGGGCAAGCGCATTTTTCAGGTCGGCCTTTGCCAGAGCCGCGCAGCATCCCACATATCCATCGAGCGAAGTGGCGGCGAAACTGTCGAGCGCCTTGGCGACAGATCGCGCTTGGGAAACGCGCGATTTCGGTGTGAACCAACGCTCTGCCGTCGCGGGCACCAGCGCCTCCAGCCCTCCGGTTTGCACAGCCTCGATACGCGCCGCCCAGCCTTCCGCAGTGCCGATCTTCGCAGCGGTCGCACATAGGACGAGTTTGCCGAGACGCTTGCCGGCGTGAATACCCAGCCACTGTCCCGTGAGACCGCCGATCGATAGGCCGCAGAAATGCGTTCGCTCGATGTCCAGCGCATCCAGCAGCGTCAGGACATCTCCACCGAGGTCGTCGAGAGAATAGGGCGGAGACGGTGCGGACGATCGGCCGTGCCCCCTGCGATCGTAGCGCAAGATACTATACTGCGCCGACAGGACGTCCACCTGAGCGTCCCACATATGCATGTCGGTGCCGAGCGAGTTGCAGAACACGAGCCAGGGCTTGTCGTCGCTCGCGTATCCATCGATGCGGTAATGCAGACGGTGATTGGCAAGCTCAAGATAGGTCACAGCGCAATTGCTCCGGTTGTTGCGGTGAGGGATGGGTGTCCGGATGGTCGAGCGTCCGCCGCCCATTCGGGCGGGCCAGAATGGGCGGCGGGGCAGTCCAGTGCGAGCGGTCGGCCTTGCTACATCAGCCGGATAGCCTCAGGCAGTCGCAAGCCGGGCGACTGCGGAGCTGCGGGCGTTGCTGACTGCAAATACGAGCATGGCAAGCGCGGCGACCGCCGCCGGGATCGAGAAGATCAGGAAGTTCTGTTGAAGCGGAAATTCCTTGGCAAGAAGCACGCCGCCGAGCGTCGGGCCGACGATCGCGCCGATCCGACCGACGCCCGACGCCCAGCCAAGCCCGGTGGAACGGACAGAGAGATTGTAAAGCTGCGCCACGCTCGCATAGAGCAGGATCTGCGTGCCAATGGTGGTGGCGCCCGCGACGAAGACCATCAGGAACAGGATCCCTGCCGACGGGTTGAGGCCGATCAGCGCGATGGATGCGGTGGCCGCAACGAAGAAGCCGACCACCACCTTTGGCAGACCGAAGCGGTCGCCCAGCCGGCCGCCGACGATCGCGCCGGCCATGCCGCCGAAATTGAGCGAGAAGAGGCTGAGCAGGCTTGCCTTCTCGGCATAGCCGGCTTCCTGCAACACCTTCGGCAACCAGGACGAAAGCAGATAGACGAGCAGCAGGCAGCAGAAAAAGGCGGTCCACAGCATGAGCGTGCGCAACGCACGCTGGTGACGAAACAGTTCCGCGATTGATGCGGACGCGCCCTTGACTTCGGAAAACACCAGCCGATCACTGGCGCCAAGGGCTAGTGCAGGCGCGAGCTTCGCGTAGATCTGTTTCGCCTTCTCCTGTTTGCCCTGGCGGATGAGGAAACCGAGCGATTCCGGCAGCTTCCACAGGATGATCGGCAGGAGCAGCAATGGCAGCGCCGCCACGAAGAACATCGGCTTCCAGCCGAATTGTGGAATGATGCCGATACCGAGACCGGCCGCGACCATGCCGCCGACCGAGTAGCCGGAGAACATGATGGCCACCATGGTGCCGCGAAGGCGCTTGGGTGCATATTCGTTCATCAGCGCCACCGCATTGGGCATCAACCCACCACAACCGAGGCCGGCAAAGAACCGAAAGACCTTGAATTGTTCGGGCGAATTGGCAAAGCCGGTGAGCAGCGTCGACACGGTGAACAGCAGGAAGCTGATCGCGATGCCTTTCTTGCGGCCGATCCTGTCAGCCAGAGGCCCGAAGAAGAGCGCGCCGAACATCATGCCGAACAAGGCCCAGGCCTGGAGCGCCCCAGCCTGCGGCTTGCTCAGGCCCCACTCGGCAATCAGCGTCGGCAGCACGGTGCCGGCGACGAAGACGTCGTAGCCGTCAACGATCAGCAGCAGAGCGCAGAGCGCGACCACCAGCCACTGAAATCTCCCGAACGGATTGTTGTCTATCGCTTCATTCACATCGATGGTGCGCATGATCACTCCTCCCCGAGTCTGTTACGCATTCATGTCTCACGTCGTCAGCCGAGGTCGCCCCCGGCAACCGGCAGCACGCTTCCGGTGATGTAGGAAGCCTCGTCCGAAGCCAGGAACAGGATCGGCGCCACCTGTTCGTCGGTTGTCCCGTAGCGCTTCATGAAGGTGGATTGTTTCACCTGCTGCACGACCTCGCCGATCCAAGCTTTTTCGGCGTCCGTATCGCCTTCGGCATTGCGTGGAATGAGGCGCGGCGGTGCTTCGGTCCCCCCGGGCGCCGTGGCGACAACACGGATATTGCGATCAGCGACTTCCATGGCGAGCGACTGCGTCAGGGCGTTGACGCCACCTTTTGCCGCCGAATAGGGCACGCGATGGATGCCCCGCGTCGCATTCGACGAGACGTTGACGATGGTGCCGCCGCCGCGCGCAAAGAGATGCGGTAGCACGGCATGGCAGCAATAGAGCGTCGGCATCAGCGAGCGGCGGATCTCCGCCTCGATCTGCAGCGGCTCGAATTCGCCGTAGGGGCGCATGCGGATCGCGCCGCCGACCGTGTTGATCAGGATGTCGATGCCGCCGAAGGTGTCCGCGGCAAAGCGCATGGCGGCTGCGGCCCCCTCGTAGGTTTCGAGGTCGGCGGTGAAAGCCGCGGTTTGCGCATCCGTAACCTCGGCTGCGGCATCGGCGACGAGGGTGGCGCGGTCGACGAAAACAACCCGTCCGCCCTCCTGCGCGGCGCGGATCGCCACCGCACGGCCGATGCCCTGCGCGGCGCCGGTCACCATCAGCACCTTGCCGGCAAACCGACCCTTGAAGCCGGGCGCAGTCATGCCGCCACCTTCGCGACCGCATTCGGCGTGAACTTCTCATAGTGGAAGCTGTTCGGCGTTACCTGGTTTTCGTCGAAATGCCTGCGGACGGCATCGACCATCGGCGGCGGGCCGCAGAGATAGACGTCGACGTCGCCGCCGTTGAGCACTTCCGCCGGCATGTGCTGGGTGACCCAGCCCTTGCGCGGGTGGCTGGAAGCTTCCTCGGCCACGACGGTCGCAAAGGTGAAGTTGGCAAGCCGCTTTGCGTAGGCCTCAATCTCGTCGACGAGGACCAGATCGAGGTCACGCGTGACCCCATAGATCAGGTGGATGCGCTGCGTGGAGTTTTCGCGGACGAGAACTTCGAGCATCGACAGAAACGGTGCCAACCCCGTGCCGCCGGCAAGGAACAGCAAAGGCCTTTGAACGTCGCGGAGATAGAAGCTGCCAAGCGGCCCGGTCAGTTGCAGCGTGGTTCCGACCTCGGCACGCTCCAGCCAGTTGCTCATCAGCCCGCCGGGGATCTTCTTGATGAGAAAGCCGATGCGCGCCTCGCCAGGTGCCGTGCTGAACGAGTAGGAACGGTTCTGGCCACTGCCGGGCACGTCGATGTTGGCATATTGCCCAGGCAGGAAAGCCGGCGCTGTGTCGATATCGAGCTCGAGCACGATCGCTGCGTCATTGTGGGGGCTCACGCGCGCAACCGTCGCGGAGAAGCTCTGCTGTCCGGTCTTGCAAGCGGCCGATGTCGTTGGAACTGCGACCACGCAATCCGATGTCGGCTTCATCTGGCAGGTCAGCACCAGGCCACTTTCGGCTTCGTCCGAGGTCAGCGCATCGTCGATGAAGTCGTCGCCGAGGTCGTAGCTGCCGCTCTCGGCCCGGCACTTGCAGGTGCCGCACACGCCGTCGGAACAGTCCATCGGCAGGTTGATCTTGTTGCGAAAGGCGGCGTCGAGCACTTTCTCGCCGTCCTTGCATTCGATGAAACGGGTGACCCCGTCCTCGAAGTTCAATGCGATCTTGTGGCAGCTCATGGAACCCTCCTCTTCAATCCCTGTTCCGACCGGCAATGTGCGTCAAAGGTGATAGACGTCGACGACCTGGCGGATGTAATCGTTCTTCAGCACGATCTTCTTGCTGGCGATCAGCAGCCTGTCGCCTTGCCTTTGCAGCGTGACGAACATGGTTCCGAAGAACAGGTCGGTAACCTTGTAGCGATGGTTCAAGGTCTGGAAGTTGTAGCGCACGTCGACCGCACCGCCCCGATCCTCCAGCACCTCGACATTCGTCACGTTGTGGCTGGTGCGCGGTTCGGGTGTCGACGCGCCGGAGCGCTCGGTCTTGATGCGGAACACCCGGTCCTCCAACCCGTCGCGGCTCGGATAATAGATCAGCGAGATCTCCGAGTGCGGGTTCTCGGTGAGTTGATCGTCATCGTCCCAGGCCGGCATCCAGTAGGTGACGTCAGGCGCATAGCAGGTCAGCCACTCGTCCCATTGGCGATCATCCAGAAGGCGCGCTTCGCGATAGAGAAAGGCGCAGATGGCATCGTAGGAAGTGCTCATGCGACCACTCCGCTCTTTTCGGCCACAAGCGCATCGCGCATCACCTTGGCCCAGTATTCGTGCTGGCGGACGAAAAGCCCCTCGTCCTCGCTGCGCTCGCCTGACAACAACGGCTCGATGCCCATGCGCCTGGCGTTTTCGTCCGGGCCGTCGATCCACAATGGCGCACCGCGCGACAGGTCGTTCCAGAGCGCTGTCGTTCCGGCGTAACCCTGCTGGCAGGCGCGGAATTCTTCGAGGTCGTCGGACGTGCCCATGCCGGAGACATTGAAGAAATCCTCGTACTGGCGGATGCGCAGCGCGCGGTCGGCGGCGCTTTCGCCTTTCGGCGCGAAGCAGAAAATGCTGATCTCGGTCTTGTCGACGCTGATCGGGCGCGTCACGCGGATCTGCGTGCTGAACTGGTCCATCAGGAAGACGTTCGGATAGAGGCAGAGATTGCGGGTCTGGTTGACGATGAAATCCGCCTTGTCCTCGCCGACGCGCGCCGTGATCTCATGTCGCCGGCTGTAGACGGGGCGGACCTCGGGGTTCATGGTGTTGGTCCATAACAGGATATGGCCGTTGTCGAACCCGTAGACGCCGGCGACTGAGCGGCTCCAGCTGTTGGCGTCGACCGCCTTCGTGCCTTCCTCGTTGCGCCGGCCCATGGTGGCGGCGTAGTTCCAGTGCACGGAGCTGACGTGGTAGCCGTCGCAACCGTTCTCCATCTGCAGTTTCCAGTTGCCGTCATAGATGTAGGACGAATTGCCCCGCAGCACTTCCAGTCCATCAGGCGCCTGGTCGACGATCTGGTCGATGATGACTTTCGTCTCGCCCAGATAGTCCTCCAGGGCTGGAACGTCTTCCTTGAGACTGCCGAACAGGAAGCCACGATAACTTTCGAACCGAGCGACACGTCTCAGGTCATGCGAGCCATCCTTGGCAAACTGCGGCGGATACTGCGTCGACTTTTCGTCCTTGACCTTCAAGAGCTTGCCGCTGTTGGAAAAGGTCCAGCCGTGGAAGGGACAGGTGAAGCTGCCCTTGTTGCCGTGCTTGCGGCGGCACAACATCGCGCCGCGATGCGCACAGGCATTGATGACCGCATGCAGTTCGCCGTGCTTGTCGCGCGTGACGACCACCGGCTGACGGCCGATATAGGTCGTGTAGTAGTCGTTGTTGTCGGGGATCTGGCTCTCATGGGCCAGATAGACCCAGTTGCTTTCGAAGATGTGCTTCATCTCCAGCTCGAACAGGTCTTCGTTGGTGAAGATGTCGCGGCGGCAACGGAATATGCCGGCCTCCTTGTCGTCCTGCACGGCGGTGGCGAGCAGATGATTGAGGTCCCGGGCCTTGTCGATGATCGCAGACATGATCTATCTCCCGCAAAGCGCGCACTTGAGGGCGCAGCCTTTGCAACACAGTCGTTTATGACGATGATTGTCGGGGATGGCGGCCCATCCGGGCCGCCGGTTTTGCCGCTCAGGCGGCCGCGCGCTTGCGCTGTTCGTTGACCTGGTTGTCGATGCCGTCGACCAGCGCCGTCAGGTGGATGTCGAACTTGATCTCCGCGAAGGGCCCGGCCAGGCCATTGGCCTTGATGCTGGCCTCGTCGGTCCGTTCGGTGACGGCCGGAACCAGTCCGTCCCTTGTGGCATAGGCGAAATCGTCATCGACCAGGGGATCGCCTTCGATGTTGATCTGCGTCGTCAGCTTGCGGTGATCGCCGGCGCTGATGAACAGGTGGATATGGGCCGGACGCTGGCCATGGCGGCCAAGCGCCGACAACAGCCGTTCGGTCGGGCTGCCGGGCGGTACCCCATAGCCATGCGGCACGATGCTCTGGAACTTGTAACAGCCGTTTTCATCCGCAACGATCGTGCGGCGCATGTTGAACGGCGCCTGCTTTCCCGTCGGGTCGAAGTGGGAATAGAAACCGCGGGTGTCGCAGTGCCAGACTTCGACGGTGGCCCCCGGCAACGGCTTGCCATTGGCGCCGAAGACGGTGCCGTGCATGATCAGGGTGTGGCCGTTTTCGTCCGTGCCATCGTCGAGGCGGGCAAATCCGTGCGACACCGGCGCGCCGGCCACGTAAAGCGGGCCTTCGATGGTGCGCGGGGTCGGGTTTTCAATGCCGAGAGCCGCATCGATCGCATCGAGGCGCTCATCGAGGAAATGGTCGAGGCCAAGACCGGGCGAGATCAGCCCGGCCTGGCTGGTGGCGCCGATCTCGTTGAGCCAGGCGATGCCGGTCCAGTATTCATCGGGGGTGATGTCGAGATCGTCGATGGCCTTGAACAGGCCAGACATGATCCGGTGGACGATCTGCTTGACACGCGGACTGCCGCCGTTGTTGTCGAGGCCGCTCAGAACCTTGAGAAAGTCCTGTGTCTCCGGCCTGTCGAAGATCTGCACGTTCATTTTTCATCCTCCTCTTGGATTGCTCAATAAATTCGCGCCATTCGCGTCCTCCCGGGCGCAGCGCCAAAGATGATCTAGCTATCGTCCTCACGAACCGACGAGGGATGCCGCACGAGCGGCGTCACCTCGATCTCCATGAACTTGAACAGCGGCAGGCCGGAAAGTATCTCGTGCAGCTCCGCATTGTCCTTGACGTCGAAGACGCTGTAGTTCGCGTACTGGCCGGCAATGCGCCAGATATGTCGCCATTTGCCGCTGTTCTGCAGGTCTTGCGAATAGGCCTTTTCCCGGGCGATGATCTCGGCCGCCTCGGCCTGCGGCAGATCGTTCGGGATGTTCACGTCCATGCGCACATGAAAGAGCATGTTCAGCCTCCCTGCCCGGCAACGCTGATCGTCTTGCGCAGTCCATCGCGCGTGAAGAAGGCCAGACGCTCTTCGTCAAGCTCGATTCCGAGCCCGGGTCCTGAGGGAACCGTCAGCTCAAACTCGCTGTAGTTAAGCGGTGTCGCCAGGATCTCTTCCGTCAGCAGCAGCGGCCCGAACAGCTCAGTGCCCCATTGAAGGTTGGCAAAGGTGGAAAACACCTGCGCCGACGCCACCGTGCCAACGGCGCCTTCAAGCATCGTGCCGCCGTAAAGACCGATGCCGGCTGCGTCGGCGATCGTCGCCACCCGCTGGGCATTGAAGAGCCCGCCGCTTTGCTCGATCTTGACGGCAAAGACGTCCGCACCACTGACTTTCGCCAGTTCGAAGGCGCTTTCGGCGCCGTGCAGCGATTCATCGGCCATCAGCGCGACGGGAAAGCGACGCACAAGCCGTGCGAGCGCCGCCGCCGAGGCGACCGGCTGTTCGACCAGTTCGCAACCGGCGTCGGCCAGCGCGGCCATGCCATAGGCAGCATCCGTCTCGCTCCAGGCCATGTTCACGTCGACCCGCACCGAGGCGCGTTCGCCGAGCGCCCGCTTGATCGCCGCAACATGGGCGATGTCCTGGCGCAGCGGTCGTGCTCCGATCTTGAGCTTGAAGATCCTGTGACGGCGCAGGTCGAGCATCTTCTCGGCCTCAGCAATATCGGTCTTCGTATCACCTGATGCCAGCGTCCAGGCGACCGGCAGGCGGCTTCGCAAACGCCCACCCAGCAGCTCGCTGACGGGCAGGCCGAGCCGCTTGCCATGCGCGTCGAGGAGTGCGGTTTCAACCGCACATTTGGCGAAGCGGTTCTCCTTGACCATCTTGCCGATGCGCGCCATCAGCGCCCGAACCGCGGTTGCGTCCTGGCCGACCATGATGGGGCGAAAGTAGGTATCGACCGCGAGCTTCATGCTTTCCGGGCTTTCGCCGCCATAGGCCAGCCCCCCGATCGTGGTGCCCTCGCCAATGCCGACGATGCCGTCGCTGCAATGGACTTTGACCAGCATCAGGGTCTGGCCGTTCATGGTCGCCACCGAGAGCTTGTGCGGCCGGATGGTCGGCAGATCGACGAGCAGGGTCTCGATGCGCTCCACCAGAGGGAACGCTGCTGCAGTCGGGCCAACGGATGTCAAGGTCGTGTTCATGGGGCGACTTTGCGCCGGGCACGAAGTCCCGTCCAACATCAATTGCGTCTGCTACGATACCTTTCTGGTATCATAGGCGAAAAAATGTCACCCTATCGGTACTTCCCGCGGTGCAGCATATCGTCGACACCAGCGAAATCGGTCTAAAGGGTGCAAGCAAATGATGGATCTCCGCCAGCTTCGCTATTTCGTAGCCGTCGCGCGCGAGCGAAATTTTACCCGCGCGGCCCAGATGCTGCACATCGCCCAACCGCCCCTGAGCCGGCAGATCCAGTTGCTCGAGGAGGACCTTGGCGTCCCCCTTATCATCCGCAAGAGCCGCCCGGTCCGGCTGACCGAGGCAGGGCGTCTGTTCTACGAGCAGGCGCTGCAGGTTCTCGGCAGGGTCGAACAGATGCAGGCGGCAACCCGCCGCGTCGGCTTGAACCAGAACAGCGTCGTGTCCATCGGCTTCGTTGCCTCGACCTTGTATGGCGGGCTGCCCTCGCTCGTGCGAAAACTGCGCCAGCACGCCCCGGAAGTGGATATCCAGCTGTTGGAAATGGTCTCCGTCCAGCAGATCCCCGCCCTCAAGGAGGGCCGTATCGACATGGGGTTTGGTCGCCTGCGCCATAGTGATCCGAACGTGGTCGGCACAGTGTTGCGCGAAGAACGCCTAGTCGTCGCCATACCCAAAGATACGCCGCTTGCCGAGGATGCCTCGCCACTTGCGGTCGCCGCCCTTGCCGGTCAGAAGGTCATCGTCTACCCCAAGGAACCTCGTCCCGGCTATGCCGACCATGTGCTCAACCTCTTGCAAAGCCATGACGCACGCCCGGCCGAAGTTCAGGAAGTGCGGGAGATCCAGACGGCCCTCGGGCTGGTGGCCGCTGAAGCCGGCGTCTGCATCATCCCCTCCTCCGCACGGCAGATGCGGTCTGACGTGCATTACCGTCTGCTTGAGGGAGAGGGCGCAACCTCGCCGGTCATCCTCAGCCACCGCGTCGGCGACAATTCCTGGTACATCGAACTCGTCAAACGGCTGATCGAGGAGATGTACGCGGAAAACCCGCCCTGGCTGGATCCGGAATACAACCTTCTTCCCACCCGTGGCTCAAGCGGCAGCCCACCGGCACACCTTGAGAGGTTTTGACAGGTGCAATGCCCGGCCTGGCAAGCGCACGTCAAGCGGCTATCTCGGCCGACCGGTGGCCTCGCGATCATCCGATCGCTATTATGACCCCGGCGTACCAAACGCAGCGACCGCGGCCAGGTCTTTCTTGAAATGGACCATCTCGACCTCTCGGCGGGCGGCATCCGGAATGCGCAGCAGGAAGGATGGATGAACTGTGACGAACACGGCCGGATCATGGTCTGAGCGCCGTATCATTCCCCTGACATCTGATATCTTCGGGCGCTCGCCGGTGAGCGCGAACAGCGCTGTCGCCCCCATCGCCACGACCAGCCTCGGCTTGACCAGTGCCAGTTCGAGGTCAAGCCACCACCTGCAATGTTCCACCTCGCCAGCATCGGGCCTTTGGTGCAGGCGCCGCTTGCCGCGCATCTCGTATTTGAAATGCTTGACGGCATTGGTGACATAAAGGGAACGACGATCGAGCCCGACTTCGTGCGCCACCGCGTCAAAAAGCTTGCCGGCCGGTCCGACAAACGGTCGTCCGGCGAGATCCTCTAGGTCTCCGGGCTGTTCGCCGACGATCATGATCGGGGCATCGGCCGGCCCTTCTCCGAACACCGTCTGCGTGGCGCTGCAATGGAGTGGGCACCGAGTGCAGCGGGACGCCTCGGCACGAAGTTCCTCCAATGTCCCTGGCACCGGCGGCCCTTCTTCCCGCACTTTTGCTGCGGCCTCAATTCGCGCATGAAAGGCTGGCGGGTCTCGTGCCATTCGCTCGCCCATGGCAACGACGCTCGCCTCAGCACCTGCGATCATCGCGGGAATAAGTGAGGCCTCCGGAAGGTTTTTCCAGTACTTCTTCGGCATTTCCGCCTGCATCGCCTTCACCTTCAGTCGGGCGGGATTGAAGATGCTGGAAAAATAGGTGCGCCAGAGTTCTTCGGTGTCGTCCGACAACGCGGTCTTTTGGCCCGGGGTTGAGGACACTTCCAGCAGCTTGCCGTCCCAGGCGGCGACGCCACGCGGGGTTGCGATCATCCAATCCATGTCGAAGAACCGCCTGTGAAAGAACGGTGCGACCCGAGCGACGATGTAGTGATCCGGCTCGAACCACGCGACGAAACGACGACGGCCTGCGTCTCCACTCGGGCCGACCTCCTTGAAACGAACAAAGGCGGTCATCTTGTGGCTGTCGCGCCGGACCGATTTGGCCAATCCGTGCAGCGCTGCGACGTCGCCATCCGTCGCGTTACCCAACAGGTCGCGATCCCGTTGCAGTCGATGGAGAACCCGGTAGAGAACGCCGAACCGAACCGGATCGGCATGACAGATGGCGGTGGCCGCAAGGTCGAGGAACAGCCTGGGCACCGTCAACGCCGGTGAGGCATGCCCCAACGGCGCTTGCTTCTCCGGATCACCTCGCTCCCGATCAAACAGATCGGCGCTCGCATCGGCCCCTTGTCGCCATTCAACCGCCTCCGGCGGCACGCCCGCAAGCAGCAGCCTGCGCGCCGCATCGCGCCATTCGCCGAGCTCCCCTCGTCCTTCCAGGGCAACGACCCGCATCAAAACAGATCCAGCTGTTCGGGCTTGGGCTCGAACATCGAGCGTAAATCCGATCGGTCGATCAACTTGTGCGGCGTCCACCCCTCCGTCGACAGGAATGACCGCACCTTCTTGACCGAGATGTGCAGCCGGGCAAGATCCTCCAACCTCAGGCGACGCAAACGACGCGCCGAAAGAATGGCCCTGACGGCCTTCGTGCCAAGGCCGGGAACGCGCAAAAGCGCCTCTCGCGACGCGGAATTGACGTCGAGCGGGAAAAAATGCCGATTGACCAGCGCCCAGGAAAGCTTGGGGTCAAGCTTGAGATCAAGCATGCCATCCGGCTGGTTGGCGGTGATTTCATCGATGTCGAACCCATAGAAGCGATAGAGCCAGTCCGCCTGATAAAGCCTGTGCTCGCGCATCATCGGCGGCTTGATCAGCGGCAGCTTGCGGGATGCATCGGGAATGGGACTGAAGGCCGAATAGTACACCCGGCGCAGTCCGTAACTGCCGTAGAGCCTGGCGCTCGTGGCGAGGACCACGCGGTCATTCGCCTGGTCGGCTCCGACGATCATCTGGGTGCTTTGACCCGCCGGCACGAAGCGCTTCCTTCGCTTGGTCTGCAGTGTCGCGTCATTGGCCTCATCGATCTTCAGCCGCAACTCCCCCATCGATCTGCGGATGTGAGCCGGCCGCTTTTCCGGCGCGTAGGCCGCAAGACCCGCGTCTGTCGGAAGTTCGATGTTGATGGAAAGCCGGTCGGCATAGAGGCCGGCTTGCTCGACCAGCAGCGGCGATGCCTCGGGGATGGATTTCAGATGAATGTATCCGGAGAAATTGTGGTCAACGCGCAAAGCCCGGGCGATGCGGACCATCTCTTCCATCGTGTAATCCGATGACCGAATGATACCGGACGAGAGAAACAGCCCTTCGATATAATTGCGCCGGTAGAATTCCATCGTCAGCCAGACGACTTCTTCCGCCGTGAACCTCGCACGCTCGACATTGCTTGACGAGCGATTGATGCAATAGGCGCAGTCATAGATGCAGAAATTCGTCAGCAGTATCTTGAGGAGGGAAATGCATCTGCCATCGGGAGCATAGGCATGACAAATGCCGGAGCCTTCCGTCGACCCCAACCCGCCGGTATCCGCCGAGCTTCGCTTGACGGTTCCACTCGAAGCGCACGAGGCGTCGTACTTTGCCGCATCCGAGAGGATTGCGAGCCGGTCTTTGAGTGATTTCTTCATGTTTGTTCACTATATGTTCCATTCGTGCTTGCGTCAACATCGACGTGTTTCAAGCCCGTTCGTGCCCGGCGTCGCGATTTGCAGACTGTGGAAGACCGTGGAGGCTAGTGCCGGCAACGGGCCGGGTGATGCCGATGACACCGTTGAGCGAGGCGGTTGGACCCGCGTGTCCCCGGTCGGCCACCCTGGGCATCGCTCAGCAACGGCAAAGGCGCTCCAGCTTCGAGCCGGGGCGCCACAATGATCTCTACCGCAAATGGTCAGGCTGCAGCCTAGGCGGCCGCCTCCCGCTTGGGCAGCACCCAATTCGCCCGCGGAAAATGGCAGGTGTAGCCGTTGGGATAGCGCTTCAGGTAGTCCTGGTGTTCCGGCTCCGCTTCCCAGAAAGCGCTGGCCGGCTCGACCGCCGTCACGGTTTTTCCTGGCCAAAGGCCCGACGCATCCACATCCGCAATGGTATCTTCGGCTATTCGCCGCTGCTCATCCCCAAGAACGTAAATCGCCGATCGGTAGGAGGTACCGATATCGTTGCCCTGCCGGTCGAGCGTGGTCGGGTCGTGAATCTGGAAGAAGTACTCCAGAATCCGGCGATAGCTGATCATCTCGGGATTGAAAACGATCTCGATGGCTTCGGCGTGTGTGCCATGGTTGCGATAGGTGGCATTGGCCACATCGCCGCCGGTATAGCCCACGCGGGTCTCGATGACGCCGGGCAGCGCGCGGATCAGATCCTGCATGCCCCAGAAGCAGCCACCAGCCAAAACAGCTTTCTCGGTCATTTGTTATGTCTCCACTTGCTTGAGATCGGCACCATAGCGCTTGGCGTTCATTTCGCCGAGCGGAATGAACCGCAGTGCCGCGGAGTTGATCCAAGAACGCAGCCCGACACAGGCAGAGACGTCAGACCCGGCGCAAGGAAGGTCAAGGGATGGTGGCGTGCGGGCGGGAGAGTTGCCCGCACACCACCCCACGCTGCAAGGAAGCCGCGTTGAGGCGTGAGCCCGAGGCGGCTTCCTTGCGCGGCAGGATCGTTACTTGCTCGAACCGGCCTTCGGCAGAGCGGCCCATTCCGCGAGGAATGTGTCGCGGCTGCGGGCGGCCTCTTCCTCGTCGATCTTGAAGACCTTGATCGAGGCGAGTTCCGGCAGCTTCACGAAGTCGGAAACCTGGATGTCCGTGCGGCTAGGACGGCGAAAGGCGACCTTCAGCAGCTCGATCTGCGCTTCCTTGGAGAGCAGCGTATCGATTGTCTTCTTGGCATTGTCACCAGCCGGTGCGCCTTTGACGAGCGCGGCGAATTCCGGCGTCGTGAAGGTGCCGGAGGAGGGGTAGACGATGCTGATCTCCGTCTGGCCGCCGTCGACATAGCTGTAGCTGTTCGTCTCGAAGGTGATGCCGACGGCATATTCGCCCATGGCCACGCCCTTCGGCACGGCCGAAGACGAACTGCTGACGACGAGATTGGCAACCAGCGCCTTGTAGGTCGCTTCATCGAGCAGCTTCGACAGGCCCCAGACGATCGTGTAGCCGGTCGAGCTGTTGGCCGGATCGGGCAGGACGATACGACCCTTCCAGGACGGATCGGCCAGGTCCTTCCAGTCGGCCGGCGCCGCGGAACCGTTCAGCTGGTCGGTATTGACCATCACGGTGACGACATGGACGTTGGCGGGCTGGAAGTAATCTTCGGGAACACGCAGGTCCGCAGGCATGGCGGCCAGTTCCGGCGAGGTGTAGGGTTCGAGCACATCCTTGAAAGCGCCCATCGTGTTGGCCGAGGACGACCAGAAGACGTCGCCCTGGGGGGCGGCCTTCTCCGCCTCGATGCGGCGCAGCAACACACCGCTGCCACCGGTAATGATGCCGGTCGTCAGCCCGGCCTTCTCCTTGATGACGGCCTGCACGGCCTCGACGGCCGGGACCGGGTTGGTGGTGTAGATCACGGGATCGGCAGCGGCGGCGCCTGCTGCGGCAAAGCCGGCGAGAAGCATGGTCGTTGCGGCAAGTTTCATCATGGCAGTTCCTCCTGGTTGGTCTGAGATCGGCCGCGTCCCTCACGCGGCCGGATGGTCGTTGATCTTCACTTCGAGCCGAACAGGTCCACCTTGAACACGGTCGTGGCAATCACGACCGGCAGCAGGATCACGGCAACCAGCACCAGGCCATAGGCCGAGGCATAGGCCATCAAGCCCGAGTCGATCAGCCGGAAGATCTGGATCGGCAGGGTTTCGCGGCCGCCGGAATAGACAAGCAGCGAAGCCGAGAGTTCGGAGACGGTGGTCGTCCAGGTCAGGATCGCGGCCGAGGCGACGGCAGGCAGCATCATCGGCAGCACCACGCGCAGGAACGTCCTGAACGGCGGCGAGCCGAGGCTGATGGACGCCTCTTCGATGGAGTTCGGGATGTTGTGCAGGATCGCCTGGCCGTTGCGCATGCCGAAGGGCATGCGGCGGATGACATAGGCGAGCACGATGATCGTCGAGGTCCCGGTCAGCGAGAGGAAGCCGCCGTTGAAGGAGGCGAGCAACCCGACGCCGAGAACGGTGCCCGAGAGCGCCAGTGGAATGGCTGCGACATAGTCGATCAGCGGCGTTACCAGATTGGGCTTCTTGACGACGAGGTAGCTGACGAGCGTGCTGAAGGCGACCGAAATGAGCGTGGCGATGCCGGCAAAAAGGATCGAATTGACCAGCGGGCCGGGCGCCGTGATGAAGACGCGGGCCATGTTGTCGAGTGTCCATTCCCCCCAGCGCATGACCGGGCCCCGCGAAACCGTGAAGGCGCCCACGGCAATAGTTAAGAGCGGCAGCAGCGAGATGGCGACGACGACGCCCGCAGCAGCGCTGACGAGCACGCCCCGGCCGCCCTTCAGCGGTTGGGGCTTGGCGCCCCTGCCCTGCACGATCTCGTAACGGCCCCTGGCGATGATGCGGCGATTGACGAAGAGCAGACCCATGACGATCAACACGGAGGTGCTGGCAAGCGTGCTCTGCATGGTGAGGTTGCTCGCGCCCTCCGCCACGGCCGCCTGATAGATCGCGACCGAAAGCAGCGGCACGTTGTGGCCAAGGATGGTCGAGATCGCGAAATTACCGACGACCATGGTGAAGACGAGCAATGCCGAGGCAAGGATCGCTGGGCGAATGACCGGCAACATGACATGGAAGCGCGAGCGCACCGGTGCCGTACCGAGGCTTTGGGCGGCCTCCTCCAGCTGTGCATCGAATTTGCCGATGGCTGCCACCGTGCCGATATAGACATAGGTGTAGTAGATAAAGCTCATCGACGTGATGAGGCCGAACCAGCCGTAGAAACTCGGGAGGAAGATCCCGTGGCCCTTCAGGAAGCGGGTGATGAGGCCGTTGTTGCCAAGGATCATCAGCCAGGTCTGCGCCGTCACGACTTCCGGAATGACCAGCGTGATGAGCGGCAGCAGCGTGATCAGCAGCTTGCCGCGGAAACGGAAGCGCGCCGAGACATAGGCAAGCGGCACGCCGATCAGCGTCGAACACAGCGTGACGACGCAGGCGAGCACCAGCGTATTGCCGATGGCCGCCAGGCTGCGCCCATCGTGCATGAGCTGGACCCAGCCCGAGCCGCCATCTCCGAAGAAGCTCGCGGTGAAGATGTAAAGCAGCGGATAGACGACGAAGACGCCGAGAAGAGCAAGCGCCAGCGCGGAAAACCAGGGCCAGGGGGAGCGCAGAAGAGACGGGTTCATGACCGGATCACCCGTGCGGCGGCGGGATCGAAGCCGAGGTGGACAGAGGCACCCGGCAGGAAGGCGTCGTGCCCTGCACCGTGCAGTTCCGCATTAAGGACGAGGCCGCCTGCGCATTCGACGCTGTAGCTGGTACGGGCGCCGAGATATTGCCGGCCACGGATGGTTGCCGGCAACGATTGCAGGCCGGCAACCGGCGCTGAAGAAATCTTCAGGTCCTCCGGTCGAAGAACGAGGATACCGTGCTCGGCTGGGCCCTCCAGTGCGTCCGTCGCCAGCAGGCGGTTGCCCGCGACTTCAAACTCGACGAGACCCGGAGAGGTCGAGCGCACGGCAACGTCTGTTCGGTTCGCTGCACCAACGAAATCGGCGACGTAGCCGGTGCGGGGCGTCGCATAGATCTGCTGCGGCGTGCCCAGCTGCTCGACCTTGCCCTTGTTCATCACACCGATCAGATCGGACATGGACAGTGCTTCTTCCTGGTCGTGCGTCACGAAGACCGTGGTGATATTCGCCTCGCGCTGCAATTCGATGATCGTCTCGCGGATCTGGACGCGGAGTTTCGCATCGAGATTGGAGAGCGGTTCGTCCATCAGCAGGACCGTCGGTTTGATCACCAGCGCGCGGGCAAGCGCCACGCGCTGACGCTGGCCGCCGGAAAGGGCTGCCGGATGGCGGGAAAGCAGATGGCCGAGGCCGACCCGCTCAAGTGCGGCCTTCACCTTGCGCTCGACACCCTCGCCCTTTTCGCCGCGCGCACGCAGGCCATAGGCAACGTTGTCGGCGACCGTCTTGTCAGGAAAGAGCGCGTAGTCCTGGAACACCATGCCGATCGCGCGCTTGTGGGGCGGAAGCTCGGTGACGTCGCGGCCGCCGAAGCGGATCTGGCCGCCGCTTGCCGGCGCAAAACCGGCAATGGTGCGCAACAGTGTGGTCTTGCCGCAGCCGGAGGGGCCGAGCAGCGTGAAGAAGCAGCCTTGCGGAATATCCAGCGACAGGCCGGAAATGACGGTCTCGGCGCCGTATCGCACCGACAGGTTGGAGATCGCTATGCCCATGAGTTCCCTCTTCTTTGTCTTCAGGCTTATGCGTTGGCCGAAACGGCAGAGCCGGATTTCATGTCCTTGACGAGATCGAGCGCCTGGGCGTGCACCCTGGCGTCGCCCGCCCCCAGCAGCTGGCCGGAGCTTTCCAGCGTCAGCGGCGCGCCGGCCCAGTCCGTAACGATACCGCCGGCACCTTCGACGATGGGTCGGAAGGGCGCGAAATCAAAAACCTTCTGGCCGCCATCAAGCGCCAGATCGGTGCGCCCATCGGCAAGAAGGCCATAGTTGAGGCTCGCCCCGCCATAGACCCGCGCGCTGGTGGCCGCACGCAGCCGGTCGAGCGCAGGGCGTTCGTTCTGTGCCAGATAATCCTGGTTGCTGTTTGTCATGATCGCCTCGGCAAGCGAGGGGCAGGAACGCACGCTGACCTCCTGGCCATTGCGCGTCGTGCGCCGGCCTTCAGCGCCGATCCAGCGCGAGTCGATTGCCGGAATGTCGATGATGCCGAGGCGCGGCACGCCGCCGACGGCAAGCGCGATCAGCGTACCGTAGACGGGCATACCGGCGATGAAGGCCGTCGTACCGTCAATCGGATCGAGCACCCAGACATGTTCGCTGCCGGGGCGGACCCAGTCGCGCTCCTCGCCGATGATGCCGTGGGAGGGATACCGCGCTGAAATCATGCCGCGCAGCCGGTCCTCGATGAGGATGTCCATGGCCGTCACAAGGCTGCGGTCCGCCTTGACCGAGACGTCGACCCGCGCCAGGCGGTTTTCCCTGAGCACGGCCCGAGCGATATCCGCCAGCTCCACGGCGAATGCCACATGTTTGTCTTCGATGAGGGCGGCGCTGGTCATTCTCTGTTTTACGCTTTCCCGTTTGCCGGCAGCCGCCATCGTTCCCGCAATGCATGCAGGTTGGGCGCCGGCCTTGGCTCCGACTGATTGAAGATGCTGATCGGGTAAGTCCGACCTGTGCGATCTACCTACAGGCAATTGTCGAATGTGGCAATATGCGTTTTTCGTGGCAATATGTGTTATTATGCGGCGAGCGATATGGCGCTTGTGGCAATGCGAGGCGTCGCATATCAAGAAGCTGCAAGGGAGGCTTCGCTATGTGGCAAGAAGAGCGTCAACAGAAAATCCGTTCGCTGCTTGCGGCCTATGGCCAGGTATCGATCGACCGCATCGTCGATGATTTCGGCGTGTCGCGCGAAACGATCCGCCGCGACCTCATGGAAATGGAGATGGCAGGGGAGTTGCGTCGGGTGCGCGGCGGCGCTGTTCCGGTAACGCGGGAGGACACGACCTTCGGCGTGCGCATCACGCTGCGTCTGCAAGAGAAGCGTGCGATCTGCGCGGCCGCCCTCGGGTACCTCGAAAGCGGCCAGACCATCTTCATGGATGCGGGCTCGACCAGCTCGACGATGGCCGAGGCGCTCGCCGGCCCGAGCGGCCTCAGCAACCTCACCATCCTCACCAATTCCATCGACGTTGCGAGCCAACTGACGGAACGGGCCGGCGAGCTTTCGCGCGGCACGCGCGTCATTCTGCTCGCCGGAAACGTCAAGCAGGATCCGATGGAGACCTTCGGCGAGGCAACCATCAACGACATCCAGCGCTACCGCGCCGACATTGCGCTCCTTGCCCCCTGGGGGGTCGACGCCACGATGGGCGCGATGAACTATTTTCTCCATGGCGCCGAGATCGCCCGTGCCATGGTGCGCAATTCCGGCCGGACGATCATTCTCGCCGACCATTCCAAGGTGGGTGTCGTCAGCCGTTCGGTCTTCTGCGAGACCGGAGAGATGGCCCATCTCATCACCGATGCGAAAGCCCGTCAAAAGCCCGGCTTCGATGCGCTAGCGGCCGCTGTCGAAGGGCTTGTCGTCGCGGGCGAATAGGCCGCTTCTGATAGCGCGGAACCGGTCACGCCAACTGCAGGACCGAAAGGCGTTCGCACGAAACCGTGTCGCTCACCGGGAGGAATTCATATCTCACCCCGTCTCGGGCGGGAATCCGTGCTCGCAGCCGATGTAAAGCGCTACGGCGTGCGGCTCGACGCACGCTCATCCATCGATTGCCGCAAGGTCGTCATCCTGGCCGTGGGCACCACCGGCACGGTGGTAGCGCTCCTCGCAGGCCTTTCTGTCGTGCGAAATGTCAACGGCAAGATCTCACATCGGACTTTGGTCTTGCGGGGCCGGTACCTACGTCGAAAACCTCGCTGAACCTAAGTCTGTGTCACGCCTTCCTAAAAAGCCCTACTATACGAGGGTTCGAAATCGACCATTCCGGACGGATCGAGCCAACCGCACTGAGGAGGGGGCAATGGACTACAGTGTCTTTTTTACCAACGCCCTGGAGGGACTGCGCCAGGAAGGGCGATATCGTGTCTTTGCCGATATCGAACGCATGGCCGGCGCTTTTCCGCATGCCAGACTCCACGAGGGAGATCGTGTTCGCGAGGTCATGGTCTGGTGTTCGAACGACTACCTCGGGATGGGCCAGCACGAGAAAGTCCGAAGCGCTATGCACCAGTCGCTGGACCTGTCCGGCGCCGGTGCCGGCGGAACGCGCAACATCGCAGGCACGAACCACGCGCACGTGTTGCTTGAGCGCGAACTGGCCGATCTACACCGCAAGGAAGCAGCATTGCTGTTCACATCAGGCTATGTCTCCAACTGGGCGGCGCTGTCGACGCTTGCGGCCAAGTTGCCGGGATGCGTCGTTCTGTCGGATGCAGGCAATCACGCCTCGATGATCGAGGGCATCCGCCACTCGCGCGCGGACTACCGGATTTTCAAACACAACAGCCCGGAAGATCTCGCCCGCTGCCTGGAACAGGTGGAGCCCGATCGGCCCAAGCTTGTCGCGTTCGAATCCGTCTATTCGATGGATGGTGACATCGCCCCGATCAAGGAACTTTGCGACGTTGCCGACCGCTACAATGCCATGACCTACCTGGATGAAGTGCATGCGGTCGGTCTCTATGGTCGCCGTGGCGCCGGCGTCGCCGAACGCGACGGCGTCATGGATCGCCTGACCATCGTCCAGGGTACGCTTGGAAAGGCGTTCGGAGTGGTCGGAGGTTATATTGCCTCGACGGGGCCGATCGTCGATTTCGTGCGCTCCTTCGCCTCCGGCTTCATCTTCACGACCGCGCTGCCGCCGATGCTGGCAGCCGGTGCCCTAGCCTCCGTCCGGCATCTGAAGACCAGCCAGAGCGAGCGCAGGGCACAGCAGGACAGGGTGCGCATGCTGCGCGACAAGCTCGACGCCGCCGGCATCCCGCATATGCACAATCCAAGCCATATCGTTCCGGTCGTCGTTGGCGACGCGGCAAAGTGTCGGGCCGTTTCCGACCGGCTGCTCGATGGCTTCGATATCTACATTCAGCCGATCAATTACCCGACCGTGCCGCGCGGCACCGAGAGGCTGAGGATCACCCCTTCGCCGCTGCACAGTTACGAAGACATCGACTATCTCGTCGACGCGCTCGATGCGGTCTGGTCGCAGCATCACCTCGCCCGCACCCGGCCGATCGGACCGACGATGCCGCGCTGGCGCGTGGCAAACAGGCTGCCTGTGCCCGACCCCGCGCAATGCGAGGGCTGTCGAAAAGTGATGGCGCTGGTGCCCGCGACGGCGGCCGACGACGTTCCCGTCCACGAGATGCACTCATAGGGGCAAGAGGTGTCGTCATGATCCGCAGACGACCAACACATCTCGATACGTCGCCGCTGGACCGACAGCCAGGAACCGCGTCGGAAAAGAACCACAGGCGACGCAGAACGGTCGGTTCTGTCGCACTCATTGCCGTAGCTGCCCTGCTTGCGACAGCCTACCCGATGGTTGTCGGCCATCTCTACCCGACCGCAGGGACGGCAATGGCGGTCGCCACGGGATCGGCCGGTGCCACCTCTGGCGACGATGCCTCCGTGATGAGCGTATCGGTCGTCAATGCTTCACCCGGCGCCCTCACGACCACAAGCACTGTTTCCGGGTCGATCGTCGCCCGCGAGGACGTGCTCGTGGGGACGGAGAGCGATGGCGCCGGCGTTCTGTCCATCCTGGCCGAGGAAGGCGATACGGTTCGAGAGGGCCAGATCCTGGCCGTCCTGATGTCCGACCTGGGCGAGATCGCCCTGGCGATGAACGACGTCGAGATCGAGCGCGCCAATGCTCTGTTGACCCAAAGCGAGAGTACGATCGCGCTTGCGCAAACAAATCTCGATCTCGCTGGCAAGGCACTGGCCCGTGCCGACCCACTCTCGAAATCCGGAGTAACGTCCCTGGACGTCCTCGAACAACGCCAGGCCGATGTGCTTGTCGCCGAAGCCAAGCTTGCCACCGCGCAACAGGCAAAGAGGGTCGCCTTGGCCGAGCGCGCCATCGCGTTGGTCAAGCGCCGCGAACTGACTGCCCATCTCGAGCGAACGCGCGTACGGGCGCCCGCGTCCGGCATCATCGTCGAACGCTTCGCGCATGTGGGCGACATAGCCACGGGCAAGACGCCGCTGTTTCGCATCGCCCGGGACGGACTTTTCGAGCTCGAGGCGCTGGTTCCCATGCGCATGATGGATCGGATCCGGCCTGAAATGGCAGCGTCCATCTCCATCCCGGGGAGCGAGGTACCCCTTGCCGGCACCGTCCGGCATCTATCGCCGCGGATCGAAC
The DNA here is from genome assembly GCF_059419585.1 of Ensifer sp. GW821-FHT05G01. NCBI lineage: Bacteria > Pseudomonadati > Pseudomonadota > Alphaproteobacteria > Hyphomicrobiales > Rhizobiaceae > Ensifer > Ensifer sp. GW821-FHT05G01. The sequence continues at coordinate 311,859 of NZ_JBWKSC010000007.1, read as the reverse complement.
CGACCACCAGAATGGCACGCGTCCGCATCGCCCTTCCGCCGACCGTCATGGTTAGGCTCGGCGCCTTTGCGCGCGCGGAAATCCGCACGACGGAGCAGATGCAGATCGTCCTTCCACTCAGCGCCGTCCAGCCCACGGCCGATGGCAGCCAGGTGCAGCTGGTGGCCAACGGAACCGTCGAAACGCGCGCCGTCGTCACCGGCCGCAAGACCGCCGAGGCTGTCCAGATCGTCTCAGGGGTATCGTCCGGCGAGCAGGTCATCCTGCGGTCGGGCGGCCTGGTGCGCGCCGGCATGCGCGTCACGCCCGTTTTGCCCGCCGCCGTCATCGCCGCAAACCGGTGAGGCATCCAATGGCCATCAACGTCTCGAAATGGTCGATCGAGCGTCCCGCGGTCGGCATTGCGCTGTTTCTCGTGTTGACGGTTATGGGGTGGCTGTCCCTGACCTCGCTGCCGGTCAACCGCTTCCCGGAATTGGAGTTTCCTGTCGTCACGATCATGCTGCGTCAGCAGGCGGCATCGCCGAGCGACCTGGAAATGCAGGTAGCGAAAAAGATCGAGGACGCCTTCGAGGACATCGAAGGTCTTGAGCGTCTGGACGCCACGATCAGTGACGGCAGTGTCACGTTGAGTGCAGAATTCGCCACCCACATTTCGCCAGATGTCGCGCTGGATCGGGTACAGGCGGCGATGCGGACGGTCCGCAGCCAGTTGCCGGCAAATCTGGAGGAGCCTTCGATCGAGCTTTCCAACATACGGCGTCTGGCAATCGCCACTTATGCTCTGCGCTCCGACCAGCTGGCGCTGCCGGCAATCTCCAGGCGCGCCGACGAGCGCATTCGCCCCATCCTGGAAAAAGTGCCGGGCGTCGGCAGGATTGTCCGGGTTGGCGGCAGCGAGCGGGAGATCAGGGTCTGGCTGCAGCAAGATGAAATGATCGCCCGTGGCCTGGCGCCACAGGACGTCAGCCGGGCACTGCGTTCCGTCAGCGACAACCGGGCCTCCGGAACGATGGAGACCGACGGCTTCGACGAGCCGGTCCGCACCGTCTCGGCACCTATGTCGGTGGAGGATCTCGACGCGCTTGCCGTCAGAACCGGCCCCGGATCCAGCAACCGGCTTTCCGACATTGCCAGGATCGAGGATGCCTGGAGCGAGCCTTCGGGTTTCGCGACGCTCGATGCCGATCCGATCGTCGCCCTGGCGATCTTTGCCGAAAAGCGGGCCAACGAGGTCGAGACATTCGAGCAGATAAAATCCGCAGTTCAACGTCTCGACGATGCCGAGACTGCGGTGCAGTTCACGCTGCTCGACGAAAACGCCAGCTACGTCAGCAACAATTTCACCGGCACGATGCGAACCATGGCCGAGGGCGCGCTGTGCACCATCGCAGTCGTCTTTCTGTTCCTGCGGGATCGGCGCGCGACGCTCATCGCTGCCATCGCTCTGCCGCTGGCGGTGATCCCGACCTTTCTTGCCATGGAAGTTCTCGGCTTCTCACTCAATCTCGTTTCCCTTTTGGGCCTGACGCTGGCGATCGGCCTTCTCGTCGATGACACGATAGTGGAGATCGAGAACGTGTCGCGTCACCGTGAAATGGGAAAGACGATCTGGCGCGCGGTCATCGATGCGACGGAGGAGATCGGTAGCTCGGTCATCGCGATATCGCTGACCGTTGTCGCGGTTTTCCTGCCGCTGGCGCTGATCGAAGGTCTGCCCGGTCGATACTTCCGGGAGTTTGGACTGACCGTGGCCGTCGCGACGCTCCTGTCATTGCTGGTCGCGCGAGTAATCACGCCCATGCTGGCGGTGGCGTTGTTGAAGCCCGCGCCACCGGGCGAGCGCAGCAAATCCGGAAGGAGCAACGGATTTTATTCGCGACTGCTGCGGCTGTCGATCGGCCGGCAGAAAGTGTCGATGGGAGGGCGAAGCATCCACATCGACATGACCCTCGTGACTTTGGCGCTCGGCCTGCTTTCCGTCGCGGTGCCGTTCCTGACGGTACTGCCGACGCTGCCGCGCGGGTTCATCCCGACGGAAGACGGGACCCGCCTGGCGTTCGCAATCGACATGGCCGATGGAGCCAGCACCGCGTCAATGATGCAAAAATCCGTCGAGATCGCGCGCTCCCTGAAGAAGGACCCGGATGTCCAGCACATCTACGCCTATCGCGGCGATCTCACTTTCGGTCCACGGAGCCAGCAGTCCTTCACCGTTCACCTGATGCTGACGGCACCGGCCGAGCGCAACCGGACCCGCCAGCAGGTGGCCGCCGATGTCACCAGGCAACTGGCAACAATCGCGGATATCCGCAGCGCCGAACTGGGGTTGACCGGCAGCCGCCAGTTCTCGCTGACGCTCCTCAGCGATGAGCCCGGCCGCCTGGAGCAGGCAAGCGACAGCCTGTCGTCGGCGATGGCTGAGATGCCTGACTTCCGAACAGTGACGTCGCTTCGCCCCTCCCTTCGCAGCGAGTTGCAGATCGTGCCCGACCGGGACCTCGTTTCGGAACTCGGCATCAGCCTCGACGCGCTATCGGACGCGGTGCGCGTGGCGACTGTCGGAGATATCAGCCGCGAGCTGGCTCACATCGATCTGCAGGGCCATCGGGTTCCGGTGCGGGTCCGGGTGGAGGCTGAAGATGACATCGACATTTCGCTGATAGAAGGCATGCCGCTGAGGACTGCCGATGGCAACGTCGTGCCGCTGGCGGCAATCGCCGAGGTCGTGGCACGTTCCGGCCCGGCCGAGATCATACGGCGCGACGGGTTGCGGCGCATCGATATCACCGCCGATCTCAAAGGGGCTGTCTCGTCAGGCACCGCCCTGTCGGCGGTGACGGCGTGGATTGCAGACAACCCCTTGCCGGAGGGTGTCAGCCTGCAGCCTGCCGGCGAGACCCTGTCGATGCAGGACTTTTTTTCAAGCTTCCTCCGCGCAGTGCTCCTGGGGCTCGCCGCCGTCTTCGCGATCCTGCTGATCCTCTTCGGCAACCCGTTCCAGCCGCTGACAATCCTGTTGTCCCTGCCTCTCGCCCTGTCCGGCGGCATCCTGGCCCTCGCTCTCACCGGAAACGGCGTGATAATGCCGGTGCTGATCGGCGCATTGATGTTGATGGGCATTGTCGCGAAGAATGCGATCCTGATCGTCGATCTCTCTGGTCAGCTGATCAAGCAGGGCCACGCCCCCCGCGAGGCCGTGGTCACCGCCGCAGAACAGCGGGCGCGGCCGGTGATCATGACCACCGCGGCGATGATCGCCGGCATGGTTCCCGTGTCCCTTGGCTTCGGCGACGGCGGAGCCTTCCGCGCGCCGATGGCGATCGTCGTCATCGGCGGACTGCTCGCCTCCACCGCCCTTTCGCTGCTTTTCGTCCCGGCGCTGTTCCTGCGCGTTCACGCGCTACAGGTCCTTGTCGCAAGACGCGTCGGCGCCGTGCTTCGCGCGCCCGAGGCGCACGCAGACAGCTGACCGCGGCGGCCGGGTCAACATCCCGCTCGCCCTCGGGCGCAAAGGGAGACGGATGCAAATCGGCAGCCATTGGCTATAGTCGCAGCGACAGGGTCATCAAATCCGCAGGATTTGCCGGCCCTGCTCATGCCAATCTCTTCGCCAAGTGGAAAACCGAAGAGGACGCCGATGCACAAGGGATTGACTGAGGCGAGCTACAGTGCCCGGATGAAGCCTATCTCAACGATCCGCGAATGGTTCCGCAAAGCGAATTGCGGACCGATATCCATCTGCCGCTGAAGAAACGCGTGCCATGACGAGCCCACCCGTTCCTGCCGCTATCGCCGAGGTGCTGGTACAGCATAGCGCGACAGTGCGGACGCGCCTGCTGCAGGTTCGCGATCTCATCTTTGTCGTTGCCGCCGAGACCGAAGGCGTCGGGCCGCTGACGGAGGCACTCAAATGGGGAGAGCCGGCCTACCTCACGGAAGCAAGCAAAAGCGGAACGACGATCCGACTGGGAATTGTCAAATCGGCACCGGCACACTGCGCGGTGTTCTTCAACTGCAAGACGACGCTAGTCGATACGTTCCGCGTTCACTTCGGGAGCGAATTTGCCTTTGAGAGCAACCGTGCCCTCCTCATCCCCGCCACAGGCGACCTTCCCGCAGAACCGCTGGCCCACTGCCTGAGGGCGGCGCTGACATATCATCAGCGCAGGAAAAGGCAGCCCGTGGCCTGGGTCGATATGCCGACGCGCCAGTGAAGTCCGTAAGTGCTTCAATTCATGCCATGACGGCTCGCGTCTGGCTGCAACGCCCTATCTGGTGGATTAGAGGCGCGCGCGATACCGAAGCAGCTTCTCGCGCGCCGTCCATTGCCTCACTCAAACGATGAAGCGAATAGCGCGCTGGATTTCGAAGAAGTCCTTCGCCTCGAAGCGCAGCGTGCGCGCCGCGATATGCTCGACACCTGGGTACCAGCTGCCACGATAAGCCTCGATTGGTGTCGTGTACTCGACCACCAGCTCGAAACGGTCGGCGAGCTTCGGCAGGCAGTTTTTCAGATCGCCCGAAAGCGCCTTCTCCACGCCCTCGCGAATAGAGGCAACCGCAGCCTTCGGCGTCAGCGACCGGGTCGCGGGACCGAACCCTTCGCTTGTCGCTACAGTGCCGATACCCGGAGCAATCGCCTTGGCCTCGGCGCACATGCCGGCATCGCCCGAAAGAAACGCCGAAGGCACGCCATAGCGCGCGGCGCAAAGCGCGTTCAGCGTGAATTCCGACGCCACTTCGCCATTGATCAGGAGCCGCGACACCGTGCCGGTCAGCGTGTGGGCGAGCGGGTTGGTGTCGGTCCCGGCCTTGTTGTGATAGCCGGTGTAAAGCGCTGCCGAGAAACTCTTGTCGATGCCGAACATCATCAGATCGGGATGGCCGCTCCAGCCCCTGACGATGCTGACATAGGCCGGCAGCTTGGACAGGATCAGATTGCGGGCGGTCGAATGGGCGTCCTTGACCACGATCTCCTTGGCACCGGCGGCCTTGGCGCCTTCGCAGGCAGCGACCAGCTCGTCGGTCATGTATTCGCGGAACTCCTCGTATTCCGGATGCCCCTTCTTGGCCTCGTCCCAGGCGGTGATCCCCGCCGTGCCCTCGATATCAGCGCTGATGAAAACCTTCATGATTGTTCTCTCATCTCTCAAATAAGTTCGGCCATCGACTGCAGGAGCCGATCGATCTGAGCCGGGGAATGTTCGGAAAACACTGCGAGCCGCAGGCTCGGCACATCGGGCGCATCGGAATAGCCGCCCGCCTGTTGCACCCGGACGATGATGTCGCGTTCGGCAAGGCGGTCGCGCAGCTGCTCGAGATCGGTCACGCCCTTGACGGTGACGATCGGCACAGGCGTGTCGGCGACTTCGAAGCCGAGGGTCCGCAGGCCGCTGCGCACGTGCTTGATGTTGCGGATGAGGTTGGTCCGCTTGTCCGGCGTCGCTTGCAGCACCCGCAACGATGCGGCGGCCGCCGCCGCAAGACCGGGCGGTGCCGGCGAAGCGCCGCGCATGATCATCGCATTGCGGGCGATCTTTTCGGCAAGGGCGACATCACCGGGAACCACCCCACCGAGCGCACCGAAGGCCTTGCTCATGGTGCCGGCGAGATAATTGCCCTCGCCTTCGAGACCGGCGTATTGCAGCGAACCACGGCCGGTCTCGCCGAGAACGCCGACGCCGTGGGAATCGTCGATGCAGAGAAGCGCCCCTTCATAGGGAGCCATTGCCTGACGATAATCGCCAAGCGGCGCAAGCTTGCCCGAGGACGGGAACACCCCGTCCGTCAGCACCGCCGGCCGCTCACCCGGCTTCACATGCTGCGACAACTGCGCGGCCAGATCGTCGGGATCAGCGTGGCGGAACTCGTGGATCCGCTTGCCGAGCGTTGGGATCGCGTCCCGGGTGCTGTAATGCGTGGCGGAATCCATCAGGATCACGTCGAAATCGTCACGCAGCCCCTGCAGCAGCACCATCGGGCTGGTGTAGCCGGAGATCATGTAGACGACCTCCTCCGTGCCGAACCAGTCGCGCAGCCGCTCCTGCAGGTTGGCATAGACCTGCATATGGGCAAGCGTTCCCGGCCCCATGCCGTATCGCCGCGTGGCGTCACAAGCCGCCTCGATCACCTCGGGGTGGCCGTGCAGGCAGAAATAGGACGTGCCGCAATAATAGTCGACCTCGCGCCCGCCGATGAACATGCGGGCGCCCAGGGGTGACTCCATCCTGATCGGGGCAGCCACGGTCCGGCTCACGCCGCTTCCGCCTGGGACGAGCTGCGCCGTTCCAGGAACATCGGCCCGACGCGGATGCCGCGCTTGCCGCTATCGTCGACGGCATCGAGTTCGAGGATCTCGTCTTCATAAAGCCGCCCATGCATGCGGAAGCGGCCTTCTTCGACCGGCTCGCAGGTGTGCGTGCAGAAGTACTCGATCAGGCATTTCAGCCCGCCATGGCTGTAGGTCAGGTAGGTGATGTTGAAATCCGGCCCGTATTCGCCGAGATGCGGCGCGATCGCGTCGGGCACGGTCTCGTCATCGGGCGCCTCGATGCGGGTCCAGGTCGCATCCTTCCATGCAAGCTTGCCGGCTTCCGGGAAGGAGAGGTTCATGTGGGCGTAGTCGGCACCGCGCCCGTAGATGCGGCCGTCGATGACGAAATCGTTGCCGGCGACCGGCCGGATCCTGTGTGGCACGCCCTCGCCCATCAGATAGATCTTGCCGTCCGTCGACTTGACCTCGACAACTTCCTGCGTGGCGTCGTCGCGGTAATAGCCGGGAAGCGTTTTGAACTGCGCTTCGGAAATCTCGGGCGGACGCTGGACGCGTTCGGGCATTTTGCCCATCTTGCGTTCGGCAAGGACAATGCGCACGCCGTCGACGCCGAGGCGCGAGGCGATCTGGTTGGCAAAATCAAGGGTCGCAAAAATCAGAACGCCGACGCCGGCGGCCGGCAGCAGCATCATCTGCGAAGCGTAACCATAGACGGCACCGCCATGGCCGACGGAAGTCCAGCCGTCGACGTCACCGGAGCCGAAGCACAGGCCGTAGCCGTTGAGCGTCTTGTCGTGGCCGGCCGGACGCTTGCCGAACGGTGTCCACATTTCGCGCAGCGACGCCGGCGAGATGATGGAATTGCCCTCGGCGTCGAAGCCGCCACGCAGCAGGCACTGGGCGTAGCGCGCCATGTCGCCTGTGGTCGAGAAGATGTTGCCGGCCGGCGAACCGCCGAGGCTGAACACCGGCGCCGGCGTATCGCCGTCAAGCGTCCACATGTCGGCAGGTGCCAACCGCTCGCGGATGCCGGGCGCCATGCCGCAGGACGAGCTGTCCATGCCGAGTGGCTTCAGGATGTTGGCGGCGACATAGTCGGAATAGCTCTGGCCAGTCACCGTCTCGATCACCCGGCCGACGACGGCGATGCCGGCGTTGGAATAATGCATCACGCCGAGGCTCGGATCCTGCTTGAGGATCGAGCTCGCGAGCTCGTTAACCGTGTCTTCGAGCGGCGGTCGGGTGGCATCGAGATAATGGCCGCTCTTCGGTTCGCGCACGATGCCCGCCGTATGGGTCATGAGCTTGCGCAGGCTGATGACCGAGCCGTAAGGCCCGCCCTCGGCACCGGCGAACGGGTTCTCCGGCTTGAAGCCGGGCAGATAGGTCGAGACGTCGACGTCGATATCGACAAGGCCCTTCTCGACCAGTTGCATGATCGCCAGCGACGTGAAGGTCTTGGTGATCGAGCCGATGCGGAAGCAGGTGTCCTTGCCCATGTCGAAATGGCGGTCGTGACGCTGGACATGGCCTTCGGCAAGCACGCCGTCGCGGTCGACGAGGGCGTAGGAGATCGACGGGATCGCCTTGTCTTCGACCTCATAGCGGATCAGATCCTCGAATAGTTCGATCGAGGCGGCAGACAGAGAGGACATCGGGAATGCTCCTTGAACCTTAAACGGATTGGGTCTTGAAGGGATTGGGTCTCAATGGGCGTGGCGGGGGTCGAGCATGTCGCGCAGCGCATCACCCACAAGGTTCCACGACAGAACGAACAGGAAGACGGCAGCGCCGGGGAAAGCCAGCGTGTACCAGAACTGGAAGGGGTTGCCGGGCTGGCCGACGATCCAGTTGCGCGAATAGGCGATGAACTGGCCCCAGTCGGCATAGCCTTCTTCGGTACCGACACCGAGGAAGCTCAGCGCCGAGGCCGACAGCACCATGGAGCCGGTCGCCATCGTCGCCAGCACGAGCACCGGGAACATGGCATTGGGCAGGATATGCAGCACGATCAGACGGAGATCGCTCGCCCCGTAGCTGCGGGCCGCATGGATATAATCCATCTCGCGGATCCTCAGGATCTCGCTTCGAACGATACGGGCATAACTCATCCAGCCGAATGTGGTGAGCGCGATGGTAATCGGCACGATGCCCTTGCCGAGCAGCGCCGTCAGCACCATCGCGGCGATCAGGAACGGCACCGCCATGAACACATCGACGATGCGCATCAGCACCTCCTCGATGACACCGCCATAGTAGGCGGCGACCGCGCCGACGACGGTGCCGATCAGGACGGAAATCGCCACGACCCCTAGCCCGATCTTGAATGCGGTGCGCGTGCCCCAGACGACGCCGTAGAAGATGTCGTACTGGCCCTGCGTCGTACCGAAGACAGCCTCCGGCGACGGCGGCTGCGGCGTGGCCAGGAAGCCGGCACGCGGCGTATCGTAGGGCGACAGCTGAAAACTCTGCGGCGGCGCCAGGACCGGCGCGAAGACGGCGATGAGCACGAAGGCGAGAAGGATCACGACGCCGAACAGCGACACCGGATTTCTTGCGAGGTAACGAAGAAACTTCATTGCGTCTTCACCCTCGGATCGAGCAACGGATAGATGAGATCGACGACCAGGTTCATGACGACCAGGACGACCGCGAAATAGAGGCCGAAGCCGAGGACTGCCGGGAAGTCGAGATTGGCGGCGGTCTTGGCGGCGAACTGGCCTAGCCCTGCATAGTCGAAGATGGTCTCGGTGATGACGACACCGCCCATCATCACCGCGAGTTCCATGCCGGCAATGGTCGCAAGCGGCAGAAGCGCATTGCGCCGGGCATGGCGCAGTTCGACCACGCGGCGCGGCAGACCCTTGGCGCGGGCGGTGCGCACATAATCCTGACGCAGGGTTTCCAGCATCGAGGTGCGCATCACCCGCGTCATGCTCGCAACGTTGACATAGGTCAGCGTGATGACGGGTGCGGCAAGATGGCGAAGCGCATCGCCGAAGATCGCCAGATTGCCGTTGAGCAGCGCGTCGATGGTGTTGGCGCCGGTATAGCGCACGAAGTCGCTGGAGCTGACCACGGTCTGCGCCCACTGGCTGAGCCGGCCGGGCGGAAACCAGTCGAGCGCCGAATAGAAGATCAGCAGCATCAACAGGCCGAAGACGTAGACCGGGAACGACCAGCCGAGAATGGTGAAGATGCGGATGACGTGGTCGGGCCAGCGGTTGAGATAGATGCCCGCACGCGATCCCAGGAAGACGGCGAGCAGCAAGCACGGAATGAAGGCCAGCACCACCAGTTCCAGCGTCGCCGGAAACAATGACATCAGCGCCGTGGACACCGGCTGGCGGGCCGTCTCCGACCAGCCGAGATTGCCGGTGAGGATGCCGCCGATCCAGCGGCCGTACTGGATGTAGAAGGGATCGTTCAGCCCATACTGCTCGATCATCCTGCGGATGCTTTCCTGGCCGCCCTTGAGATAGTCAGGCGACGGCGCATAGGCCGCCAGCCTCTGGGTCGGCGAAAGCGACATCTGCAGCGCGAAGATCATCAACGACAGGGCGAAGAGAACGATCGGCAGCATCATCAGTCGTCTGAGTGCATAGTTCAGCACGGTTCACACGTTCCGATTTCAGGGAAAATGAAGAAAAGGCATGTCGAGCGGATTCTCGCCCGACATGCCGATCGCCAATCAGTCGTTGGCCTTGGTGACCGGGTAGAAGTCCCAGGCGCCGTAGAGGATCATGTTGTCGACATAACCATCGATGTTGCTGCGGGTGACGACGTAGCCGAAGTCTTCCCAGAGGAACTGGGTGGTGGCGTATTCGTAGGACATTTCCTGCAGCTTGGCGTAGATCGGCTCGCGCACGGCGGGATCGACCGAGGCCCAGGCTTCGTCGAGCAGCGGCTTGAACTTTTCCGCCATCAGGTCGCGGTAGCCCTGGCCAACCATGCCGCCGACGAGACCCGTGGGCGAGAGGTAGTAGCTGGCTGCACCGAGCGGACCACCCGGGTCGGAATAGTCAGGACCCCAGCCCATCACCGTCAGGGGTGCTGCCGGCTTTTCGCGGTTGTTGAGCTTGTCCGAGACGGAGGCCCATGGCAGCGCCTGGATCTGCATCTTGAACTTCGGATTGATGCGCGACAGGCCTTGCTGAAGTGCGGAGAGTGCCGCCGTCAGCTGCGGATTGCCTTCGGTCACGTAGGCGGTGAAGGCAAAGCCGGTATCCCAGAGCTTGCCGCCGAACGCCTTTTTGAAGTGTTCCTCGGCCTTGGCGGGATCGTAGCTGTAGACAGGAGAATCCGGGCGGTAGCCCATGATGCCGCGCACGGTCGGCCCGCGCGACTGCACGGTCTTGTTGAGCAGCACCTGGGTCAAGAGCGCATCGTAGTTCTGGGCGTAGTTGAAGCCCTTGCGGACGTCGATGTCGGCGAAGAAGTCCGGCGGAATGCCGGCGCCGTCGAGCTTGCCGCTGCCGATGGCTGGATTGTCGTTGTCGTCGAGCGGCCAGGCGAAGAAGACGCCGCGTGAAAACACCTTCTGCAAGCCGTCGATGACCTTCACGCCTTCGGTCTTGCTGAGCTCGTCGATGAACTCGACGGGTGCAGTGACGAAATCGGCATCACCGGACAGAAGTTGCAGGCGCCGCGTCGTCCATTCCGGAACGGTGCGCATGACCACGCGATCGAGCTTGGCCGGCCCCAGGAAGTAGTTGTCGAAGCGCTTCAGCGTGATGCGCCGGTCGGTGCGATCCCATTCCTCGAGCATGAAGGGGCCGGTGCCGTTTTCTTCGGCAAACAGCGGATTGGCGCCGAGTTCCGGGCGGTAATGGGCTTTCCAGGTATCGCCAGAACCATCCCAGCCGCCGACCGAAGCGACCCATTCCTTGTCGAGAACCGAGGTGCCGAAGGGCAGCGCGATGACGCCGAGCGTAGCCGGAAACGACTTCGGCAGTTTCAGCGTGACATTGTCGCCGTCGACGACGATCTGCGAGGCGAGCTGGTCATAGACCTTGCGCAAAACCTCGGGGCTGGCGTCATTGATGGATTTGACTTCGCCTTCGGTTTCGACCCACTTGGCGATGTCGGTGTACTTGCCGGCGGTGATCACCTCGGTGATCGCGTTCGACATCCACGACTGGCCTTGCAGAATGGCGCGCAGCAGCGAATAGCGCACGTCTTCAGGCGTGATCTGGCCATAACCCGGCTCGATCGTCGCCTTCTGGGCGTCTGTCAGCTTGTCGTAGTACTCCCAGGTGACCTTGCCGTCGGCACCCTTGACGCCGACCTTATGGGCAAAGACGCCCTTGCGGATCGGGAAGGTATAGCTCACCGAGCCATCGTCGGCCTGCTTGATCAGGCCGTTTTCGAGCGAGGGCACCTCGGTCGAAAGCGACGGCACGAACTCGGATATCTTCGAGCCGTTGAAGTTCAGCAACCGGCTGTAGATGTTGAGCGAGCCGTAGGAGCTCGGCGTGTTGGCGATATAGGCCGGATCGAACGACTGGATGTCGTCGGTCCACATGAAGACGAAAGTGCCGGGGTTCTTGGTCTCGGCCATAGCGGGCGCAGCCGCGATGCCGAGCCCCAGGCAGAGGGCTAGGGCTAAGGTGCGTTTCATCGTTGTTCCCATTTGGTGGAGGCGGAAGTTTTCTTCTCGTTGCAGGGGAGGCTAGAAGAGCGCTTGCGGGTCTGTCCAATGTGTAGTTAGGATAGACTATGCAAAACACGCATGAGGTCCGGCATGGAACTGCAATGGCTTGAAGATTTTCTGGAAATTGCCGCGACCAGAAATTTCTCGACGGCAGCGACCGCGCGCAACATTTCCCAACCGGCGTTCAGCCGGCGCATCAAATCGCTGGAGAACTGGATCGGCGCCGACCTGATCGACCGCAGTACCTATCCGGTACAGTTGACGCGGGCAGGCACGATGTTCCTGCCAGGCTGCCAGCGGCTCGTGCGCGAAGCCTACAGGCTGCGCACCGACTGCCGAAATGTCGCCGGCGAAAGCTCGGCCATGCTGACTTTCACCTCGCTGCATACGCTGGCGATGTACTTCTTCCCGAAATGGATCGGCTCGCCGCTGATCTCGCGTCTGCCGCTTCGCACCAGCATGCACGCCGCCGACTTCCTCGAAAGCATCGACCACCTGTGTTCGGGCCAGTGCGATTTCGCCATCACTTACGTCCACCCGGACGGGCCTCCCGTGCTGGAAGGCGGCCCCTTCGAGTCCCTGCAAATCGGCAAGGATCGGCTCATTCTCGTCTCGGGAACCGACGACAGCGGCCGCCCGCTGTTCGACATCGACGGACCGGAAACCACGGAAATCCCTTACCTCGCCTATTCCTGGAGCGACGGCTACATTGGCAAGTTGGCGACGCTGATCCAATCGCGCTGGCGCCGCCCGCTCAACCTCAGCACCGTCTACCAGTCCGGCCTTGCCGACGGCCTGAAACACATGGCCGTCGCCGGTCGCGGCGTCGCCTGGCTGCCGCAGATCTGCGTCGCGGAGGCGATGCGGCAGGGGCGCCTCGCCCAGATCGGCGGGCAGCAGATGTCGCTGGAACTGGAGATCCGCATCTTCCGCCGCGCCGGCTCCGGAAGCCATGACAGCGATGCCCTTTGGCAGCACCTCAAGCAATGCGCCGCCCTGCCCCAGTACAAGAACAGTTTCGACGCCGTCATCGACGCGGCCTGAGGCATCGTACCGTGCAAAAATGCGTGTGCGGTGCGATATGCGAAGACAGGCGATACAATGCGCAACGCGCATAGTTTTGCCTGCCACAATCGTGACACATTGATTTTACTCGATTTTGCCGGCGCAACCGGCCCACCGGATCAGATTGAGCAGTTGCAGCGACGCGGTCGAACACCGCAACCGCCTCCCTCACCCGTATTGACAGGATGCGACCTCGTTGCGAGACCTGATGACACAACGTCCCCTCGAAATCGGGTCCCTGTGCTGATGCTCCTGTCGAAATCCGCAACGCCTGAACTGCCCGAGGATGTCATCCTTTCCGTGGAAGACCTCGAAGTCTCCTTTGCTGCCGGCACCAAGGCGCAGCTGCGCGCGGTCCGCGGTGTCTCCTTCCAGATCGCCCGCGGCGAGACCGTGGCGCTGGTCGGAGAATCCGGGTCGGGCAAGTCGGTGACGGCGATGACGATCATGCGGCTGACCGAATATGACGGCGCAAGCATTACCGGCGGGCGGGTGCTGATGCGCCTGAAGGACGGCAAGGTCGCCGACCTCGCCAAGCTCTCGGACAAGCGGATCGAAGCGCTTCGCGGCGCTGATATCTCGATCGTGTTCCAGGATCCGATGTCGAGCCTGAACCCGGTCTTCACGGTCGGTGACCAGATTGCCGAGGCGGTGATCCACCACCAGGACAAGACGCCGGAACAGGCACGCCAGATCGCGCTCAACACCCTGAAGCTGGTTCGTGTACCCGACGCGGAACGCCGCCTCGACCAGTATCCCCACCAGCTCTCCGGCGGCATGCGCCAGCGCGTGATGATCGCCATTGCCCTTGCCTGTCGCCCGTCGCTGATGATCCTCGATGAGCCGACGACCGCGCTCGATGTGACGATCCAGGCGCAGATCCTCGATCTGGTGCGCGCCCTGCAGCACGAGATCGGCATGTCGGTGCTGTTCATCACCCATGATATGGGCGTGGTTGCCGAGGTCGCCGACCGCGTCTGCGTCATGCTCAAGGGCGAGATCGTCGAAACCGGTTCGGTCTACGACATCTTTGCCCAGCCGAAACATGCCTACACCCGCGCCCTGATTTCCGCCGTGCCACGCCTTGGCAGCATGGCGGACAAGGACGCGCCGGAGAAATTCCCGTTGCTGGTGTTCGAACCGGAGCGTGCGCTCGCAGAGGTGACAGAATGAACGCGTCCGCACCGATGAAGGAAACCCGCCAGCCGCTCGTCTCGGTGCGCAACCTGGTCACGCGCTTCGATCTCAAGGCCGGACTGTTCGGCCATGTCTCCGGCCGCGTGCATGCGGTGGAGAACGTCTCCTTCGACATCTTTCCCGGTGAGACGCTGGCGCTGGTCGGCGAATCCGGCTGTGGCAAGTCGACCGTCGCCCGCTCGATCATGCAGCTCGACCGGCCGCGCTCGGGCTCGATCCGCTTTGACGGCACCGAATTGATCGGTGCACCGCGCGCCGTGCTCGCGCGGTTCCGGCGCGACGCCCAGATGGTTTTTCAAGATCCGTTCTCCTCCCTCAACCCGCGCATGACCATCGAGCAATCGCTGATGGACCCGATGCGGGTTCACAAGCTGGGCTCGACCGACATGATGCGCGCCCGCGCCGCCGAGCTTCTGGCCAAGGTCGAACTGTCGCCCGAGCATCTCGAGCGTTATCCGCACGCATTTTCCGGCGGCCAGCGCCAGCGCATCTGCATCGCCCGCGCGCTTGCGCTCAGCCCACGCCTGATCGTCGCCGACGAGGCCGTCGCCTCGCTCGACGTGACGATCCAGGCACAAGTGATCAACCTGCTTATGGATCTCCAGCGCGAAATGCAGATCGCGCTTCTTTTCATCAGCCACGACATGGCCGTGGTCGAGCGTATCGCCCACCGTGTCGCGGTGATGTATCTGGGCGAGATTGTCGAGATCGGCGACCGCCGCTCGGTGTTCGGCAATCCCCAACATCCTTACACTCGCAAACTCCTGTCGACCGTGCCGATCGCCGACCCCACACGCCGCCCGGAGGGCCGCCAGCCGATGTCCGACGAAATCCCCAGCGCCGTGCGCGCCCCGGACTTCGTGCCCCGTGAACTGCCGATGCATCAGATTTCATCGACCCATTTCGTAAGGCAGGTCGCAACGGGCTGACGCCCGGCAATTCCCTTTTCAAATCAGAGCACTCCAAGATGACCACTTCCGAAGTGACGGTGGCGGCTGCGCCTGCCGCCGGCAGCGCGACTGCCGACATTGACAATGGTTCAACCGACCCGAAGGCCTCGGGCTTCTGGCGTCCATCGGCCGCGGAGCGACCGACGCCCTATATCGAAGTCGACGAGGCGCGCCTCGCGCGCAACATGAGGGCCATGCAGCAACGCGCCACCGCCGCCGGCGTCTCGATGTTCCCGCATGTAAAGACGCACAAGAGCGTCCATATCGCGCGACAGCAGCTGGCGCTTGGCGCACGCGGCATCACCGCATCCAAGCCGAGCGAGGCGCTGGTCTTTGCCGAAGCCGGAATCCCCTCGATCATCCTGGCCTATCCCATCGTCAAGGCGCAGTCGCTCGACCGCCTGCTGCCCGCGGTAAAGGCGCGCGGCACGGAACTGCGGACGATTGCGGCAAGCGGAACGGGTGTCGATGCGCTGGCTGAAGCCGCCAGGCATCACGGCGTCGAAATCGGCGTCTTCCTCAAGGTCGATGTCGGCCTCGGCCGTGTCGGTCTCAAGCCTCACGATCCGGCAGCACTCGAACTCTGCGCCCGGATCGCGGCCGCCGACGGTCTGCGCTTTGCCGGGCTGCTCTCGCATGCTGGCCATTCCTACGCTGCCGCAAGCCCGCAAAGTCTCGCCAAGGTCGCGCTTGATGAAGCGGCAGACCTCGCCGGTCTCGCCGGGCGGCTTCGCGACCGCGGCATTGCCGTCGAGTGCCTCTCCGTCGGCGCGACACCGACCTGTCTGGGGGCGCCGCTTCCTTCAGAGGTCGATTGCATCCGACCTGGAAACTACGTCTTCCTCGACGGCACGGCGCTCAGGCTCGGCATCTGCACCGCAGACGATCTGGCGCTCTCCGTCGTTGCCCGCGTCGTTGCCTCCAACGACACTCACTTCATCATCGACGCCGGCTCGAAATCAATGAGCTCCGATCGCGGGGCACACGGCATGGGCGGCGCCGGCTTCGGCACCGTCGTCAGCGCCGAGGACGATGGCGAAACCGGCTCGTGGACGCTCGAGCGCCTTTCCGAAGAGCATGGCTTCGTTCCCTTCTCGGGACGTCCCTTGGCACTCGGAAGCCGGGTGCGGGTCTTCCCCAACCACTCCTGCGCGTCGATCGCCAATTTCGACCATTTCACGCTGCGCCATGCCAATGGCGAAGCCAAGGTGCTGCCTGTCGATGCCCGCAGTTGCCAAACGTAATGGGGGTAGGGCACGGCAAACCGCCGCTCGAATTGGGAGATAGTCAACAGACATGCCCCGCGCCCGAGGCCCGGCATGTCGTTGACCGCACGAGGCAAGCCCATCGACTAGAGGCGCTGTCCCTGAGTGATCAGAAACACCGCCAGTAAAGAGCACAGCGCACCGAGGGACAATGGCAGCCCCTGAGGTCCGATCAGTTGCATCGCCAGTCCGGTCGTCGGAGAGCCCACGATGCCGCCGATGCCCCATGCGACCGCGAAGGCCGCGTTGCCGGCAATCAGGGCCTGGCCGCGGAAGCGCTCACCGAGCCGGATCAGCGCCATGGTATAGATCCCGAACGAGACCCCGCCCCAGGCGAAAACGAGCGGCCAGATGAGCCACGAGGTCAAGAACCACGGCAGCAACAGGCAGCCGAGCAGCGAAAAGAGCGCGCAGAGCAGCATGGTTCGCATCGAACCGAAAGTCTCGGCAGCGCGGCCGAGCAAAACCTGCAGCACGGCATTGCCGGCGATGAAACAGGTGATGAGCGAAGCAACCCGCCCCTCGGCACTGCCGAGCGCGGCGCCGTAGACCGCAAACAGGGAAAGCACGACCTGCTCGAAGGCGGCTGCGACGAGAACCGCGAACAACAACAGCGGCGCCTGCGCGAAGAAGCCGCCGACCGAGGGCGCCTCGCCGTCATGCGGCATGTCAGGCAACCGCGGCACGACCGCAAGCACGATCAGACCGCAGGCGATAAAGGCCAGCATGCCGACGACGAAGGGTGGCCAAACCTGCGTCCCGACCAGCCCGAGGGTCAAAGGGCCCATGGCGAAGCCGCCCGAAACGATCGAGGAGTAAAGGCCCATGATGCGCCCCCGGCTGGACGCGGGCGTGATCGACACCAGCCAGGTTTCGCTGGTCACGTAGAGTGGATTGGCGAAGATGCCGAGCAGGAAGCGCAAAGGCATCCATGCCCAGACGTCCTGTTGCCAGGCAATTGCGAACAGGGCGAGCGCCGCCAGCAGCGAGCACAGGATCGCGAGCCTTGCTGCGCCCACGCGCCGCGCCAGCGCCGGGAGGAAGGGCGCCGAGACGATGAAACCCAGCGGCGTCATCGCCGCCGACAAGCCAATCAGCCCCGGCGTCGTTTCCTGCCGTTCAAGGATGAAGCTGAGCAGCGGATAGGTCAGCCCCTGCGCCACGGCGAATACCGTGACGGTCGCGATGATGCCCGCCATCGCGGCCCAGGGGATCCGGTCTTCCGGCAGTGATATCGACCGCTGCGGGTGACGGCTCATCACCTCGGCAGGCGGAAACTGGCGATCCCTGGCCATTGCGGCATTCGCCTTACAGCACTTGCCAGAAGGGCCTGTCGAGCTCCTCCTGGATCTGCCGTCTCGACAGGCCGATGTCATCGATCAGGTGCGGATCTCCGTCCAACTTTTGCTCGAGTTCAGAACAAAAGCGGTCTCGTGCACGCCATCGCGCAACCAGTCGGCGCAGCCCCCGAACAATGGAGAGGCGATGCGACCGGTCGGCAGGCTCCCCGTGCAGTTCGGGCTGTGCGCCTTGGTATGCGGCTGAGCCGAGAGTGGGCGTATCGGTCATGGCAACCTCCATGGGGGCTTGAGGGTCCGATGACCCGAGCTGGAAGAGGCTCAATTCTGCAGTCCCCGATCAGCGCCGTCATTAAGCGCTCCCAAAGAGTTCCAAAAACTTCCAAACGCGCTATAGATGCGCCGTATGCAGGGATCGCGGGTCGTCTTTGGTCCATTCGTGCTTGATCCGGGTGCGGGAACGCTCTTTCGGAACGCAGAGCCCGTCGCTGTCGGTTACCGCGCCCTAAGGCTGCTTGCAGCACTCGTTGCACGACCCGGCGAAGTCATTGGAAAGGCCGAGCTGATGGACGCGGCGTGGCCAGGCATGGCCGTCGAGGAAGGCAACCTTACCGTCCAGATTTCTCAACTGCGCAAGGCGCTTGGTCCGACCGCTGATGGCGGTGAATGGATCGCCACGATTGCGCGCGTCGGCTATCGCTTCACAGGGGCCATCGATGAGCGCGGCGATGCCAAGCGTCTGCCTTTGCCGGTGCCCGACAAACCATCGATAGCCGTGCTGCCTTTCGTCAATCTCAGCAATGACCCCGAGCAGGAAAGCTTCGCGGACGGGTTGACCGAAGACCTGATCACGGACCTGTCGAGGATCTCCGGCCTGTTCGTCATCGCCCGCAACTCCTCCTTCGCCTACAAGAAGAAGGTGATGGACGTGCGCGCGATCGCCGACGACCTCGGCGTGCGCTACCTGCTGGAAGGCAGCGCAAGACGTGCCGAAGGACGCGTACGCATCAACGCCCAGCTGGTCGACGCGACGAGTGGCGATCATCTATGGGCGGAGCGCTTCGACCGCGACGTCAAAGATATCTTCGCCGTTCAGGACGAGGTCACTGGCAAGATCGTGCAAGCCCTGCTCGGCCAGCTGCGCACACCGCCCGCGCGCAACCGGCCCAAAAACCTTGAGGCCTACGATCTCTGCGTGCGGGCGCGCAAGCTGATGGATGATGCACCGCAGGCAGCACAGGAAGCGCATCTGATGCTCACGCGCGCGGTTGCGCTCGATCCTGATTATGCCGAGGCCTACCGCTGGCTGGCCATGAACCACTGGATGGGCTGGGTCCATTCCGACGGCCCCACCGACGCTGGCCGTATCGCTGCTCTGGGGCTGGCGCGCAAGGCTGTGGCGATCGACCCCAACGATGCCGGCTGTCGTTGGATCCTGGCTTACCTACTTGCCTATGAGCGCAATTTCGCCGAGGCCGATCGGGAATTCGCCAAGGCGATCGAGCTCGACCCGAACGAGGCCGACACCTGGGCGGCATTATCCGACATCACCATCCTGGCCGGCCGAATCGAGGAAGGTATCGAGCACATAGGCAAGGCTTTCCGGCTGAACCCATACCCGGCAAGCTGGTACTATCTGACGCTCGGACAGGCGCTGTATGCGGCCCGCAGATATGAAGCTGCGATAGAGACGCTGCGCAGGGACGAGACCTACCGGACAAGCTCACGCCGTTTCCTCGCCGCAAGCCTTGCTCAATTGGGCCGGCTCGACGAGGCGCGCACGGAAGCCGAACTTTTCCTTGTCGGCAATCCGCATTTCACGACCCGCCACTGGGCCGCGACCGAGCCATTTCGCGATGCTGCGACGCTTGAGCATTTCGTGGAGGGATACCGAAAGGCCGGGCTTCCGGAGTGAGCCAATCGCGCGACCGTTTAGCGTCGGGTTCCTGGCGCTACAATCGGAACATTGGCGCCGAGTCCTTCGGCGATCCCCATCGCTCCATCCAGAGCGTAGACGCCCGGAATGTCGTCGCTGTCCGACTCTCGCCTGACCGCTGCTGCAACTTCTGGGAAACAGTTTTGCGATAGACCAACCGCCTGGGACGGACCGGCGCATGACGTGCCTCCGGTGTTTGGAGAGGCCAATGCACGAAGACAAGATCCGCCAGGCTCTGATCGAGCTTTTGTATCGCAACTCCTATGGCGTGGTCATCTCCAACATCGTCATTTCTCTCGCCGCCGTGTCCGTCCTTCGGCATGCGGTATCGGTGAGTTGGCTGGCTGGATGGGTTGGCGCGCTTTACCTGCTCATCATCCTCCGTGTCCTGGCCTCCCGACGGTTCTTCAGCCGCGCAAGGGACCCCCGGTCCATCATGCGATGGGCCTGGCTCGCAGCAGCATTCACCTGGATATCCGGCCTGCTGTGGGGCACGCTCGGCTGGGTCGGGTTCCTTCCGGACGAACCAATCGTTCTCTCCTTCACGGTCATCGTGCTGACTGGCCTCGTCTGCGGCACCGTCCCTTCTCTCTCCGCTTTTCCGCCCGCGCTTATCGGCTCTATTCTGGTGACGGTTCTGCCAATTGCCGTGCGCTGCATTACCACGGACAGCGATATTTCCGGCGCTTTCCTGTTCCTGCTCGCGTCGCTTGTGGCAATCAATTTCTACTACTGCCGCATAACCTATCGGATGCTGCGTGAAACCGTCAGCCTGCGACTGGAAAACGAAAGCCTCGTCGGCAACTTGCAGGAGGAACGCGATCGGGCACAGGCGGCGGACCGCGCCAAGACGCGCTTTCTGGCAGCGGCCAGCCACGATCTGCGCCAGCCTATCCATGCGTTGAGCCTGCTCGTCTCCACACTTGCCATATTGGGGCAGCGCGGAAACGTCGCCTCCGGCGACGCTCGCGATCTGGCAGCCAGGGCGAAATCCGCGGTCGGCAATCTCGGCGGACTGCTGAACGCGCTGCTCGATATCTCCCGTCTTGACGCCGGCATCGTCACCATTGCCAACGAGACGGTGGCCTTGCGCGATCTCTTTCGCGATTTGCGCGATGAGTTCACCGCCGACGCAACCGATCGCGGCGTGCAATTACGGGTCGTCGGCAGCGACCTTCTGGTCGACAGCGACCCCATGATGCTCCGGCGGATCCTGAACAACCTGTTGTCGAACGCCTTCCGCTACACGAAAACGGGCAGCATCCTGCTTGGTTGCCGCAGACGCGGCAACTCGGTCGAAATCCAGGTGTGGGATACGGGCTGCGGCATCCCGGCGGATCAGCAGGCGATGGTCTTCGAGGAGTTCGTACAATTGCAGAACCCGGCAAGGGACCGCACACAGGGCCTGGGTCTGGGTCTTGCCATCGTTCGCCGCACTGCGGAACTGCTGCAACACCCCTTGAGACTGGTTTCCGTTCCCGGACGCGGCTCCATGTTCTCGATCACCGTTCCGAAAGCCCGTCCGATAACGTCTCCGCTGCAACTCTCCCGGTCCTTGCCTGCAGCCGGCATTGCCGCGGGCATCATGCTGGTGGAAGACGAGAAGGACGTGCTCGACGCCATGACCGGGCTGCTCACCCTGGAAGGCCATCGCGTCTATGCCGGTCGATCCGTTGGCGAGGTGCTGAGCACTCACGCCGAAGCCCTGAGCGCGGGCGACGCGCCGATCGATCTTGTCGTTGCCGACTACCGCCTCGAGCATGGCGCCAACGGTTTGGAAGCGATCGAAAGCCTTTACGCCCATATCGGTCGGCGTGTTCCGTCAATCATCGTGACGGGCGACACCTCGCCATCACGTCTCAAGGAAGTCAGCGCAAGCAGCGTTCGTATTCTGCACAAACCGGTCACTGGAGAGGAACTGAGCGAAGCGATCCGTGTCGCCTTGAGCGAAGTCGACGCTTTGGCCCCAACGCGAAATCCCGCCGTGGGTACAACGGAAGGCCTGAGCCTTCGATAGCGCCAGTGCGCCGGGCGATGACGCGCCAGGCGCAGTCCGGCCACCCTTTCTCACGGGCGCGGCGCGTCTCGACTCGAAAAGGAAGATATCTTATCGCTTCTTCAGACGAGGAAGACGGAACGGGCGGAGGACGCTTGCGAAGCGCGATGAGCCGATCGGAGCGATGACATGAACGCCGGAGCAAAGCGGAAATCTGCTTCGCCCAAGGCCGCACTGAGCGCGAAGTCAGCATCCATGGCGGCGAATTCCCCGACCTTCGAGCATATCGTTACCGACGTCAACGAGACGTTTCTCTGGCGCCTCGACGATTACCCGTGGGAGCGCAACGTCTGGAACTTCCATCCCGAGATCGAGATCCATCTGCTGCGCAAGTCCACCGGCATGGCCTTCGTCGGCGACCACATCGGCGAGTTCTCGCCGGGATACCTGACCGTTATCGGCAGCAACCTGCCGCATGACTGGGTTACGGCAACGGCGCCGGGTGAGATCATCGAGGGGCGCGATATCGTCATCCAGTTCCATCCGGATCGGATCCGGCAGATCACCGGCGCCTTGCCCGAATTCGCACAGCTCGAGGATTTTTTCACCCGGGCCGAGCGCGGCCTCGTCTTTCATGGCGAGGCACGCGCAAGGGGTGGCGAACTGATCGAGCGGATGGGCGAGGTGAAAGGGCTGTCACGGCTTTCGCTTTTCGTTCAGCTTCTGGATCTGCTCGTCAACAGTGGGGAACACGAGGTCTTGTCGTCGCCCGAATTCGCGCCGAAACTGGACGCGGAATCGCTCGATGTGCTCCGTCGGTCTCTGGCCTATATCTACGAGAACATCGCCACCGACATCCACCTGAACGACGTGGCGTCCGCGGCCGGCATGAGCGACACGGCCTTCTCGCGGTTCTTCAAGAAGAACACCGGCAACAGCTTTACCGACCACGTCAACAAGCTGAGGATCTGGCAGGCCTGCAAGCTGCTTGCAGAAAGCGACATGCCGATTACCGACATCTGCTTTGAAGTCGGTTATCTCAACATCTCCAATTTCAACCGCACCTTCCTGCGCCACCACCGGATGACACCCTCGGCCTACCGTCGCCTGACGGGACAGCGCCGCACCTCGCGCAGTTGAGATCCTCACGGCCGCACGCGTCCGCGAACAATGAACCAATGCTCGAACGATGGCGTGTGGAGCGCAAATCCGGACCATAATCCGCATTAAAGTACAGAACAGGCGCATCGCGGGCGCTAGTTCACCTCCCGATAGCGCCTATGATGACCGCCAGCGAAACGGTTCGCTATCAAAGAGACATGCGCCCGATCTGAGGAGTTTCCGGCGCGTGTCGTTACGACCTTGGGGAGGTCCATCACATGAGAAAAGCCAGAAAGCTCGTTTCGAGCATCGCCTTCGCATGCCTTCTTTCCAGCACGGCATCAACCGTTGCACTTGCCGCCGAATGCTCTGATACGATCAAGGTGCTCGCACAGCCGCGCGACGGCCTTACATTGCTCGAGGACTACAAGGCCGAGTTCGAGAAGCTCAGCGGCGGCGCGTCGTTCGAGATCGACTACCTCAATGAAAACGATCGCCGCGCCAAGACGAAGGCCGACGCTTCGACGATCGGCAAGTACAACGTCTACTACATCGACGAAGCCAACGTCGCCCTGTTTGCCTCGGCCGGTTGGGTCGCACCGCTTTTGGACTACTATCCCGCGGACTATGATTACGCCGACTTCGATCCGGGTCGCCAGAAAGTCGCGACCTATGACGGCAAGGTCTGGTTTGCCCCGATCACCGGCGGCGGCGACCTCATGGTCTACCGAAAGGACCTGCTCGAAGCGGCAGGCATAACACCGCCGAAGACGCTTGATGAATATATCGCCGCGGTGAAGAAGCTCAACCAACCCGACCAGGGCATCTACGGCACCGCCCTTCGCGGCCAGCGAGGCTCCGGCGCGAATGTCTGGCGCTGGATGCCCTTCTTCAAAGGCTTCGGCGGCAACTGGTTCGACGGCAAGACGCCGGCGTTTGACGGCGAGCAGGCGATCAAGGCCACCGAAACCTATCTCGAGCTGTTCAAATACTCCGCGCCCGGCAGTCAGACCGGCGGTTGGGACGAGGCCGTTGGCGCCTTCACGTCGGGCCAGGTGGCGATGCTGATCGAATCCACCCCGCTTGTCGGCATGGCGATCGATCCGAAGTCGTCGAAGGTCGCCGGCAAGGTCGGCTATCTGCCACCGCCGGCACCGCTGACGGGAGGCGGCTACGGTCACGGCCTGGCGATCGGTGCCAAGGCCAACAAGGACGAGGCGTCCAAGGCCTGCGCCGGCCTGTTCATCGCCTGGGCGACGTCGAAGGAAAATGAGAACCGGCGGCTGGAGGCCAATCAGTTCAGCGAACTCAATCGCACCAGCATCATGACCAGCAAGAAATTCGCCGAACTCTACGGTCCGGATCTCGGCCAGGCGCTTGCCGACACCGGCAAGGTGACCGCCGTCAACTTCTGGCAGAACCCGCAATGGCCCGATCTTGGCGACCGCTGGGGCATCATCCTCGAAGAGCTGATCACCGGCACTCGTACCGATATCAAGGATGGCCTCGACGAACTCGACGGGTTCGCCAAGGAGCTCGTGGCCCGCAGCCAATAGGCAGGCAGACCCGACTGATCGCTCCGGCAGGATGCCCCCTTGCCGGAGCCGCTTCACCCAGCCGGAAGCACGCCCGCCCCTTGCCGTAGGATGTCTATCCCATGAAACAGAAAAACAGTCTGCCGGCGGTCTTCCTGACCCCGGCGATGATGATCCTGGCCGTGCTCGCATTCGTGCCGACTGTCTATGCGATCTATATTTCCTTGCAGAACCGCGAACTCAGCCGCCCCGTCGGCGACTTCGTCGGGCTCGCCAATTACATCGACCTCTTTTCCGACCGCCGTTTCATCAATGCCATCGGCGTATCGCTGACATGGGAAGCGGTGACGGTCGGCATGACGTTGATCGTAGCCGTCGGCCTCGGCATACTTCTGTTCGAATGTGCCGCGCCGCGCATGCGAAACATGCTGGCCCTTCTCTTTCTGATGCCGGTGATCCTCCCGCGTGTCTCGGCGGCTTTCGTCTGGAAGTTTGCATTCCATCCGCTCTACGGCATCGCCACTTACCCCTACAAGGCCATCACCGGCCGGCCGCTCGACCTGCTGTCCAATCCGGCAACCGCGCTTGCGACCGTGGCGCTGGTCGACGTCTGGCAATGGGGGCTGTTCTTCTCGGTCATCGTGCTCAAGCTTCTGGAGACCTTGCCGCCGCAACCGTTTGAGGCGGCCCGTCTCGATCATGCCCGCACCTGGGAGATCTACACCCACATCGCCATCCTGATGCTGAAGGCGCCGCTGATCTCGCTCGCATTCGTCAAGATGATCGAGTCGCTTCGCGCCTTCGACCTGATTTACGTGATGACGCGTGGCGGCCCCGGCATCACGACGGAAACGCTCGACATGTACGCCTTTTCCCAAGGCTTCATCGAGTCCGGGCGGATTTCCTACGCATCGAGCATGGCCGTCCTGATGATGATTGCCACCTCCATCGCCTTTACCTTCATCTGGAAGAGGGTCCAGTGATGAACGTCCACAAGCTCGGCCGCGTGGTCGGTCGCATCCTTCTGCTCCTGGCGGCGTTCTCCGCCGTCTTCCCGGTCTTCTGGACGTTGCTCAATGCCTTCAAGAACCGGGTCGATATCGTCACCCCGACCCCATTGTTCTTCTTCACGCCGACGCTCGACAACTTCGCCTATGTTCTCGGACGCGAGAGCGTCTTTGCCGGGCTGATAAACTCGCTGATCATCTCGGGTGCCTCCGTTCTGATCGGTGCGCTTCTGGGGCTTCCTGCCGCATACGCGATTGCGCGTTATCCCAATCGCTGGTCGGGCGATATCCAGTTCTTCGTGCTGTCGCTGCGGTTCCTGCCGCCGGTGGCGATCGCCATCCCGCTGATGGTCATCTGGCTCGATTTCGGCCTCTACGACACGCGCCTCTCGATGATCGTAACCTACACCCTGCTGACGCTCGCAACCGTCATCTGGCTCAGTGTGCCGGCCTTCGCGAGGGTCCCGAAAGAGGTCGAGGAGGCGGCGCGGGTCGACGGCTACGGACCCTATGCGATCTTCTTCCTGATCGCGCTGCCGATCGCGCTCCGATCGCTGATCGGCGCCGTTGCCTTTGCCTTCGTGCTGGTCTGGAACGAGTTCCTGATCGCGCTGATGCTGACGACATCGGATGCCAAGACCTTGCCGATCGTCGCCTCGGAGCTGACGCAGCTCGGCCGCGACGTGCCCTGGGGCATCCTCAATGCCTCCGTCGTTCTCCTCTCGATACCACCGCTGCTCTTCATCGGAGTGCTCAGCGGCATGCTCAACAGCGCCTTCAAGCGCAAGACATCGTGACAATAAGGAAAGCTTTCATGCAAGCGTTGGTCCTCGAAGAGAAGGGCGTCCTGTCGCTGAGGGAGATCGAACTCCCCCTCGAACTTGGCCCGGATGACGTCAAGATCGCCATCCATACCGTCGGCGTCTGCGGCAGTGACGTGCACTACTACACCCATGGCGCGATCGGCCCCTATGTCGTGCGCGAGCCGATGGTGCTCGGACATGAGGCTGCGGGAACCGTCATCGAGATCGGCAGCAATGTCGGCAGTCTGCAGGTCGGCGACCGGGTCTGCATGGAGCCGGGCGTGCCGGACCTGTCGTCCCGCGCCTCGAAACTCGGTCTCTACAATGTCGATCCGAAGGTGCGCTTCTGGGCAACACCGCCGATCCACGGCGTGCTGACGCCTGAGGTCGTGCACCCCGCCGCCTTCACTTACAGGCTGCCCGAAAACGTGTCGTTTGCCGAAGGCGCCATGGTCGAGCCCTTCGCCATCGGCATGCAGGCAGCCGCCCGGGCCCGCATCGCGCCCGGCGACGTGGCGGCAGTCATCGGCTGCGGCCCGATCGGCATCATGGTCGCACTCGCCGCGCTCGCAGGCGGATGCAGCCGCGTCTTCATCTCCGACTTCAGCGCCGAGAAGCTTGCAATCGCCGGGCAATACCCCGGCATCACCCCGGTCAACATCGCTGAACGATCCTTTGCCGAGACCATCGCCGCGGAAACCGGCGGCTGGGGAGCGGACGTCGTCTTCGAGGCGAGCGGCAGTGCCAAGGCATTTGCCGGCATCTTCGAGCTGGTTCGCCCCGGCGGCGCCCTCGTTCTCGTCGGTCTGCCCGTCGAGGCGGTCACCTTCGATGTGCCGGGCGCGATCTCGAAGGAAGTCAGGATCGAGACCGTCTTTCGTTACGCCAACATCTTCGATCGCGCGCTGCAACTGATTGCATCAGGGAAAGTGGACCTCAAGCCGCTGATTACCGGGACATTCCGCTTCGCGGACAGCATCAGCGCTTTCGAGCGGGCCGCCGCTGCGCGTCCGTCCGACGTCAAGCTTCAGATTCTCATCGGCAGCGGGGAGGAATAGGTCATGGCGAATATCGTCTGCTCAAATGTCGACAAGCAATACGGTGCCGTCAACGTCATCAGGGATTTCAACCTCGACGTGGCCGACCATGAGTTCATCGTTTTCCTCGGGCCCTCCGGTTGCGGCAAGTCGACCCTTCTCAGGATGATCGCCGGACTGGAGGACATCTCTGGCGGAAAGGTGATGATCGGCGGAAAAACCGTCAACGATCTGCCACCACGCGACCGCGGCGTGGCGATGGTGTTCCAGAACTACGCGCTCTATCCGCACATGACGATCTACGACAATATTGCCTTCGGTCTGAAGCGGATGAAGGTGCCAAAGCCGGAGATCGACCAGCGCATTCGCGCGGTGGCTGCGACGCTCGGTCTCGACCCCTATTTGCAGCGCAAGCCGACCGAGCTCTCCGGCGGCCAGCAGCAGCGCGTGGCGATCGCCCGCGCCATGATCAAGACGCCGCGGGTGTTTCTCTTCGACGAGCCGCTCTCCAATCTCGATGCGAAGCTTCGCAACCACATGCGGGTCGAGATCGCGCGGCTGCATCAGAAGCTGAAGACGACGACGATCTATGTCACCCACGACCAGCTGGAAGCAATGACGCTCGCCGACCGGATCGTGCTGATGAAAGGCGGCGCGATCGAACAGGTCGGCACGCCGGCCGAGATCTACGACCGACCGAGAACGCTGTTCGTTGCGGGTTTCATCGGCACACCAAACATGAACTTCATCGATGTGTCGGCAGAAAAAGTGGAGGACGGATGGGCACTGCGCAGTGCCGGCGTCGATTTCCGTGTTTCCAGCAAAAGGTTTGCGCTGGCCCCGGGCCAGAAGGTCGTTCTCGGCTTTCGCCCAGCCGACCTGCAGATGCAGGAACCATCGGCGGCCCGCACGAACGTCGTCGCCGGCATGGCCGATCTCGTGGAATTTCATGGCAATGACGCACTGGTGACGTTTGTCTTCGCCGGTTGCGAAATCGGTGCGCTGGTCAAGGCCAGCGGCTGCCCGAAGCCGGGTGACCCCGTTTCATTTGCGGTCGACGAGGACAGCATCCATCTGTTCGATCAAGCAACAGGACTGTCCCTTCTGAAGATGTGACGGACACAGCGCCGGCCCGACAGCCAGGTTTTGGAGCGGGCCGTTGCATCAACCGAGCGCGCCCGATCCCTTTGCATCTGTTCGATCGAACCATCGTCCTGCCGTCACGCGGTCCGAGATAGACGATAATCCGGGACTGTCGTAGACTGCTGGCCGGCTGTGGCGACGGTCCCCTGGGGAGCGAACGAATGCCTATCTTCATGGACCGGCACGATCTTGCGGGCGCTTCTGCCGAGGATGTCGCCGAAGCGCACCTCAAAGATCTCAGCATACAGGACCAGTATGGCGTCAAGTTCCTGACTTACTGGTTTGACCACAGGCGCGGAACGACGTTTTGCCTCATCGACGCGCCGGATGCTGAAACCGCGCAGTGCGTGCACCGGGAGGCGCATGGGTTCATCGCAGGCGAAGTCGTGGAGGTTGCCCTGTCTGCCGTCGAGGCATTTCTCGGGCGAATACAGGATCCGGAGGCGGCGGGTGCGATCTCGAAAGACATGGACCCCGGTCACCGGGCAATCCTTTTCACCGATATCGTCGGATCCACCGAAATGACATCGCGTCTCGGCGATCGCATGGCCACGGAACTCATCAGAGCGCACGACGCCCTCGTTCGCAGCTGCCTGGGACGACTATCCGGTCGCGAGGTCAAGCACACCGGGGATGGGATTATGGCGGCGTTCTCTTCCACGGCATTTGCAGTCGACTGCGCGATTGATATCCAACGCGAGTTCCACCGCTACAACGCAGGCAATGGCGAACCTATCCACATCCGCATCGGACTGGATTGTGGCGAACCTGTCGAAGACAGCAATGATCTCTTCGGCACGACGGTGCAGCTGGCAGCAAGGCTTTGCGCTGCCGCCCGTAGCGATCAAATCCTGATTTCGGAGAACATTTTCCAGGAGTATGGCAAGGTCGATGTCTTCACCCACGGCGCCCGCCATAAGCTGAAGGGCTTCGCAAAACCGGTTATGGCCTATCGGTGCGAATGGCTGGGTTAGCTGCCGCCTGCGCCAGCCCGTGAGGTGATCAGGAGCGCAAACCTTGCAAATGCATCCGCGATTGGTCGGCCGCTTGTCAGAGGACTGCGGTCCGCCGGCCGCTTCGCCTCGTGCGCGATACCGTGTTCGAAGGGCCCGCCCCGATCCCGGCCCGGTCCGGAGCGAAGTTTTGACGGTTGCATTGACCATCGGCCCGGACGACGAGGGATGGGATCGGCAGAGTTACGTGCTGGGCGAGGGACACCAAGCCGGGCGATCTCACCATTCGTCACCGCAACACCCGGGACGACGTCGGCCAGTATGCCCTGGTGACGCAACCGGACGATCTCTTCGCCGGCCCCCTCGGACGTCACCGGGTCACCGGATGTCAGGCGGACGACATGCTTGCCGGCACGCGCCAGCGACACCACCGTGCCGTGGACGTCCTCCTGCCCATGGCACGTGCGGCCGCTGCGCTCATCGACGGGAAGGCGGGTAGCCTCACGTCGGGCAAGTTCCAGCACCTCATCGGAAATGCCGTGGTCGAAAAGGATGACATCGGCTGCCTGAAGGGCGCGCACCGCCTTCAGCGTCAGATGCTCCGCCCCGCCGGGGCCGGCGCCGACGAGCGTGACGCGGCCGGTGTCGGTCCGGTTCGCCGAGAAGCGATCCATTTCCGTCACCAGCCGCATCTCGACACCCTCCTCCGGTGTCTCCTGAAAGGCCCGATCGACAAAACGTTCCCAGAAAGCGCGCCGCGCCGCACCCGCCTTCAGCCGCGCATTGACCGTTTCGCGGAGCGTCTGCGCCAGTGAGGCCCAATCCTTAAGAGCCGGCGGCAGCAGCGTCTCGATGCGCCTGCGGATCGCTTGCGCGAGGATCGGCGCCGCACCGTCCGTCGAGATCGAGACCACGACAGGAGAACGGTTGACGATCGATCCGAACTGGAACTGGCAGTAAGCCGGCTTGTCGATGACATTGGCAGGGACGCCCGCATCCCGCGCCGCCTGACAGAATGCCTGCGCCTCCTCCTCCGTTTCGCAGTCGGCAATCGCGAGCGCCGCACCGGCGAGCACCTCGGGCGTCCAGGCCACGTTGTGATGCACGAAGCTGCCCTGCGGGTGCGGGGCCCTCCCCGCAATCAGGCGGGCACAGACCTCTCCCAGATCCCCGCTCGGCGCATAGACGTGAACCTCAGCGCCGCAGGCCGCCAACAATTCGGCTTTCCAGGCGGCGGCGTCGGATCCACCGACCAAAGCGACGCGGCGACCCTCGAGCGCCCAGAAAACCGGGAGCTTCGCCAGAGGCATCATGCGCGGTCGCTCGGCGCGCAAGGGTTTTTCATTCCGCGGCAGCAGCAAGGCATCCATCGACGATCCCCCTGATCTCGGCGCGGCAGGAGCCGCAGTTGGTTCCGGCATTGAGTGTCTGGCCGACGGCTTCGACCGTGCGGCAGCCGTTGCGCACCGCTGCAACGATCTGAGTGACGCCGACATTGAAGCAGGAGCAGACGGTGGCACCCGGATCGGGCTTGTCCGCGCCCGGACGGCCGGCCACGAGCGCGAAGCGCAGGCGCAGATCTCCATGCGAAATGCTGAGCTGCTCGACCGCCCAGTTGCGGGCAACGGCGACGGGCTCCGGCGCGAGATACAGCGCCAGCAAAAGCAGGTCGCCATCGAAAAAGGCAAGCCGGCGATGGCCGGACGGCCCGTCGGCATAGCCGATAGGCTCGACCTCTCCGGGGAGGTCGAAGATGCGGCGGCACCAGCCGACCCAATCCTCGGGCGCACGCCCGACGGCAAGCTCCAGCCGCCACCCGCTCTTTGCCTTTGCCAGCGCCCAATAGGCACAATCGAGCCCTCGTGGCTTTGCGGCACTCACCGCAAAGCCATAGGCGGAGGCGGCGAAACGCCGAGCGGAAACGGCAACGTTCTTGGAGGCGGGCTGGCCGGAGACGGGGTCGGTGATCGGCGGCACCAAGGCATCGATGCGGGCCTTTGCCGCGAACTGGTCGCTCCAATGCATGGGCACGAAGAGGTTGCCGCGCGCCTGACGTTCGGTAATCAGTGCCCGAACGATCGCCGTACCATAGGGGCTTTCCAGTGCCACGAGATCGGCGGGCGACAGGCCAAGTTCCATCGCGTCCCGTGGATGGATCTCGACGAAGGGCTCGCCGATGTGGGCGGAAAGCCGCGGGCTTTTTCCCGTCCGGGTCATCGTATGCCAGTGGTCGCGCACCCGGCCGGTGTTGAGGGTGAAGGGAAAGGCAGCGCTAAGGCGATCAGCGACCCCACTTGCCGCCGCGACAAAGCGCGCGCGACCGTCCGGATGATAGAAGCCGCCGTCGGCGAAGAAGCGCGTCGTAACGCTTTCCGTGCCGCGCGGCTGCGGCCATTGGAATGGCTGCAGTTCATCATAGCGCGGGCGATCGATTTCGGCATGGGCGCCGATATCGAAGTCGCGTCGCCCGAAGTTTTCGAAGCCGGAAAGGCCGGCATGTTCGGCAAAGATTTCTGACGACGATGTGTAGGCAAACGCACCTGAAAAGCCCATGCGATGCCCGACTTCGGCCAGTTGCCACCAATCGGCTCGCGCCTCGCCGGGGGGCGGCAGGAAACCGCGTTGGCGGGAGATGCGGCGCTCGGAGTTCGTAACGGTCCCATCCTTCTCGCCCCAGCCAAGCGAGGGCAGCAGCATATGGGCGTGGCGGGTCGTATCGGTCTCCTTCAAGACATCGGAGACGACGACGAAGGGACAGGCCTTGAGCGCCGCCTCGACCGCATCGGCATCCGGCATGGAGACAACGGGATTGGTCGCCATGATCCAGATCGCCTTGATGCGCCCGTCGGCGACCGCGCGAAACATGTCGACGGCCTTGAGACCCGGTTTCGACGCCAAGGCGGGCGCGCCCCAGAAGCGCCTGACCTGATCGCGGTGTGCCGCCTTCTCGATATCCAGATGGGCGGCGAGCATGTTGGCAAGACCGCCAACCTCGCGGCCGCCCATGGCATTGGGCTGGCCGGTCAGCGAGAACGGCCCCATGCCGGGCCGGCCGATGCGGCCGGTTGCCAGATGGCAGTTGATGATGGCGTTGACCTTGTCGGTGCCTGCCACCGACTGGTTGACCCCCTGGCTGTAGCAGGTGACGACCCGTTCGGTCGTTTCGAAAAGCCGGAAGAAGGCCGCGACTTCCGATATGGCAAGCCCGGTCGCCTCGGCGAGTGTGGCCTCGTCGAGTGTGCCTGCCGCCGACAACGCCTCGGCGAAACCGCTGGTGTGCGCTGAGACGTAATCATGATCGACCGCCGCGCTTGCTGCCAGATGCTTGAACAAACCGTTGAAGAGCGCGACGTCGCCATCCGGGCGGATCGCCAGATGAAGATCGGCGATATCGGCGGTCATCGTGCGGCGCGGATCGATGACGACGACCCGCATTTGCGGCCGCGCGGCCTTGGCCGCCGCCAGGCGCTGGTAAAGGACCGGATGACACCAGGCGAGGTTGGAGCCGGTCAGGATGACAAGATCCGCCAGCTCCAGATCCTCGTAGCACCCGGGCACGGTGTCGGCGCCGAAGGCACGGCGATGGCCGGCCACGGACGACGACATGCACAGGCGCGAATTGGTGTCGATGTTGCCCGAGCCGATGAAGCCCTTCATCAGCTTGTTGGCGACATAATAGTCTTCCGTCAGCAATTGCCCCGAGACGTAGAAGGCAACCGAATCCGGACCATGTTCGGCAATTGTCCGTGAAAAACGCTCGGCAACGCGGTCGAGAGCCTCATCCCAATCCACGCGTTCGCCATCGATCTCGGGATAAAGCAGCCGGCCATCGAGATCGAGTGTCTCGGCCAATGCCGAGCCCTTGGAACAAAGCCGGCCAAAATTGGCCGGATGGTCCGGATCGCCCTTCACGCCAACGCCGCCGTCATCGCCAACCGTCGCGATCACGCCGCAGCCGACACCGCAATAGGGACAGGTGGTCTTGACCTCGGTTGCCATGACTACTCCGCCGCGATCATCAGGCTTTTGAGTGCGATGAAGAGCGCGCCGCCATCGTTGCGCACGGGGATCGTGCGCACGGCCCCCTCGTCCGCACCCAGCGCCTTGCCGGTTTCGAGTGAAATGACCCAGTTGTGCAAGGGGCAGGTGACGGCCGTGCCGTGCACGATGCCCTGCGACAGCGGCCCGCCCTTGTGCGGGCAATGGTCCTCGATGGCGAAAACCTCGTTTTCGGCGGTGCGGAAGACGGCGATCTTGCCTTGAGGCGTTCGCACGCAGCGCGCGCCTCGAAGCGGGATGTCGGAAATGTCGCCGATTGGGTGCCAGTTTTCTGTTGGCCAGTTCATATCCATCACCTCACTCCGCAGCTTGAGAAAAGCCGACCGTCGCCATCGGCCGGAACTCGTGCTTGTCCTTGCCGGAGACACGCTCCGACCAGGGATCGACCTGGGCGAATTTCTGGCTGAAGACGAAGCGGTCGAAGAACGCCTTGCGCCGTTCGACGTCGCCCATGATCTGACGGCGGATCTCCTCGACGCCAATGCGCTTGGCCCATTTGTAGATACGCTCGAGATAGCGGCCCTGCTCGCGGTACATCTGCGTCAGCGCGACGATGTGCTCGAGCGCCTCGTCCTCGGTCCTCACCAGACCGAGAACCTCGGTGCCCTTGATGTCGAGCCCGGCGGCACCGGCGAAGTGGATCTCGAAGCCGCTGTCGACGCAGATGACGCCGATATCCTTGCAGGTCGCCTCGGCGCAGTTTCTCGGACAACCGGACACAGCCAGCTTCAGCTTTGCAGGTGTCCACGATCCCCACATGAATTTCTCGATGCGGATGCCGAGCCCGGTCGAATCCTGGGTGCCGAACCGGCACCAGTCGGAACCGACGCAGGTCTTGACCGTGCGCAGGCCCTTGGCATAGGCCTGACCGGAGACGAAGCCGGCCTTGCCGAGATCGGCCCAAACGGCGGGAAGGTCTTCCTTCTCGATGCCGAGCAGGTCGATGCGCTGACCCCCGGTCACCTTCACCATCGGGATCTCGAACTTGTCGACCACGTCGGCGATCGCCCGCAATTCCTGAGAGTTGGTGACGCCGCCCCACATGCGCGGAACGACCGAATAGGTGCCGTCCTTCTGGATGTTGGCGTGCACACGCTCGTTGATGAAGCGGGACTGATAGTCGTCGGCGTATTCGTCGGGCCAATCGCTGACGAGATAATAGTTGAGCGCCGGCCGACATTTGGCGCAGCCGCAGGACGTCTTCCACTCCAGTTCCTGCATGACGGCGGGAATGGACTTCAGCCCCTTGGCCTTGATCAGTCGGCGGACATCGTCGTGGCCGAGTTCGGTGCAGGTGCACATCGGCTGGACGGCGGCGGGATTGTAGGCTTCGCCCAATGTCAGCGACATCACCTGCTCGACAAGCCCGGTGCAGGAGCCGCAGGATGCGGACGCCTTGGTATGGGCACGCACCTCGTCGAGCGACGTCAGTCCCTTGCCGGTAATCGTCGCGACGATCTTGCCCTTGCACACGCCGTTGCAGCCGCAGATTTCCGCATCATCCGGCAAGGCTGCAACGGCCGCCGTAGGGTCCAGCGGCGACCCTCCCTGATAGGCCTGGCCAAAAATCAGGGTTTCGCGCATGGCGGTGATATCAGCGCCCTTCTTCATCAGATCGAAGAACCAGGATCCGTCCGATGTCTCACCGTAGAGGACGGCACCGATGATACGGTTTTCCCTGAGCACGAGACGCTTGTAGACGCCGGCAGTCGCATCGCGCAGGACGATCTCCTCGCGACCTTCGCCATCGGCAAAGTCGCCGGCGGAGAAGAGATTGATGCCGGTGACCTTCAGCTTCGTGTTGGTGACCGAGCCATGATATTCCGCCTCGCCGCCGGCGAGCCGATCGGCAAGCACCCGGGCGCTCTCATAGAGCGGCGCCACGAGGCCGTAGCAGGTCCCGCGATGTTCGGCGCATTCGCCGAGCGCATAGACAGCCGCATCCGACGTCATCATGCCGTCGTCGACGACGATGCCGCGGTTGACGGCGATACCCGCCTCCTTCGCCAGATTTGACGCCGGACGAATGCCGACGGCCATGACGACCATCGACCCCTCGATGATGCGGCCGTCCTCGAGCTCGATGCCCTCGACCTTCGTTTCCCCCAGGATGCGCTTGGTATTGGCCTTGGTAACGATCTCGATGCCGCGTTCGGTGAGCGCCTTTTCGAGCATATAGGCGGCGGCCGGATCGAGCTGCCGCTCCATGATCGTCGGCATCAGGTGGATGACGGTAACGTCCATGCCCTGACGCTTGAGACCGTAAGCCGCCTCGAGACCGAGCAGACCAGCGCCGATGACGATGGCGCGGCCACCATGCCTGCTGCCGGCGAGCATTTTCTCGACGTCGTCGAGATCGCGATAGGCCAGCACGCCTGGCAACTGGTGGCCGGGCACGGGAATGATGAAGGGGCTGGAGCCGGTGGCGATCACCAGCTTGTCGTAGGTGGCGGTGATGCCGTTTTCCGCCGTGACCGTGCGAGCGACCCGATCGATCTCTGCGACCTTCGCGCCCTTGTGCAAGGTGACGCCATTTGCGGCATACCAGGCGTCTTCGTGGATGACGATATCCGCATAGGCCTTCTCGCCAGACAGCACCGGCGACAGCATGATGCGATCATAGTTGACGCGTGGTTCGGCGTTGAAGATCGTGACCT
Organism: Ensifer sp. GW821-FHT05G01; assembly: GCF_059419585.1. Taxonomy (NCBI): domain Bacteria; kingdom Pseudomonadati; phylum Pseudomonadota; class Alphaproteobacteria; order Hyphomicrobiales; family Rhizobiaceae; genus Ensifer; species Ensifer sp. GW821-FHT05G01. The sequence continues at coordinate 275,927 of NZ_JBWKSC010000007.1, read as the reverse complement.
CGTAACGATCAGGGGCCTTTTCGAAAAGTTCCTCGAGCATGCGGCCGGGCGCCATGCCGTTGCCGATGATCACGAGTTTCTCGGGAGCTTGGTGAGCCATGGGAAATCACTCCGCAGCTTCGACGAAACGGTGGCGCTCGTAGAGGAACTTGAGCACCGCTTCGCGGCATTTGAGATAGGTTCGGTCGGCCGCAAGCTCGATGCGCCGGCGCGGACGGGCAAGCGGCACGGCGAGGATCTCGCCGATGCGCGCCGACGGGCCATTGGTCATCATGACGATGCGGTCCGAAAGCAGCACCGCCTCGTCGACATCATGGGTGATCATCAGCACCGTGTTGCCGAGTTCGGCATGGATCTGCATCACCTGGTCCTGCAGGTGGGCGCGGGTCAGCGCATCGAGCGCGCCGAACGGCTCGTCGAGCAGCAGAACCTTCGGCTCCATGGCCAGCGCCCGGGCGATGCCGACGCGCTGTTTCATGCCGCCCGACACCTCGGAGGGGCGCTTGTCGCCGGCATGCGCCATCTGCACCAGCTCGAGATTGCGCATCGTCCATTCATGGCGCTCCGCCTTCGACTTCGTCGAACCGAAAACCTTGTCGACGCCGAGGCGAACGTTCTCGTAGACCGTTAGCCAGGGCAGCAGCGAGTGGTTCTGGAAGACAACGGCGCGGTCCGGTCCCGGCTCGTCGGCAACCCGGCCGTCGAGCAGCACCACGCCAGTGGTGGCCTGTGTCAGGCCGGCGACGATGTTGAGCAGCGTCGACTTTCCGCAGCCGGAATGGCCGATGATCGAGATGAATTCGCCCTTGTCGACGGAAAGCGAGACCTGCTTCAGGACCTCTGTCCTGACATTGCCGCGTTCAAAACTCTTGTCGATCAGTTCAAGCGAGAGATAGCTCTTGGTCATGATCTTTACCTTTCTCACGCGGTGGCAGTGCCGCGGGTGACGACGCGGCCGACGAGGGCGATGAGACGATCGAGGAAGAAGCCGACGATCCCGACGTAGATCAGCGCAACGATGATGTCGCTGATCAGCGACGAGTTCCACGCATCCCAGATGAAGAAGCCGATGCCGACGCCACCGATCAGCATTTCGGCGGCGACGATGGCGAGCCACGACAGGCCGATGCCGATGCGAAGACCGGTGAAGATGTAGGGGGCTGCCGCCGGCAGCATGATCTTGCCGAAATATTCGAAGGCATTGAGCCGCAGCACCTTGGCGACGTTCTGGTAGTCCTGCGGAATGTTGCGGATACCGACGGCGGTGTTGATGATGATCGGCCAGATGGCGGTGATGAAGATCACGAAGATCGCCGAGGGCGTACCGTCCTGGAAGGCGGCCAGCGACAAGGGAAGCCAGGCAAGCGGCGGCACCGTGCGCAGAACCTGGAAGATCGGATCGAGGCCACGCATGGCCAGCTGGCTCTGGCCGACCAGTGCGCCGAGCGCGACGCCGACGACTGCAGCGAGCGCATAGCCGATGGCCACCCGCTGCAGGCTCGCCGCAATGTGCCAGAACAGGCCCTGGTCGACTCCCTGGCCGACATAGAAGGGATGGGCGATCAGCTCCCAGCTTTCCTCAAGCACCCGCGTCGGAGACGGCAGGCTGGAATCGGGCGCCGAACAGACGATCTGCCAGGCGATGAGGATCAGCGAAAGCGTGACGATGAGCGGCGCGACGTTTGCGGCCCCGGCGGCGAGCCGCGCCAGCAGCGGACGGCTGCCTGCCTGCTTCACCGAGCGGGTAAAGGCAATCACTGGGGCCGCAGGCCGCGACGCCGGCTGGTCCTTGAGTTTGAGGTTGGTGACGGACATACCGTTCTCCTTGGAATTCGAAACCGGATGCCGGCGAGCGACGCCCGCCAGCACCGCGATGGTTCAGGCGACGCGCGAGATCGAAAGGCTCTTGAGATAGGCCTGCGGGTCCGCGGGATCGAAAACCTTGCCGTCGAAGAATTTTTCGATGCCGCGCGATGTCGAGGACGGGATATCGGCAACGCCGAGATCCTTGGCCGCCTCACGCCAGATGTCCTCGCGATTGACCTTGGCAACCAGCGCCTTGATATCGGTATCGGGCGCGAACTTGCCCCAGCGGATGTTCTCGGTCAGGAACCATGCATCGTGGCTCTGGTAGGGATAGGAGGCGTGGTCTCGCCAGAATTTCATGAGATGCGGGCTGGCCTCGACGACCTTGCCGTTGCCGTAGTCGTATTCGCCCTTCAGCCGATCGACGATGTCCTTCGGAGGAACGTTGAACCAGCTGCGCTTGCCGACGATCTTCGCCAGTTCTTCCTTGTTGGCCATGTCGTCGCACCATTGCGCCGCTTCCTGGATCGCCATGGTGAGCGCCTTGGCGGCGCGCGGGTTCTTCTCCACCCAGTCGGCGCGCATGGCGAAGGATTTTTCCGGATGCTCGTTCCAGATCTCGGCGGTGTTGACGGCTGTGTAGCCGATCTTCTGGTTGACGAGCTGCTCGTTCCACGGCTCGCCGACGCAGAAACAGTCCATGGTGCCGACCTTCATGTTGGCGACCATCTGCGGCGGCGGGACGACGATGGTTTCGACATCCGTGTCCGGATCGATGCCGCCGGCGGCAAGCCAGTAGCGCAGCCACAGATCATGGGTGCCGCCCGGGAAGGTCATCGCCACCTTGGCCGCAGCGCCTTCCACCTTCTTCCTGGCAAAGGCTTCCTTCAGGGCAGACGCGTCCAGACCGACCTTGAGATCGGCATAGGCGCCACCGACGGAGATCGCCTGCGCATCGAGGTTGAGGCGAGCGAGGATCGCCATCGGCAGCGGCTGGTTGTTCTGCGTCACCTTGCCGGTCGAAATGAGGTAGGGCATCGGCGTCAGGATATGAGCGCCGTCGATACCGGAACCGTCCGAACCGAGCACCAGATTGTCACGCGTCGTGCCCCAAGACGCCTGCTTGACGACGTCGACTTCGGTCATGCCGTACTTGTCGAAGAAGCCTTTCTCCTTGGCGATGATCAACGGCGCGGAGTCTGTCAGAGCAATGAAGCCGAGAACGGCCTTGGTGGTCTCGGGACCGGCCGATTGTGCAAAGGCGCCGGTCGGGAAGGCCGTCTTGACGGCACCGAAAAGGGCGGCCGTCGCTGTGGTCTTCAGCAGGCTGCGACGGGTCAGTCCGCCGGTCAAAAACTTGGTCATGCGCAGGTTCCTCTGCTGCTGCCGGGCAACGCCGGACATAAAAAAACGCCGCTTGGAGATTGCGTCCGGGATCAGGAGGAATCCTCGGGAAACAAAAACCTTGCGACGTCAGTGTCTCTGGCAAACGCGATCTGGCGTTTGAACTCGCTTCAATCGCCGTTGACCGAAGCGATTTCTAAAATGCAAAGGCCGTGCCAGTTCGAATGGCCGCAGCTTAGAGCATTGATATAAAAGGAAAAAAACTCGATCGACATAAATGCACAACAAAATAGCTGCTTTAGGCTCTGCTGAATTATTGTGCGCCGCACACAACGGGTCTGGCGACTCTGCCCAAACAAGCAGCGCCCGACAGTGTCAGTTGTCGGCGTCAAACGGCGCCGCACTGCCTTTGGTCCGGACCGGGAACGCCTCGACATAGGCCTCGATGGCGGCCGGGTCGAATACATGTCCGTCCATGAAACGATCGTCGGCAGATGCGCCCTCAATCCCGATGTCGGGCCCCGCCGGTACGGCGTCCTTCCCGAGAGCGAGGCGATAGAGATCCGGGCGGTAAGCAGACGCCGCCGCCGTCATCCCTTCCGCGCTGACGCTCGCCTGCCCCCAACGCGCCATCTGACTGTAGATCCACAGCGCATGGCTGGAGCGGGGGTAGTTGGCGAAGCCGCGATGGAAGACGAAATAGTCATCGATGACCCGGCGCTGCCCTTCCGCGTCGATGGTGAACTCGCCGGAAAGCACGCGGCGGATGATTTCGACCGGCGCGCCGACATAGTGCTGGTCGGCCAGCACACCGGACAGGCTATCACGATTTTGCGGATCGTCGCACCACTGCGCGGCGGCATCCAGCGCCACGATCAATCGCGAAACGGTCTCCGGATTGGCCTCGGCCCATTCAGGGCGCATGCCGATGACTTTTTCCGGCGCCGACGGCCAGATATCCTGCTTGGCGGCAACAATCCGGCCGACGCCGCGCTCGGACGCGACCATGTTCCAGGGCGCACCGACACAGAAACCATCGATCGCGCCAGCGGCGAGCGCGTCGGAGGTCATCGGCGGCGGCACGACCACGAGCTTGACGTCACGATCCGGATCGATGCCGCCGGCAGCCAGCCAGTAGCGGAATTCGTAATTGTGCGAGGAAAAAGGATAGGTGACACCCAGGGTCGGCGGCGCTTCGCCCAGTGAGGTCATGCGCGCAAGCACGGCGGCAAGCGCCCGGGCATTTGCAAGCGCGTCTCCGGCTCCCCCAAGCCCACCCTCCTCGACCATCCTGGCATAGAGCCGGTTGGACAGCGTGATGGCGTTACCCCCGCGTCCGAGCGAAAAGGGCGCGATCGCCGGCGACGGGTTGGAGCCGAGACCGAGCATAGCCGCGACCGGCATCGGCGAAAGCATGTGGGCAATATCGAACTGGCGAAAAGCCAGCCGATCGCGAACATTGGCCCAGGACACGTCCTTGACCAGGTCGAGCGTCAGGCCTTCCCTGCGGGCGAAACCGAACTCGCGCGCGGCGATAAGCACAGATGCGTCGACAAGCGGGATAAAACCGGCACGCAGCGTGCGGGCACCCTCGCCACGCAGCTTTTGCGGGGCCGACAAACCGCGACCCGTCGGGGTCTGGCCGCTGCCGAGATCGCCGAAATTGGCCATGACGTTCACTCCACTCACTCCTTGCAGCAAGCCGATGCGCAGCACGTCTTTACCATCACATCAACAGGCCGGCAGCCGTCACCACGCTTTGCGCGATCTCCGACATCTTCTTCTTTTCGTTCATCGCCGTCTGGCGCAGCAGGGCAAAGGCTTCTTCCTCCGACAGGCCGCGGATCTTCATTAGGATACCCTTGGCGCGCTCGACGACCTTGCGCTCCTCAAGCGCGGACCTTGCATCGGCCAGCTCCCTCTGCAGCCGGCTGAAGGCATTGAAGCGGCTGACCGCCATGTCGAGGATCGGCTTGACGCGTTCCTTCTTCAGGCCGTCGACGATATAGGCCGATACGCCCGCCTCCACCGCCGCCTCGATCGAGGCCGTGTCGGAGCGATCGACGAACATCGCGATCGGCCGCCCGACCGTGCGCGTCAACTGGAAGAGATGCTCCATCATGTCGCGATTGGGGTTTTCGATATCGATGACGATGACATCGGGCCTGAGGCTGTCGATGATGCGCGCGACGCCCTGTACCTCATGAATGACGGTGACCTTGCGATGACCCGCCTCGTGCAATCCTTCCTCGATGATCGAGGCACGGATGGCGTTCTCGTCGATGACGAGAATGGTGAGGTCGCGGTTTGTCATGGCACAATCATGATGCAGCGCAGCAATTTGCGCAACAGATTTGCCTGTTTTCTTGACAAATTTATACTAGCCTAATTTTTAGGCTAATTGCTCATCGCGTTGGCGTCAACCGGTTCACGGGAATTCCGCGCCAAACGACGGGCGCATCGAGGCCACATCGCCGGCCGTGCAAAAACCCGCCCGCGCCGCATGCAAGGCGAACGGTCTCACGAGCGAAGCGGCCCGATAACGAAAACGGTAAGCCTAGTTCTTCTCGACCTGTTCGGCCAGACGCCGAAGGCCTGGCAAATCACAGAGCAGCAGCTTCTGCCGCCCGCCCTGAACCAGTCCCCGCCCCTCCCAGGCGCTGAGAATGCGCGAAACCGTATGAAGGGTCGTGCCGGTCATTTCCGCGATATCCTGGCGGGAGATCGGGAAATCGATGCGCACGCCGAGCTCTTCGCGTTTGCCCGCCTGTTCGGCGAGCCGCAGGACCGCGTGCGCGACGCGGCGCTCGACTTCCTCCGTCGACATCTCGCGAATGCGGGTATGGGCCTCGTCGAGCCGCTGGCCGATCGTGTGCATCGCATTGATGGCCAGATGCGGATTGCTCTCGACGAACACGTTCCAGAGCTCGGTCGGCCAGGCAAGAACCAGGCTTTCCGTCGCCGTCATCGCCGTGCCCGGATAGTCGCTGCGCTGCAGCGCGCGGGCAAAGCCGAACAGATCGCCTGGGTTGACGACACGCACGATGATCTGTTGGCCATCACGGGTGACCTGGGTGACCTTGAGACGCCCGTGCAGCAGCAGGTAAAACGAGTCTGCCGCAGCCCCCTGCTCGAAGACCGCTTCATTCTGAGGAACGCGCCGCACCGTCGCATGCGCAAGAAGCCTGTCCAGCTCCTGGTCGCTCATCTTTTGAAACAGCGGGAGGGATTTGACGAGTGTTCGGTCCAGTGCAGCCACGTCGTTTCCTGTCTCCTACAGATCGGCGATGCGGGCTGCTATATCACGTGCGACCGAACCGAAAAAGCAGCCAGCGTCCACTCATCGCCTTGCAGGGCCGACAATGTACGCCTGCGCTGTTACACCGCACCGGGGAAACGGCGCTCGAAGGCGTACAGCATGTTCGCATACCAACGATCATCGCGAACCAGGCGGAAGCCAAGATTATCCGGCGGCACGCCGACGGCACACCCGCCGCTCTTCGGATCGCGAATGAAGAAGCTCATCGACGCGCGGTGCTTGCCGTCGACGACGTAGATGCCGCAGGCCGGTGCCTCCTTCAGCACCTCACCGTCCTCTCCGACCGTCACGCGACGGTGGCAGGTTTGCGTCCACTCCCAGACGTTGCCATCGAGATCGGCAACGCCGAATTCGTTCTCGCCGAACGTGCCCGACGGTTGCGGCATCGGGTTCTTCGACTTCTGCCGGGTCGACTCGCGCTCGTAGTCCGCAAGCCATCGGAGCGCCGGATTGTCCTTGCTGCCATCGATGCCGAGCGCATCGTCGGGAAACTTCTTGCCGGCGGCAAATGCCCATTGCCGATCGGTCGGCAGCCGCCAGACCTGGCCGGTCTTTTCGGTCAGCCAGGCGGCATAGTTGCTGGCGTCCGTGTAGTTGACACCGGTCATCGGCGTATCATTGCCAAGGCTCGCCGCCGGCTCGCCCTTTTCGCAGGCGCCGTCTTCGACGCAGCGTTGATAGTCCGCGCGACTGACCTGGTACTTCATGATCCTGAACGATTTTGCCAATGTCGCATCGACAAGCGGCGCATCGACGGCAAAGCCATTCTTGATGAAGTGGCCCTCGGCCCGATACTCCATGCTGCGCGGTTCAATCGTCACCGTCACCGGCGCTTCAACGCGGGTATCGACCGTTGCGTCGAGATCATCCAGCAGCCCGACCTTGGCCGAAAGCACCCCGCCGATGGCAACCAGTAGCAGGGCGGGAACGGCGACGGAAAACACCGAGACCGCATTCTTGTGACGTCTATCGCGCATGACCTTCCCCTTCTGTTGGCATGCGCCGATGAACCCGGCGCATGTCTTGTCGCTGGCTCGCGCTGTCTGAAGTCCCCCTCGGACAGCGCAGCCGATTGGCCGGCCGGGGTTACATCGACGCCGGCTTGACGACCGAGGTCATCAGATCGTCATTCCACTCGCCGGTGACCTTGAAGTGTCCCGCCGCGCCCAGCTCGAAAGCCTCGATCAGGTTGTGGTTGACGTAGGCATAGATGCCCGGCTGGCGGAATGTGTAGAAGGCCGCGCCGGCAGTGCCGCCCGGAATGAACCAGGTTTCCTGGTCGAGCTCCGGCGGGTTGCGGAACTTGCCGGTTGCCCAGACATAGTCGCCGTGTCCGCCGATCAGGTGCGGCCGCGTATCGCGGTTGGCCTGCGAGTGGATGACGAGCACATGCTCGCCCACGGCCGCCGTCAGCGCCTTCTCGCCGGTGAGTGCTCCGACCGCGCCGTTGAAGACGACGTGGGTCGGCGTCAGCGTGCGCATGGCCTTGACGGTATCTTCATAGGCTTCGCCGGGCGTTTCGTATTTCTTGTAGTTGCCGGCCTCGTCGCGCGGAATGTAAAAGTCCTGCTCGCCCACATAATAGACCTTGTCATAGGTCAGCGGCTGTCCCTTCTCGTCCTTCAGCCCGTCGCGCGGCAGCACCATGATGGCGCCGTTCATGCCCGAGGTAACGTGCCAGGGCACCATGCCTTCCGGCGCGCAATGGTAGACGAAGACGCCTTGTTTGGTCGCCTTGAAGCGCAGGGTCGTCTCCTCGCCGGGATTGACCTGCGTCAGGCCGCCGCCGCCGAGCGCACCCGTTGCCGCGTGAAAGTCGATATTGTGCAGCAGCGTGTTGGTCGCGGGGTTGATCAGCCTGAGTTCGACATAGTCGTTCTCATGGACGACCATCAACGGGCCGGGAACCGAGCCGTTGAAGGTCATGGCGTGCACTTCGGTGCCGTCGCCGTCGATCACCAGCTTCTTTTCTTCGATGGTCATGGTGAATTCGACCACGCGCGGGCCGGTCTTGGCGACCTGATCGTGAGCGTGAACGAAGGGCGGCGCAACGAGGTCGACCTTGACCCGCTCCAGTGTCGCAATGTCGACCGGAGCCGCGCCCGTTGCCGCGGGAGCGGCGGCCGTTGCGGCCTGGGTCGAAGTCGCCGTCAGGATCGGCGTCAGCGCGCCAGCGAAGGCGGCGCCGGCCAGTATCGTCCGGCGAGTCATCTGCAGCTGTTCTGTCATCATTGCTCTCCTTTGGCACGACCGCGCGACCGGAATGGTCGTCCGAAAATCATGCCGATATTCAACGTGTTACGGCGGCTCCTGCCGTCCCTGGCGGGCTCGCCTCAGGTTTTGACCACCTGTTTTCCAGCAGTCATGTCTCAAGTAGAACCGGGAGCGAAAGGCGTCTTTGTCATGGAACAAATCGGCCGAGGAAGGAGACGTTTTTCTGCAAATCTTCGCGCGGGAATGAATTGGCCGGGCTCTATAATTGCGTTTTCGCAAAGAGACCTCGGCAAGCCCCGGATACATCGATCCCATCCACCCGTCCGCCCAGCGAAAGAACAGGATCGAACAATGTTTAGTCTCCTCAGCAAACCACGGCCCAGCGGAGGAATCCCGCGCGGGATCGCCACCACTGGTCCCGTTCTCTTTTCCTATGGCTTCAGGCCATTCTTTCTCGGCGCCAGTCTTTGGGCGATTCTCGCCATGGCCGCATGGATCGCCGCCCTGACTGCGGGCATCGACCTTGCCGGGGCCTACGGGCCTGCCCATTGGCACGCGCACGAGATGCTGTTCGGCTTCTCGTCCGCCGTTCTCGCCGGCTTCCTTCTGACCGCGGTTCCGAACTGGACCGGCCGATTGCCCGTTTCCGGGTGGCCGCTCGCCTACCTGTTCGGCCTATGGCTTGCCGGGAGGCTGGCGCTGCTCATGACGGATGTCATCGGAGTGACGCCGGCGGCCATCATCGAAGCGCTGTTCATGCCGGCATTGCTCGCGATCTGCGCGCGGGAAATCATCGTCGGTCGGAAGTGGAAGGATCTGAAGGTCGTCGGCGGATTGGTTCTGCTTTCAGCCGCCAATCTCTGGTTCCACATCTCCGTCATCCGTCAACTCGACGTCGATGCAGCGGCACGGCTGGCGATCGGCGCCTATGTCATGCTGATCATGATCGTCGGTGGCAGAATTCTGCCGAGCTTCACCCGCAACTGGCTGAACAAGTTCGGCCGGACAGACTTTCCGGTTCCCTACAACCGCTTCGACACTGCGAGCATCCTCGTCGGTGTCGCGGCTTTGGCCTGCTGGACCTTCTCGCCCCAGCACATCGTCACCGCCGCCGTCGCAGCCACCGCCTCGTTGATGCAGGCGGCCCGGCTTATCCGCTGGCGCGGGTGGACGACGTGGCCGGACAAGATCGTGTTCGTCTTGCATGCCGCCTATGCCTTCGTGCCCCTCGGCTTTGCGGCCGTCTCTGCCGGCGCGGTCGGCGCGCTCGACGGGTACCCGGTCATGCATGTGATGACCGTCGGTGTCATGGCCTCGATGATGCTGGCCGTCATGACGCGCGCAAGCCGCGGACACACCGGACGGCCGCTGGCTGCCTCGAACCTAAGCTGCGCCTCTTACATCGCGATCATCGGTGCGGCTTTGGCACGACCCTTCGCCGAAATCCTGCCAACTCACTACCATCACCTGCTCGCACTTTCGGGTGCTCTCTGGATCATGGCCTTTGGGTTGTTCTGCATCGAATACGGTCCGATGCTGGTTCGCGCCCGGCGCGCACCCAGAGGCGCCGCATAACACGCCCTGAAAGTTACATCCCACAAGCAAAAAAGGTTGCCGCAGACACGGCAACCTTCATCAGGCATTCACGGCCGTTGACCGCCAGCGGCCTAGTGCATCATTTCAGGGGTCCATGGCGGCTCATAGGTGAGCCGCACTTCGGCATACTCGACGCCCGGCACATACCAGACGCAGTTCTGCACCGCCTCCTTGAGAAAGGCAGTCGCCGGGCAACCCTTTATCGTCGTCGTCATCGTCACCCGGACAAGGCCGCCTTCCTGGACGGCGATATCATAGATCAGACCGAGATCGACGATATTAGACCCCATCTCCGGATCGACGATCGTGCGCAGCGTGTCGCGGATTCTGTCGACCAGTTCTTCGCTTTCAGCCGGCTGCATTTTCGTGCCCCTTGCGTCCGCCGACGCGGATCAGGATGCGATACGTTTCTCCGGTCGCATCAAAGTTGCCGGCCCATTTGTGCCCGCGCTTGGCAAGCTCCGGGTAAAGAAACAGCGGTTCGCGCGCCAGCAGCGCGAAAAGCACCTCGCCGGCCAGCATCTTTTCCACGACGGCGAGAATGCGAACCATCGGCTCTGGCGGATCCAGATCCGTCAGGTCGAGCTGGCGTGCCGGGTCCGGCCAGGTATCGAGATCCGTATCGCCGGCCGAAACCCTGATCTCGTCCACCTGTTCCTCAGGCGTGAACAGGACTTCCCAATCGCCGTTGCCGAGAGGTTGATCCTGATATGCAAAACCACGGCCGGCCATGACGCTGAAGAGCGGCACCGGCCGGAACGTGGCGATCAATTTCAGCGGCTGGCCGGGTGCGAGACCGTCGACGGCGCTCATGATGGCCTGGAACGGATCGCTGCCGCTCTTCAGAAGCGGCCTGACGTCGAGCTCATAGGGGTCTTTGGTCATGGTTGTCTCCGTGACTGAAACGATGGGAAGAAAAGATGCGGACCGGTGAACCCGCCGGGAAGTCGAAGATTGCTCGGCACGTTGCTGAGCCGTCGTGTTGCCACGAACTCGAAGACCAGCGCATTGACCGCAATCAACTGGCCAAGGCTGCCGGCTCGAAACAGCCATGTGCTGTCGAGATAAAGCGCGACCGAGGCAACGGCCACGGTGAGATAGAAGAGCCGGAACCAGAACGCTGCTCGCGTCTCGACGACCAGATCCTGAACCCGCGGCGTCGGCATGCGTCCGAGCAGAGGGCCGTAGCATTCGAGCCAGGTGATGAAAGGCACGATCTTGTAGAGCTGCGCCAACCCCATGCCGGTCAACCAGCCGAAGGTGACGAGATAGACGAGCGGCCCCACGCCTTCCGGGATCTGGCCGCTGATGAGCAAAGCCACGAAGATGACGGTCGCGACAATCAGTGCGGCGAACGCGCCGATGCCGGCGCGGCTGTTTAGCTCGATCAGCTTGCGCTTTCGCCCGCGGTAGATCCTGACGATGTCGGCCATGTAAATTCCGATGGCGATCACGCTGGCAAGCGCGGCAACGACAAGCACTGTTGTCCGGCCGGCAAAGCCGACAAGGATCATCGGCACGATGCAGACGATCATGCCGAGGGCCGCAGCGCCCAGTATCCAGACGGTCCTGCTGCTGCGTCGTTCCCGGTCGGGCGACAGCATGAACATGGTCAGGAGCCGGTAGCTGACCCCCATGGTCGTAAAGCTCAACCAGCCACCCAGCCCCAGTGCCGCGTGAAGCGAAACACCTTCGAGCGTCAGATCGATCGCGCCCGGCGCATCGGCAAGTCCGGAAAGGACGAATGCGTAGGTGCCACCAAGCAAACAAGCGATGACGAGCGACCCGAGGCCGGCAGCGACGAAACGCGCAGGCAGCGGCAGCGGACGCGCCTGCCATAGTGTCGTTGCAAAGACGCTGACGAGCAGGCCGAAACCGGCAATCGTCACAGTCGCCCCCACCGGGAGCAGGAGCGGCGAAAGGCCGTCGGTACCCGCGAGGCTGGCAAAGCCTAGGACCAGGCTGGTTATACCGACAACCAGCAGCACCAAAGCTGGAAAAGCCAGGTGCGGAAACGAAAGCGGCCGACCAACGAGAACAGGCACGAATTGCAACAGGGCTCCCGCCATCAGCAGGCTGAGCCAGCCAAGCGCAATGGTATGAACGAGTGCCAGGGTTTCAGGGGCTTCGATGGAAGAAACCGGATATCCGAAGCCGAGAACCATCATCATCTCGCCGATGGCGAGAAAAATCAGCGCCGCCGCGAAATAGGACATCGTCCAGCGAGATAGCGTGGCTCCGAACATAGCGGTTCATCCTGAACGATGAGCATTTCTAGGAAAAGTGAGGAACGGTCTTCCGCCGGGAAATGCGTAAACACAAGGGAAATGCGCGTCTGCGGCCCCGCCCAAACCGCAAACGCTTTGGCTGTGGGCGCCCTCTCAGTGGCCGCTGCTGCTGCCGCAGCAGCAATCGCAGCCGGAAGCCTGTTGCCGGCCGATCTCCACCCGCCAGACGTCGGGTCCGTTTTCAAGGTATTCCCAGGTGAATTCACCGGGATAACGGCTTTCCAGCTGGTAGTGCAGCGGGCGGGGATCATGGTCGTTGACGATGATGAAGGAGCCGCCTTCGGCCAGCGCATTGACCATGCCGAAGATCTTCGGATGGCGCTCGACGGGCGGAATGGTACGCACGTCGATGAAGGGCTTGGTTTCTGTTTCTGCAGTGGTCATTTCAGTCCGTTCAGGGCGCCGTTGTTGCCTCGGTTTCCGGGAAACGCCGACGCAAACGGCCCGGATTTGCAAAGCCTAGTGCCACCGACAACGCGACATTTTGTCGAAGCGCAAACAAATCCCGCTTTGCCACCTGTCGCCCGCTTACTTGGCTTTTCGCAAAGAACGACGACGGCCATCCGGCCTAGAACGGTTCGATCGTTCGACATCGATAGGAACCGCCATGCAGTCCACCGCCCTCATGAAATACGCCGAGATGCGCTTGCCGCGTTACACCAGCTATCCGACCGCGCCGCGGTTTTCCGCCGGCATCGGTCGCGACACCTACGCCGATTGGCTCGGCGCGGTCCCGGCGGACAGGGATGTTTCTCTCTATCTGCACATCCCCTTCTGTCGGTCGATGTGCTGGTACTGCGGTTGTCACACCACGATTACCCGACAGGACGAGCCGATCCTCGATTACCTCAATGTGCTGAGGCAGGAGATCGGCATGGTCGCCGATCATGTGTCGGGACCGCTGCCGATCGGCGAGGTCCATTTCGGCGGCGGGACGCCGACGATCATCGAACCGGAAGAATTCCTGGCCCTGATGGCACTCCTGCGTGCGCGTTATCAGTTTGGTGCCGAAACGGGCGTGGCTGTCGAAATCGATCCTCGCCGCCTGACCGTCGCCATGGCGCAGGCGCTTGGCGAAGGCGGCGTCAGGCGCGCCAGCCTCGGCGTGCAGAGCTTCGACCCGGTCGTGCAGAAGGCCATCAACCGGATCCAGAGCGAGCAACAGACGGCCGACGCGGTGGCCCATCTTCGCAACGCCGGTGTCGCAGGTATCAATTTCGACCTGATCTACGGATTGCCACACCAGACGGTTCGCTCCTGCGTCGAGACGGTCCAGGCTGCGACCGCGATGCGACCGGAACGCTTTGCCGTCTTCGGCTACGCGCATGTGCCATCCTTCAAGAAGCACCAGCGTATGATCGACGAGGCCGTGCTGCCCGACGCTTCGGCGCGCACCGATCAGGCGCTCGCCATCAGCGAAGCGCTTTGCCAAGCGGGTTACCGCCAGATCGGGCTCGACCACTTCGCCCTGCCCGACGACGATCTGGTGCTCGCACAATCGGCCGGCGTGCTTCGGCGGAACTTTCAGGGCTACACCACGGACAATTGCGAAACGCTGATCGGCTTCGGCGCCTCGGCAATCGGCCGCTCGCGAGACGGCTATGTGCAGAACGAGGTTCCTCCGGGGCTTTATGCCAGCCATATCGCCTCCGGCCGACTGGCAACCACGAAGGGTTACCGGCTGACCGAGGAAGACCGCCTGCGTGCCGAAATCATCGAGAGGTTGATGTGCGACTTCACCGTCGACATCAAGGCAATCGCCACCGCACACGGACGAGACCCGGATTTCCTTCTCGGCGGCAATGTTCGGCTGGCAACGATGGTCGATGATGGCGTGCTCGATATCGCCGATGGCGTCTTGACGGTCAGGCAGGATCATCGCTTCGTGATCCGCGCCGTCGCCGCAGCGTTCGATGCCTACATCGACGACGCACAACGCACGCACAGCAAAGCCGCCTGAACCGCTGACAACACCCAACAAAAAAGGCCCGGTCGCAACCGGGCCTTTTTCTGTTTCAAGTAACGTCCTATCCCGCGAGGCTTCGGTATATCGCCGGTAATGCCGCCGGCAGCCGGGCGATATTGCCGACCAACGCATAGCCGTTATGGCCGAACATGGCCGGCACGTAGGACTGCGCCTCGCGGTCGACGGTAACCGCAAAAGTGCTGATGCCGCTGCGGCGCGCTTCCATGACGGCCTTGCGGCTGTCCTCCAGCGCGAAGCGCCCTTCGTAATGATCAATGTCATTCGGCTTGCCGTCGGTCAGGACCAACAACAGCTTCTTGCGGTTGGGCTGTTTCTGCAGTTCGGCTGCGGCATGGCGGATGGCGGCCCCGATGCGGGTGTAGTATCCCGGCTTCAGGGCGGCGATACGGCTTTCGACGAGCGAACTCATCGGCTCGTCGAAAGCCTTGACGCTCTCCACCTTTACCCAGTCGCGCCGGCGCGAGGTGAAGGTGAGGATCGAATGATTGTCGCCGCAGGCAGACAGGCCGTGGGCGAGAATGAGCAGGGCCTCCTTCTCCACGTCGAGCACCCGGCGATTGTCGGACCAGGCATCGGTCGAAAGCGAGACGTCGACCAAGATCGTGACCGCGAGATCGTGAACCTGCGGGCGGCTCATCAGGTGGATGCGATCGCTCCCCTGCCCGCCTGCAGCCAGATCGGTGCGGGCGCGCACCACGGCATCGAGATCGAGGTCAGCGCCGTCGATCTGCGCGCGCAGGATTTCGTTGCGCGGCCGAAGCACCTCGAACTGGCGCCGTACCCGCCGGATCAGGCTCCTGGTTTCCGCCGTAAGCTCAGCCCGGTCTTCGGTGCCCGAGGCCGGGCCCGCCAAGACGCGGCAATGGTCCTTGAGATAGCTCGACGTCCTGTAGTTCCATTCCGGATAGGTCAGCTCCGATGTCAGCGGCGTCGGATCGACGGCTTCCGGCGGCAGGTCGAGATCGAAGCGGAAACGGGCGGACGGGCGGCCCTTCCGCTCGCCCAGCGTCATCTCGTCAAGATCCTGCGCCGCTTTGTTGTCTTGTTCATCGCTGTCGTCGGATGGCCGGTCGACATTGACCATCTCGGCCATCGCCAGGATCTTCTCGAAGCGATTGAGGATGAAGGGGCTGCGATCCCCCTTGCGGTTCTCCGGGCTCTCCCGGACGGCCACGTGGCGTTCGGTCTCGGCGATCTGGCTGGAGGCGGCACCTGTTGCCGCGACATCGTCATCGCGTTCTGTCGTCGTTTCCGGCCGCAGCAACGTATCCGGCCACAGCGGGACCGGCAGCAGCGGCAGATATCCCGGCGGGGCGCGATGCGGGAAGATCACCGGCAAGGTCGTATCCAGCTGGCCGGCCGCCTTGCGCAGCAACCGCAGCACGCGGTTTTCGACATGCTGCTCCACCGACGGAAGGGAGCCGCGCTGACGCTCGACCAGAACGGCTTCGGCAAGACGGCAGTACTTGTGGCGCATGCCAGGAAAGCGCTGGAAGACCTCGGCCACGGTCTCCTGCGCCCGGGACAAATATGTCAGGTCAGCCAGCAAGGGATCCGCTTCGTCGCGCGGGACGAGCGGCATGGTCGCCATGTACGCGACCAGCCAGAAGTAGAGATCGATATTGAGGCGTCTGTCTGGAAAAATGTCGATCTCGCCGGGCAGCATCAGCGAAGCGTGATCCCGGCCGGGCTGAACGAGCTTTTCCTCGCCGAGCCCCATCTTCTGTCGCCACTTCAGCCGATGGCCCGACGTGCGACCGCGCGCCGGCACGATCTGGACGGCGGTTTCGCCGCCGTGCCCCCGAAAGCAGATCGCCAGCATCGGCATCATGTCGACCAGCTTGACGGCCTCATCGGGATAGCGCCGCCAGGTACCCGTGTTGCCGATAAAACGGTGCCAGGCGCGCCCGACGGTTTCTTCGAGTTCGAGGAAATCCAGCATGGCGCAATCCTCAAGCGATCAGGGAGGCAGCAACCTCGAGAAGGGCTGCGCGCACGTCCGGCTCGTCGGTCAGCGGCTCGATCATCGCGGCACGCACCGCGTCGCGGACAGGCATTCCGGCATCGATGAGGCAGGCGCAATAGACCAGCAGGCGGGTCGACACCCCCTCCTCGAGATCATGCCCCTTGAGGGCGCGCAGGCGGTGAGCAAGGTTGACGAGCGGTGCCACCTGGCTTGCAGCCAGTCCGCTCTCACGCGAAACCACCTCGATCTCCTCGTTGCGTGGCAGGAAATCGAACTCGATGGCGACGAAGCGTTGCCGCGTGCTGGGCTTCAGGCTCTTGAGCAGGTTCTGGTAGCCGGGGTTGTAGGAAACGACCAGCATGAACGCCGACGGCGCTTCGAGCAGCTCGCCGGTCCGCTCCAGCGGCAACATGCGGCGGTCGTCGGTCAGCGGATGCAGCACGACGGTGACGTCCTTGCGCGCCTCGACGATCTCGTCGAGATAGCAGATCCCGCCTTCGCGTACGGCCCGTGTCAGGGGACCGTCGACCCAGACCGTATCGCCGCCCTTCAACAGGTAGCGCCCGGTCAGGTCCGCTGCGGCCAGATCGTCGTGGCAGGAAACGGTGGAAAGCGGCAGGCCGAGTTTTGCCGCCATATGGCTGACGAAACGGGTCTTGCCGCAACCGGTCGGCCCCTTGAGCAGGAGCGGCAACTGGCGAACCCAGGCATTCTCGAACAGCGCGCACTCATTGCCCGAGGGACTATAGGCGGGAATGTCGATCGATACCGGAACCAGGCTTGGTTGAACAATGCTCATGGCATGTCTCCGTGAAAGGGGGGGAGGAAGAGATTGGCCGGTCCGGGCGAGCCGGACCGGCGCGTCATTCATTCAGCAGGCTGCATCGAGGCACTCAGCTTCTCGCTACGCTGTTTGCCGGGGACGAAGATCGCCCAGACGAACATCAGCGCCGAAATCATGACGAAGACGCCCGAGCCGAGGCGGATCCAGTAAAACAGCGCCAGCTGGTCCTGGACGTCCATGTAGCTCTCGCCCAGAACCCGCTGCAGATGGGACTGAAGGACACCGGCAAAGGTCAGCGCAAAGGTCATGACCGACATCGCCGTGCACATGATCCAGAAGCTGACCATGGAAAGCATCTGGTTGTACGGCGCGCGCCCGCGGATTTCGGGGATCGCATAGGCCATGACCGCAAGGTTGAGCATGACATAGGCGCCGAAGAAGGCGAGGTGCCCGTGCGCAGCAGTCACCTGGGTGCCATGGGTGTAGTAGTTCACCGACGACAGCGTGTGCAGGAAGCCCCAGACGCCGGCACCGAAGAAGGCCATCACCGAGCAGCCGATCGACCACAGCAGCGCTGCCCGGTTCGGGTGTTTGCGGCCGGCCTTCCAGGTCATCACGAAGGTGAAGATCACCATGGTGAAGAACGGTGCGACCTCAAGCGTCGAGAACAGCGAGCCGATCCACTGCCAGTAACCCGGCGCGCCGATCCAGTAGTAATGGTGGCCAGTGCCAAGGATGCCCGAAAACAGCGCCAGGCCGACGATGACATAGAGCCATTTTTCGACCACTTCCCGGTCGATCCCATTGAGCTTGATCATCAAGAAGGCGAGCACCGACGCCATGATCAGTTCCCAGACGCCTTCGACCCAGAGGTGAACGACGTACCACCAGTACATCTTGTCGAGCGCGAGGTTGATCGGGTTGTAGAAGGCGAAGAGGAAGAAGATCGCGACGCCCCAGAGCCCGAAGATCAGGATGTTGGTGACGGTCGTCTTGCGGCCCTTAAGGACTGTCAGCGTGATGTTGTAGAGGAACATCAGCGCGACGATGACGATGCCGACCTTGATCGCGAAGGGTTGCTCAAGAAACTCGCGGCCCTCGTGGATGCGCAGGAGATAGCCGACGACGGCGATGGCAGCGGCGATCAGGAAGATCCAGAACTGGGCGATCGCGATCTTGGTGCTGTAGAGCTCGGTCTCCGCCTCTTCCGGCAGGAGGTAGTATGTTGCGCCCATGAAGCCCATCAGCAGCCAAACTATGAGGGCGTTGGTGTGCACCATGCGAACGATGTTGAAAGGCAGCAGTTCGGACAGGGTATTGGGAAGGACATAGATGGTGCCGGCAAGCACGCCGAACAGCACCTGAGCGAGAAACAGGCCGATCGCTCCGTAGAAATAGAGCATTGCGACCTTCTGGGTCTGGTATTTCATGATTTCACACTCCAATCGCAACGCTTAGCCGGCCTCGTTCGGCGGCCAGTTCTGGGTCTTGATGCGGCTCGTCCACTCCAGGAAATCGGCGAGGTCGTTGAGCTCCTGTTCGGTGAGGTTGAACTGCGGCATCTGGCGGCGGCCTTCGATGCCGCTCGGCTGGGCGGCCATCCAGGCCTTCATCGTTTCGCGTGCACCTTCCGGATCGGTCTCGCCGCCCCAGCGCTTCCAGACATTGCCGAGCTCGGGCGCGAAATAGGCGCCTTCGCCAAGAAGCGTGTGGCAGTTGATACAGGCGTTCTTCTCCCAGACGTGCTTGCCGCGGGCGACTGCGTCCGTCAGCGTCGACTCGTCGGTGGAGACCGTCCGCATGTAGTAGTGGCTGTGGGCGGTGAGCCCGACAAAGATTGCAAAAAAGAAGAAGGACCCGCCGTAAAAGACGTTTCGGGCCCCGGTCTTGGTGAGGCGTTCTGCCATCACGTGATCCTTTCGACTTCAGCCGGCCTTAGACACCGGGGCCGGCTTTACTGATCCCCTCCCCGCCTGGCGCCGCGACGTGCGGCGCCGAACTATCGGGGCGCGAACCATGTCTAGGGATTTCCGGAAGGCCTTCTTTGCGTTTTGGCAAACAAGACAAAGAGTGGTTTCAAGCAGATAGCGTCACGCCCATCGCAAGCTTTGCCAGCGCCAGAAGCGCAAGGATCGCCGGCCACGCCAGGAGCCCGAACCGCAGCCCGGCCGGCGCCTGAGCGAGGCCCATGAAATCAAGGGCAACAAGCCGGCACTTGATCACCGCCAGAACCAGGAGGGCCGCTGTTGCTGCAGCCGTTCCGCCCCAGAGCGTCATCAGGATCATGCCGCAAGCAACGAGCAGGACCAGCGTCGCAAAGGTCTTCCGTAGTCGACGTTCATTGTGATGGGTCATGGCGATCACACGAGATAGACGAGCGGGAACATCACGATCCAGACAAGGTCGATCACGTGCCAGAGCGTGGTGATCAGCACGATGTTTCCGGGGCTCGGGCGCCAGGCGACCAACAGCAGGATGGCGCTGCCGAAGCCGACGTGCAGCAGGTGGAAGCCGGTGATGAGGAAATAGAGTTCGAAGAAGGCGCCGAACTGCGGCAATCCGGCCGCGCCGGTTTCGGTCGAATATTCGAAAAGCTTGATGGCGACAAAACCAAGACCGAAAAGGGCTGCCAGAACGAGCGCGCGCCGGCGTGCGGACATCGAAGCGGCCGGGCGCGCCGCCAAGGCCGCCTGCCAGCCGCTGGCCAGAAGTACGAGCGTATTGATGCCGGCGAGCAGCGGATTGAGATGCGACCGGGCTGCCGCAAACGCGTCCGCCCGGAGGAACCCGACCACCAGAAAGCCAGCGAGCAGTATGCCGAAGGCCGCCAGCTCGCTCCACACCAGGACCCAAAGCAAAAGGTCGTCGGCGGATGCCTGATCTTCTTGGTCTTCCGTCGGAAGGACGTGCCCGTCCATGCGTCAACTCCTTGCCAGAACCGCCGTCAGCTAGGCAGGCAGGCGCTTTCTGTCTTTGCGATTGCGCAAAGAGCCGGGCCAACCGGACTGATAGCAGCAGGAGCAATCTAGGAGTTTTCCGATGACAGACGCACAAATCGGCCTTTCCGTCGCAACCCCGATCATTGTCGGGTTCGCCATCCTTCTCTACCGCATGGGCGTTCTGCAGCGCGCCGCGACCCTGTCAGCCGTGCTGTTCTCCATCGCGATCGCCGTCGTGCTGTTTCTCGACCCTTCGCAGTAACTGCATCACGCCGCGGCGTTCTTCAGCTGGACGTCATCCACTTTGCGAAATGTCAAAGATCGCCCTATCGATTGCGCCTAGAGGATTGGGGGATGACAAATCTCGATCACGGAGCGGCCGATGCCTGGACAAGATGCCCTGGAGGAAGGCTATCAAAGCCTCCTCGAATTGTGCGATCGCCTTGAGGCCGTTGCCGACTCCCTGCCGCGCCGCATCGATACGGCGAGCTGCCGCGAGGTTGCGGACAAGCTGCCCTCGACACTGCTGATCGTACACAGGCTGGAGGAAGAAATCCTGTTTCCAGGGATCGCGGCTGTGCGATGCCAGGACGACGGACAAAGGCTGATCGAACGCCTGCGCGACGAGCACCGGCATGATGGGCAATCGGCCGAGCAAGTTGCCCGCGTCCTCAATGAACTGCTTCATGGCCGCAGTCCGCACAGCTGGGAGGCGATCGGCTACATGCTGCGCGCCTTTTTCGAAACCGTCCGGCGTCATGTCGCGACCGAAAGGTTGCTTCTCGCGCAGAGGGTTTGAGGTCCGGTCGATGTACAATTTCCTTCTGGCATTCGCAGTTTTTCTTGCCCTTCACATGGTGCCGGCATTGCCGAGGCTGCGTCAGCGGCTCATCACGTTGCTGGGGCGGCGAACCTATTTCAGCCTCTATTCGCTGCTGTCGATCGTCGCGCTGATCTGGGTTTTTCAGGCAGCGCTCGCGCTTGATTTCATCCCGCTCTGGGAGCCGGCCCCGTGGCAGGCCTGGACGACATTCGTTCTCGCGCCATGCGGGGTCTTCCTCGTCCTAGCCGGCCTGTTCAGCGAAAATCCGCTGTCGATCTCCATTTTTCAGGGCAACGAACGGAAAGGCGCAATCGTCAGCGTGACGCGCCATCCGGTGCTCTGGGGCTTCCTGCTTTGGGCCGTCGGCCATGTCATCGCCAATGGCGACCTGCGCTCCCTGGTGCTCTTCGGTGGCTTCGCGCTGTTTGCGCTCGGTGGGTTCTTCATGGTGGAAAAGCGTGCGCGGCGGCGCCTTGGGGATACCTGGCCGGCGGTCCGGCAAGGTACCTCGGTTTTTCCCTTCGCCGCGATCATGAAAGGCCAAGCGCGCCTGCGCGCAGATCCCGTGATGATCCTGTCGGCCTTCGCGACCGCTGCGATTACCTTCTGGCTGCTCGCCGGCGGTCACTACGCGATGTTCGGCGCAGATCCGCTTTTGCAGGCATTGCCTTTCGGCTGAACTTCCCCCTGCCAGGCGACAGCAAGCGACGCGATCGGCAATGCGAGTAGATCGATCGCCCTAGCGGCGAGATGATCGACGATCGCCTCGACACTGTCAGGCCGGTGATAGAAGGCCGGGACCGGCGGCATGACGATCGCGCCCATCTCCGTCACCGCACACATGTTGCGCAGGTGCCCGAGATGAAGCGGCGTTTCGCGCGCCATCAGCACGAGACGGCGACGCTCCTTGAGGTGCACGTCGGCGGCACGCACGATGAGATTGTCGGCAAGCCCATTGGCGATCGCGGCAAGCGTGCGCATCGAACAGGGTGCGACGATCATGCCGGCGGTCGGAAACGATCCGCTGGCGATCGCAGCGCCGATATCGCTGTGGTCATAGGTCCGGTCCGCCTTCTCCAAGAGCCGCAACAGTGCATGTCCGCCAACCTCATGGGCAAGCGTTCGATGCGCCGATGGCGACAGCACCAGATGCAGTTCCACTTCTTCGATCCGCGCAAGCCGCTCGGCAATGCGCAACGGAATGGCGGCACCCGATGCACCGGTGATCCCCAAGACAATACGGTGCCGGCTCATGATGTTTTCCTTTCAAGCCCGAGTTCGGCCCAGATAGCATCGACCTGGCGCACGACGTCGGGCGTCATATCGAGGACACGCCCCCATTCGCGATCGGTCTCCGAACCGATCTTCGTCGTTGCATCGAGCCCGAGTTTGCCGCCGAGGCCGGTGCGTGGCGACGCGAAATCTAGATAGTCGATCGGCGTGTCGGCAACGACGGTAACATCGCGGCTGGCATCAAAGCGCGTCGCCAGCGCCCACATCACATCGGGCCAGTGGCGGACATTGATATCCGGGTCGACCGCGATGATCAGCTTGGTGTAGCTGAACTGCGGCAGCATCGACCAGAGCCCCATCATCAGGCGCTTCGCCTGCCCGGGGTAACGCTTGTCGATCGCGACCACCATGGCGCGATAGGAACACGCTTCCGGCGGCAACCAGAGATCGGTGATCTCCGGGAACTGTTTCTTGGCAAGCGGAACAAACAGCGTGTTCATCGCCTCTCCCAGCCGCGAAGGCTCGTCCGGCGGCCGACCGGTATAGGTGGAGAGATAATAGGGTTTGCGGCGAGTGGTGATGGCGGAAAGCGTCATGACCGGAAACGGCTCGACCGAATTGTAGTAGCCGGTGTGGTCGCCATAGGGCCCTTCGTCGGCGGTCTCGGTTGCCGACACCGTTCCTTCCAGCACGATCTCGGCCTGTGCCGGAACGGCCAGCGGCACCGAGGTTGCGGCCACGAGCTGCGTTCGGCTCCGGCGCAAGAGGCCCGCGAAGTTGAGCTCGCTCATCCCCTCCGGCAGCGGCATGACCGAGGCAAGGATCGTTGCCGGATCGGCACCGATCGCCACCGCGACCGGCATATCGCGCCCCTGGCGCTGCCACAGACGGTGGTGCCGCGCACCGCCGCGATGGGCAAGCCAGCGCAGGATCACCCTGTTACGGCCGAGCACCTGCATGCGATAGATGCCGACATTGACATCGAGCGGGTCGTCCGGCGCGCGGGTGATGACGAGCGGCCAGGTGATCAACGGCGCCGGCTCGCCCGGCCAGCACCATTGGATCGGCAGGCGGCCGAGGTCGATATCCGCGCCGCGCCAGACGACGTCCTGGCACGGTGCGGCTGTCACATGCTTCGGACGCAGGAACAGAGCCGAGCGCAGTAGCGGCAGCCGATCCCAGGCATCGCGCAGAGACGCTGGTGCGCGGGGATCGCGCAGGTCCGCGAGATCGCGCGCAAGGCTGGCCAGTCCGCCGTCGCCCAGACCGAATCCGCGCTCGATCCGGCGTTCGGTGCCCAAGAGATTGGCGAGCAGCGGGATGTCGTGGACCCGCCCGGAGGCATCGACGGGTCGCTCGAAGAGAAGCGCAGGGCCGTGATCGGCCAGAATGCGCCGATGGATTTCGGTGATCTCATGGACCAGGGATACGGGGCGAGAGATTCGTTTCAGCTCTCCCTCACGCTCCAGCGCACAGGCAAAATCCTGAAGCGATGCAAATCCCCTGGCTGGACGGAAGCTCTTGTTCATTCCGCCTCTTAGGGGCGGCTAATGCCCGATGTCTTTGACGTGGGACAAACAGCGGCGGCGACACGGCGACTAGCATGCCGCCATTCTTTGCTCCGTTTTCATGCAGGCAGCCCATGACCCTACCCTTTGCGATGACCGCACCGTTGCGGTTCGCGCCGCTTCCTCTCATCGAACACGCCACGCGGCTCGTCTTTGCCCAGGTCGTTCGGCAGCACCCTGATCTTTTCGACCGGCTCGGGGAGCACGCCGACAAACGCTATGCCTTCGTCCCCACGGACCTTCCACTGGGCTTTCTGATAGAGCCGGCGGCTCGACGCATCTCCGTTCACCGCAAGCCGCACCTGCCGGCCGCCGACGCCTGCATGGGCGGCACCTTCGTACTGCTCCTGGCGCTGCTCGAGGGTCAGCTCGATGGCGATGCCGTGTTCTTCTCCAGAAGCTTGACGATAACGGGCGACATGGAGGCCATGTTGGCGCTGCGCAACGCGCTCGACGACTGCAATATCGACCTGCCGGCAGATATCGCCCTCATGAGCGGCCCGTTCGCGCCCCTGGTCAGGCGCGCGGCCAGCGAAATCAGGACACGCGCATTGTCGGGGGAGGCCGCCAGATGGAACTGATCTGTCCGGCAGGCACGCCGGCCGCCTTTCGTGAGGCCGTGGACGCCGGCGCTGATGCCGTCTATTGCGGCTTTCGCGACGAGACCAATGCCCGCAACTTTCCCGGCCTGAATTTTTCCCGCGACGAGCTGAAGACGGCGATTGCCTATGCCCGCCGGCACAAGGTGATGACCTTCGTCGCCATCAACACCTTCATGCGCGCCGGACAGGAAAAGCTCTGGCATGACGCCGTCGATGATGCCGTGCGCCTTGGCGCCGATGCCCTGATCCTCGCCGACTTCGGCCTGATGGCCTACACCGCCGAGCGCCATCCGCAGCAACGGCTGCACGTCTCGGTGCAGGCGTCCGCCTCCAACGCCGATGCGGTCAAATTCCTGGTCGAAACCTTCGGTGCGAAGCGCGTCGTGCTTCCGCGCATCCTCACAATTCCCGATATCGCCCGCCTTGCGCGCCAGATCAGCTGCGAGATCGAGGTCTTCGTTTTCGGCGGGCTTTGCGTGATGGCGGAGGGGCGCTGCTCGCTGTCATCCTACGCCACTGGCAAATCGCCCAACATGAACGGCGTCTGCTCGCCGGCAAGCCATGTGCGCTACCGCGAGGACGGCAGCGAACTCGTGTCGGAACTCGGTGACTACACTATCAATCGGTTTCCCGCCGGCGAGGCCGCCGGTTACCCCACGCTCTGCAAGGGCCGTTTCGACATAGCCGAGGAGCGCGGATACGCCTTCGAGGATCCGGTTTCGCTCGACGTCATGGACCATATCGATGCCTTGCGCGATGCCGGCGTCGGAGCACTGAAGATCGAGGGGCGCCAGCGCGGCAAGGCCTATGTCGCCGAGGTCGTTTCCGTCATGCGCCGCGCTGTCGCTGCCGATGCAACTGAGAGACCCGCCTTGCTGTCGCGCCTCAGGCGGCTCAGCGAAGGACAGAAGACGACGTCGGGCGCCTATGAAAAGCGGTGGAGATAACGACATGCCTGCTACACCCCACCTCTCGCTCAGTCTCGGACCCGTGCTTTACCTTTGGGACGGACCCAAGTGGCGTGACTTCTATTTCCGCATTGCCGACGAAGCCCCGGTCGACCACGTCACCCTCGGTGAAGCGGTCTGCTCCAAGCGCCTGCATTTCATCGAGCCGCATGTCGCCGAAGTCATCGATCGCCTGGAGGCCGCCGGCAAGAAAGTCAGCCTTGCTTCGCTGGCACTCGTCACCCTGGAGCGCGAGAGCCAACTCGTGCGCGGCCTGGTGCGCGACAGCATCCACCCGATCGAGGCCAATGATCTGTCTGCGCTCGGGTTGCTTGCCGGCAAACCGCATTCGATCGGCCCTCTGATCAATGTCTATAATGGAGCCACCGCCCGATTGCTGGCGTCGCGCGGCGCAACCAGCATTTGCCTGCCACCGGAGTTGCCGATGGCGTCGGTCAGCGAGATCGTTCGTGATGCGCCTGACGTCGCGTTCGAAATCTTCGGCTTTGGCCGCGTGCCGTTGGCAATCTCGGCGCGTTGCGCTCACGCCCGTTCCAAGGGCCTGGTGAAGGACAATTGCCAGTTCATCTGCGGCGACGACAGCGATGGGCTCATTGTCGAGACGCTTGATCGCCAGCCGTTCCTCGTCCTCAACGGGGTCCAGACCATGTCCCACACATGCCAAAGCCTGCTGCAGGAACTTCCGGCACTGACTGCCGCCGGCATCAGCCGGATCCGGCTATCGCCGCAGGACTGCGACATGGTGACGGTCGCCCGCATCTATGAATCCGTCGCCGCCGGGCTGATGTCTGCGGCCGAAGGCCTTGCGCGTCTGGTGGCCGCCTATCCCGGCGTGCCGTTGTCAAACGGGTTTCACTATGGCCAGACCGGCGCATCGTGGATCGAAGCACCTGCCGGCGCGCGCCATGGAGGTGAAAGATGGCAGATGCGTTGACCCTTCCAGTTCGCGAGCCGACTGACGATGCCGGTCCCGCTGACATCGTCGCCGGTATCCGTCGTCTGATTGCAGGCGCGACTCTCGATTGCGCCTGCCGGGCGGAAATCGATCAGTTGCTCCTCCAGTTCGAGCGGTTGGCCGCCGGCCGGTACCGGCGCCGCCGCCTGGATCGCGCCAGGTATCAACGCCGGCGCATTGCCGCCATCGCGGAACTGCTTTGCGAACTCGATGAAGTTGACGATGAGGAGGTGGATGGCAGCCTGCTGGCCGAAGCGCAATTGCTGTTCGAAGACATTGCCGAAGCCGCACGCACCGGCGCTGTCATCCTCGCAGGCGCACAACAGGTGGACCGCAATACCGAGGCCAGCGCATGACGACTGAGCGAGGCACCAAGGGCAACCTGCCCGAGCTGGAATTGGCGAACGATCCCGGCGTCGAAAATGCGACGTCCCTTTCCTTGCTGACGGATGGCCGGCTTCGCCATCGCCGGCACCTTTCTTGGCAACGTGCCGAGCACACCCTTTCTTCACCTGGTAACGGACCGGTTCGTTCGCGCCTCGCCGGAACTTGAGCGTCAGTTGACGGCCGACGGCACCGGGCGGCTCGCCGTGATCCACCCGGTGCGGGTCGATTACGCCTCACGCTGACGTCTGTCGATCTCTTCTTCCGGCGGCGCGGCGGCATCATCCTTGAGGCCGTGCTTGAAATTGCGAATGCCCTTGGCGACATCCCCCATCAGCTCCGGAATCTTGCCGCGTCCGAACAGGACCAACACCACCGCAAGCACGATCAACCAATGCCAGATACTCAAAGACCCCATGTCTTTTCTTCCTTCAAACAGTTTCGATGCGGCCGGGCGGCGACTGCTCGCCGGCTGCAACACAGGATTAGCGCGCGTTGGGCGGCATATCCTTGTCAGGCGACAAACAGACGGCAGCGTTCCTCGATTTTCGAGCCATGATCCGGCACGGCGCTGCCTGCTTGCAATTCATGTGCACCGGGCGCAGGAATCACCGATGATACCGATGGCCCGGGGGCCATTCACCTGCAGCGGCTCGATCCGCGCCGACCGGTGCCTGCATGGCAGCAACCGACACCGCGCCACGGGCTTCCGTCGGGCGCGGTGGCGCACAGATCAGGCGAAATCGGTTGGCCCTGCGGTTGGGCAAACATTGCCCGTTTCGGCCGGGGCCGAGCAACGATTTGACTTATGTCATGAGCGGTGAATAATGTCAGGGATTGTCAGCATGAAGGATCCCCATGCCTATCCGCAACACCGACCAGATCATGCACAAGGCCGCATGGCTCTACTACAGCCATGGGCTACGGCAGGATGAAGTCGCGCAGAAACTGGGCATATCACGTGCCTCTGTTGCCACCTATCTCAGGCGGGCACGCGAGACCGGTATCGTCAATATCAGCACATCGACGGAGCTTTTTACCGACGATGTGCTGGCGCGCGAACTGGAGGACGCAACCGGCGTGACGACCGCCTGGATCGTGCCGGAGGATCGACAGGCCATGGACCCGACGGCGGAGATGCCGGTGCTGGCCGCATCCGTCTTCCTCGAGCTGATCAACAAGGGCGACCGCGTCGGCGTCGCCTGGGGACGCACGGTTTACCACATCGCCGACGTGATGCCTTTCGCCGATCTGCGCGGCGTCACGGTGGTGCAGCTCTGCGGCAATCTCGGCGCGCCCTATTCCTATCGCCCGGACCAGTGCACGACGGAGATCGCGCGCCGGCTCAATGCCGAAGGCATCAATTTCTACGCGCCGCTGGTCCTGTCATCCGAACGGCTGGCCGAGGAGCTTCGCGGCGAACCGGTGATCCGCGAGCAGCTGTCGACGATCGCCGACTGTCATCTGGCGCTCTATTCCGTCGGCGGCATCGAAGACGACAGCCATCTCGTCAAATGCGGCGCGCTCAGCGCCGATGAAATGCACCGCATGGGCGAAGAAGGGGCCGTCGGCGTCATCGCCGGGCAGCTGATCGACGGTGACGGCCAATGGGTAAACTGCGCCCACAATCGACGCTGCATCTCCGCCGATCTCGGATCGATCCGCGCCATCGAGAAACGCATGCTGGTCGTCCAGGAAGACAGCAAGTTCGAGCCGTTGATGGCCGCGCTGAAGGGCGGCTTCGCCTCGCATCTCGTCGTTACCACATCGATGGCGCGCCGAGTGATCGACCGCTGGCGGCGCGACGGCCTCGGCCGGGTGCAAGCAGCAACCGCCTAGCGCATGTCGCGCAAAAGTGTGCCGCGGTTTTGCGATAACGACATGCGCAAAAACAAGAACTTAAAGCGCGCCAAGCGAATCTGAAAGATCGCGACGCGCTTTAAGCCGGGCCTTGGAACAAGGCACGACGCGCAAGGTCGGCAACATGCAAACGGGGCGGCCTTTCGACCGCCCCGCTTTCTTTCAAATTGACAGTACGGATCAGGGCTTCGGCATCCATGCCGGCATGGCAACATCCGCATGAGCGAACTGCGGCAGCTTGGTGCCGAGTTCCTCCATGTTCTTGATGTCCTGATCGTTCAGGTCCTTCTGGGTGATCAGCGTCGGAGGCACGATGACGCTACGGCCCGGGTCTTCGCCAGCAAGCAGCATGGCAAGCGTCCTGACCGAAACCTGTCCGACCACCGCCGGGTTGGTGGCAGCGGTTGCCGCCCAGGCGGAATCCGGCTCGCGCATCGCCGCGATATCCGAGGTCGAGATGTCGGCGGAATAGATCTTCACGCTCTGCGACAGACCGGCTTCGTCGACCGCGATCTTCACGCCCTTGGCGAACTCGTCATAGGGCGCAAACATCACGGTGATATCAGGATTGGCGGAGATGACCGAGCGCGCCTGGTTGGCAACCGAGTTGGCGATCGGGTTGTCCATCGTGCCGAACTGCGAGATCTCGTTGATACCCGAATACTTCGCCTTGAATTCCTTCCAGGTCTCGTCGCGGCGGTCGAGCGGCGCGATGCCAGCGACATAGACGTAGCCGGCCTTGAAGCTGTCGCCGTTGTCCTTGATCGCCTGCTCGAGGGCAAGGCGGGCAAGGTCTCGGTCGGACTGTTCGACCTGCGGGATCTTCGCGTTCTCGACGTTGACGTCGAAGGCGACGACCTTGATGCCGGCATCGACGGCGCGCTGGGCGGCTTCCTTCATCGATTCCGTCAGGCCGTGCTGGATGATGATCCCCTGCACGCCGAGCGCGATCGCCTGGTCGACCATGTCGGCCTGAAGCGCTGCGTCCTGGCGGCTGTCGAGAACCTGAAGCTGGACGCCGAGTGCCTTTGCCTGCGCCTCCACGCCGGCAAGGTAGGACTGGAAGAAGTCGCCGGTCGACAGATAGCGCACGAGCGCGATCTTGACGTCGCCTGGCTTGTCGAAGGGCTTCGGCATGTCGGCGGCAAAGGAAGCGGTGGCGAAGGCCACGGTTCCTGCAAGGCCAAGCGCCAGCTTGCCCATTGCTCTGCGTGTAAAGTTCATTTCAGTCTCCTCCACTGGTGAACGTTTGTTTTCCGCCTCCGGGGCTTTCCCGTCAGCGTTTGCCTCTTTTCGAGAGCGCAAAGGTGAAGATCAGGGCGATGACGAGAACGGCGCCCTTGATGAAGTCCTGGGTGTAGTAAGGCGCATTCATCATCGTCAGGCCCTGGAGCAGGATGCCGACAAAGAGCGCGCCGATCGCCGTACCGAACGCATTCGGCTTGGCAGCTCCGAGCACGGCAAAGCCGATCAGGGCGGCTGCGACCGCGTCGAGCAACAGGTTGTTGCCCGAGGCGATGTCGCCGCGGCCGAGACGGGCGGCGAGCAGAATGCCGCCGATCGAGGCGAAGACCCCCGAAATGACATAGGCCGAGATCTTGTAGGCATTGACCGGCGCGCCGGCGAGGCCGGCGGCGCGCTCGTTGGAGCCGACCGCATACATCATCCGCCCGAAGCGGGTGTATTCGAGGAAGAACCAGATCACGACGGCCAGCACGATCAGCACCACCACCGAGACCGGCACGAGGTTCGGCAGGATCAGATCGAATCGATGGCGCCCGAGCGCCAGGAAGGCAGGGCTAAAGGTGCCTGTCGCAACAGAGCCGTCGGGAAGCGTCATGCCGGCGGCGATCGAGCGCCCCTCGGTAGGGATGCGCTGCAGGCCGAGCAGCAGGAACATCATGCCGAGCGTCGCCAGAAGATCCGGCACGCGCATATAGACGATGATGATGCCGTTGATCAGGCCGACGAGAACGCCGATCGCCAGGCAGACGAGTGTCGCCGTCAGCGCGTCGCCGCCCATCACCACCATCACATAGGATGACGCCATCATCGACGTGGTCGCGACCGAGCCGATCGACAGGTCGAAACCGCCGACGACGAGCGTGGCCGTGACGCCGAGCGCCAGGATACCGGTGATCGATACGGATTGCAGGATGAAGACCGCGCTCTGCGGCGAGGAAAAGCCGTTGGTCACCAGCGAGAAATAGATAACCAGCCCCGCCAGCAGAACAAGGAAGCCGTACTTGATCGCGAGGTCGCGCAGGCTGAACGCGGCACTTGCCGGCGAAGCCGGTAGCACTGAAGCGGCAGGCGCCGTGGGTTTTATCTGTTCACTGCTCATGAGGCTGTCCCTGCTGATGATGTTGACCGGCGATCTCCTGGAGGAGCCGCTCGACGTCGACCGAGGCGTTGCGATGCTCGCCGACTACAGTGTGTTCCGACATCACGAGAATGCGGTCGGCGATCTCGAAGGCTTCGTCGAGTTCGGTCAGGAAAACGATGGTGGCGCGGCCGGAGGCCGAGGCGCGCAGCTTGGCGCCGATGTCGCGGCGCGCGGCAATGTCGACGCCCTGGAAGGGCTCGTCGAGGATCAGCAGGCGCGAAGGCTCGGAGAGCCAGCGCCCGACCATCACCTTCTGCTGATTGCCGCCGGAAAGGGTCTGCATCTCGTCGCGCTCGCTGCGGCAGACGACGCCAAGTGCCGCGATCTGCGCCCGCGATTTCGCCCGTTCGGCCGACCTGCTCGATATGCCGAAACGCGACAGCCGCTTAAGGAACGGCAGGCTGATGTTCTCGTAGATATTGAAGTCCGGAACGATGCCGCTGTCGGCCCGATCCTTGGCGACCAGAAACACGCCCTTGGCAATCGCCTGACCGGTCGATTGTGGATGGTAGGCCGCGCCGTCAAGCGTCATCAGCCCTGCCACGGGCGAACGCGCGCCGAAAAGCGTCTCGGCCAGCGCCGTCTTGCCGACACCGACAAGCCCGGTCACGGCGACGATTTCGCCATCGCCAAGCGCCAGGTCGAACGGACGGGACGTCTGCGTCAGCCGCAGGCTCTTCACCGAAAAGACTGCACCGGAACCGTCGCGCACGGTCACGGCACCTGCCGAAACCTTTTGCCCGAGCATTGCGTTGACAGCGCCTTCGTAATCCAGATCCGCCCCTTCGAAACGGCCGGTTATGCGCCCGTCGCGCAGCGTGACGATGCTGTCGGCGAGCCTGCGGATGTCGGACATCCGGTGGGAAATATAGAGGATGGCGACGCCGCGGGCTTTTAGCCGGTCGAGAAGCTCGAACAGCCGATCGGCCTCGGCACTCGACAGCGACGAGGTCGGCTCGTCGAGGATCAGCACCTGCGGTTCATGCGCCATGGCGCGGGCAATCGCCACCATCTGTCGGTCGGCAAGCGTCAGGTCGTTGATATCGGCGGAAAGATCGATCGCGAGGCCCATGCGGGCCGCAACGACGGCTGCCTCACGCCGGACACGGCGCGGGTTGAAAAACAGGCGTGCACCGCGACCGTTCAGCCGGTCGAGCGTGAGATTGGTCGCCACATCGAGATCGGCGACGACGCCGTCATTGATGTTCTGGTGAACCGTCACCACGCCGGCTCGGATCGCCTCTGCCGGCGTTGCCGGGGCAAATGGAATATCGCTGAGCCGCATATCCCCGGCATCGCTGACGTAGACGCCACTGAGGATGCGCACCAGTGTCGACTTTCCAGCGCCGTTGGCGCCCATCAGCACCGTGACGGCACCCTTGCGCAATTCGAGATCGACGCCCTTCAGGACCGGTATCGGCCCGAAGGATTTGCGCACGCCCTCGATGCGAAACACTGCTTG
The DNA here is from genome assembly GCF_059419585.1 of Ensifer sp. GW821-FHT05G01. NCBI lineage: Bacteria > Pseudomonadati > Pseudomonadota > Alphaproteobacteria > Hyphomicrobiales > Rhizobiaceae > Ensifer > Ensifer sp. GW821-FHT05G01. The sequence continues at coordinate 243,443 of NZ_JBWKSC010000007.1, read as the reverse complement.
TTCGCTCATGCTCTCCTCCCAATGAAGGCAGGTTAGGATGGCTATCCATCAAATGTCAAGGCTGTTGACATTTGACAGAATGGCGACTTACCTATGACCCAAGACAGCATGACGAGGAGCGGTGAAGGCCGGTCATGTCGATAGGGAGGACCATATGGACAAGCACGTGTTCGAGGCGCTCAGCGCCGAAACGCTGCCATTGAGACTGAGCGATAACACGGCCCTTTGCGACAGGATCGGCGCGGACCATCTTCGCTGGCAGGTCAAGGAGGTCGGCGACGGCAACCTCAATCTCGTCTTCATCGTCACGGGCGAGAAGGGGGCTGCGATCGTCAAGCAGGCGCTGCCCTATGTCCGGCTCGTCGGCGAACGCTGGCCCCTGCCCTTGAAGCGCTCGTTCTTCGAATACCACGCCCTCATTCGCCAGGCTGCCCGCGATCCGGGCATGGTGCCGGAAATCCTGTTCTTCGACGCCGAGCAGGCGATGATCATCATGGAATACCTGACACCGCACGTGATCCTGCGGCGCGCGCTGATTGCGGGGCGCATGCTGCCGAAGATCGGCCGCGATCTCGGGCTTTTCGCGGCCCGCACGCTTTTCCGCGGCTCGGATCTTTCGATGCCGACACGCGACAAGAAGGCCGATCTCGCCCTCTTCGCCGATAATGTCGAACTCTGCGACATCACCGAAAACCTTGTTTTCTCCGATCCTTACTTCGAAGCGGAGATGAACCGGCACACGAGCCCGCACCTCGACAGCCTGGTCGAGGAACTACGCCGCGACCGCGACCTGAAGGTTGAAGCCCAGCGGCTGAAGCACATTTTTTCCGCCAAGGCCGAAACCCTTTGCCACGGCGACCTGCACACCGGCTCGGTAATGGTCACCGACGACGAGACGCGTGTCATTGACCCGGAATTCGCCTTCTACGGCCCGATCAGCTTCGATGTCGGTATGCTGCTTGCGAATTTCTGGATGAGCTACTTCTCGCAGGAAGGCCACGAGACCGTCGCCGGCGAACGCGACCGGATGCGCACCTACCTGCTGGATACCACGGAGACGATCTGGGAAACCTTCTGCGACGAGTTTTCGGCTCTGTGGCGGAGCGAGCGCAAGGGCATCCTCTACCAGGCAAGCCTTTTCGAAGACCGCGACGATCCGTTCGGCTCGGAACAGGCGCTGACCATCGTTCTCGATGAGATCTACCGCGAGATGCTCGGCTTTGCCGGCGTCGAGATCCTCAGACGCATCCTCGGCCTTGCCCACAATGCCGATTTCGAAACCATCGACGACCTCAGCCGCCGCGCCGAATGCGAAAGCAAGGCTCTGAAGCTCGGTCGTCATCTCGCCGTCAACCGGGATCGCATTGCGAGCCTCAGGGACATTCGCGCCACCGCGCAACGGCTTCAGCAGGAGACACTTTCGTGAAAGTCGGAGAAAAGCACTACCATACGATCTGGCTCAACGCCGACGGCCGCTCGGTCGACATCATCGACCAGCGCTGGCTGCCGCACGAATTCCGGATCGTCACGCTGAAGACGGTCGCGGACGTGGCGGTCGCCATCCGCGACATGTGGGTGCGCGGCGCGCCGCTGATCGGCGTCACCGCCGCCTACGGAGTCGCGATTGCCATGGCGGACGACCCGTCCGACCGGCATCTCGATGCGGTCTGGGAGGAGCTCAACGAGACCCGACCGACCGCGATCAACCTTCGCTGGGCGCTCGAGGCCATGCGCCAGTTCCTGCGGCCGCTGTCGGTCGACGACCGCGCCGAGGCCGCCTACCGGCGCGCCGGCGAAATCGCCGAGGAGGACGTGCAGCTCAACCGGGCGATCGGGGCGAACGGCCTCAAGATCATCCGCGAGATCGCGGCGACGAAGAAGCCCGGCGAGCCGGTCAACATCCTGACCCATTGCAACGCCGGGTGGCTTGCGACCGTCGACTATGGAACGGCGACGGCACCGATCTATATGGCGACCGAAGCGGGTATTCCCGTGCATGTCTATGTGGACGAAACCCGGCCGCGCAACCAGGGCGCCCAGCTGACCGCCTGGGAGCTCAACGGCCATGGCGTGCCGCACACGCTGATCGTCGACAATGCCGGCGGCCACCTGATGCAGCACGGCGCCGTCGACATGGTGATCGTCGGCACCGACCGCACGACGGCCAACGGCGATGTCTGCAACAAGATCGGTACCTACCTGAAGGCGCTCGCCGCCAGCGACAACGATGTTCCCTTCTATGTCGCGCTCCCGTCGCCAACCATCGACTGGACGGTCAAGGACGGCGTCAAGGAGATCCCGATCGAGGAACGCACCGGCGACGAGGTAAGCTTCGTGCAAGGGCGTGGCCCCGATGGCGCGATCATCTCGGTGCGCGTCTCACCCGAAGGCAGCCCCTCGGCAAACCCGGCCTTCGACGTGACGCCTGCGCGCCTCATCACCGGCCTCATCACCGAACGCGGCGTCGCCACGGCGTCGCCGCAGGGCCTCAAAGCGCTGTTTCCGGAAAGGAGCTGACCGGTGAGCCTGACAAACCAGAAGACCACCGAGGAGATCGCACTCGGCATTCGCCGCCGCGTCTTCTTCCACACGATGAAGAACAAGGGCGGCTATCTGAGCCAGGCCTGCTCGGCCGCCGAAAGCCTCGCTCTGCTCTATAACGAGTTCCTCAAGCTCGGCGAACCGACTCTGCCGAAGGTGCCGCTGCCGTTTCGCGGCGTGCCCTCCGCCGATAACCCCGACGCCTTCACCGGCGCCGGCTACCACGGCCCGGCCGCGCCGGAGTACGATCGCTTCATTATCTCGCCGGCGCATTATGCGCTCGTGATCTACTGCGCACTGATCGAGGTCGGGCGCATGGATGAACACGCGCTCGACCATTTCAACAAGGACGGAAGCTCCGTCGAGATGATCGGCGCCGAGCACAGCCCGGGCATGGAGGTAACGACCGGCTCGCTGGCGCAGGGCCTTTCCATGGCTGCGGGCGTTGCCTTTGCTCGCAAGAGGCGCAACGAGCCGGGCAAGGTCTGGGTTTACATGTCCGACGGGGAATTTCAGGAGGGCCAGACCTGGGAGTGCCTGGCGGCAATGGCCCACCATGGCATCGACAACATCCGCGTCATCGTCGACGTGAACCGTCAGCAATGCGACGGTGCCATGTCGTCGGTTCTCGATCTCGGCGATCTTGCCAGCCGCGTTGCGGCCTTCGGCGCCACCTGCCGCTCGATCGACGGCCACGACCTTCAGGCCATGCGCGATGCTGCCGACAGTGCCGAAGCGGGTAAGCCGCTGGTCATCCTCGCCAATACGTCGCCGTTCCAGGGAATGAACTTCCTGCAAAAGCGCTTTCCGCGCCTTCACTACGTGCGCTTCAAGAGCGCCGAAGAGCGGCTCGAAATGCAGGCGGCACTCGCCGCCGAACTGGGCGTCAGCCCGAACGAAATGGAAGGGGCCTGACCATGGTCGAAATCGTCAATCGCCCTTACGCTGGGGCATTCGAGGCTTTCGCGACAGCGCGCCCGGAAGTGCTTTGCCTTTCCGCCGACCTCACCTCGTCCTGCGAGGTCGATGGCTTCCGCGACCGGCATCCGGAGCAGTTCCTGTCGTTGGGCATGGCCGAGCAGAACATGCTCTCCTTCGCCGGCGGGCTTGCCATGCAGGGCTATCGGCCCTTCATCCACACCTTCTCGGTGTTCCTCTACCGGCGCCCCTATGACCAGCTGATCAATTCGATCGCCTATTCCAACCGCAAGGTGCGGCTGATGGGCTTCCTGCCGGGTATCACCACGCCCGGCGGCATCACCCACCAGGCGATCGAGGATATCGCCGTGCTGCGCGCCGTGCCGAACATGACGATCCTTGAGACCGGCGATGCGACCGAGGTCGAAACGGTACTCGAGGTTGCCGATGCGATCGACGGACCGGTTTATGTGCGCATCCTTCGCGGCGAAGTCCCTCGGCTTTTCTCAACGCCGTTTGCGTTCAACACGCTGCGTACCCTGTCGGAAGGCGACGACATCCTCGTCGTCAGCTCCGGCGTCTGCACCGAGGAAGCCTTGCGCGCCACAAAACCGATCGAGGCGCGCGGCATCGGGCTTCATCACCTGCACGCCTCGACGCTAAAGCCGTTTGACCGCGAAGGGCTACTCAAGGCCGCGCGCGGCAAGAAGGGCATCGTCACGCTCGAAAACCACACGATCGTCGGCGGCCTCGGCTCGATTGTTGCCGAGATCGTGGCCGAAGAGGGCCTTGGCGTTCGCCTCAAGCGTCTCGGCCTGAAGGACACGTTTGCCCATGGCGCCTCGAAGCCTTACCTCATGAAGAAGTATGGCCTCGACGCCGGCGCGCTGGTGTCCGCGATCGAGGAGCTGACCGGCAGGTCGCTCGAAATCGGCGAAGACGAACTGACCGAGGTCCGCCTTGATCATGTGCATTCGGCGCAGAAGGCGGAGGCGCTCTGATGGCTCCGCGGTTCACCGTCAGCTACTACGTCAGGGCGGCCGACGAGGCGGAGGCGCGCGCACGGGCGCTGGATATCGCCCTGGAACAGACGGTCGAGATCCCCAGGGATGTCGTGCCCAAGGGTTATGTCGAGGATGAAATCCTCGGCAAGCTTGAGGCGCTGGCAAAAGATCCGGACGGTCGGCCCGGCTATCTCGCCGAGATCTCCTACAGCGAGGACGATGTCGGCGGCGACTTCCTCCAGTTCCTCAACATTGTTTTCGGCAACAGCTCGATCAAGCCGGGCTTGAAAGTCGAGAACATCGGCCTGTCCGCGGGCATTCTCGCGCTTTGCCCCGGCCCGAAGCTTGGCATTGCCGGCTTGCGGCAAAGGGCCGGCATCGGCGCGCAGCCGCTGTTGATGTCGGCGATCAAGCCGGTCGGCCTGTCTTCGGCCGAGCTTGCCCGCCGCGCGCATGATTTCGCGCTCGGCGGCATGCATTTCGTCAAGGACGACCACGGGCTGGTGGACCAGCGGACGTCGCCCTTCGCCGAACGGCTGGCCGCCTGCGTCAATGCCGTCGGCGAAGCCAATGCCAAGAGCGGCGGGCGGGCGAGTTTCGTGCCGAACATCACCGCGTCGGCAAAAGACCTGTTCGAGCGCGCGATGATGGCGCAGGAGGCCGGCGCCGGTGGGGTGATGATTTCCCCGGCCCTTGCCGGCTACGACGTGATCCACACGCTGGCGTCCGATCCGGCCTTCACTCTGCCGATCGTTTCGCATCCTGCGTTCTCAGGTGCCAACGTCGTTTCGCCCGATACTGGCTTTTCGCACAGATGCTTCTACGGCGCCTTGCAGCGCCTGATGGGGGCCGACGCAGCGATCTATCCGAATTTCGGCGGGCGCTTTGGCTTCACCCGCGAGGAATGCCAGTCGATCGCCAAGGCCTGCGCCACCGACATGGGTGGCCCGAAGGCGATCGTGCCTGCCCCCGGCGGCGGCATGAACCTCGGCCGCGTGCCGGAGATGCGCGACGCTTACGGAAACGATGTGATGTATCTGATCGGCGGCGCATTGCTGCAGGATACGGACATCGTTTCGGCCAGCCGCAGGATCGTCGAAGCGGTCGCGCGCTAGGCGTCCAGCGGTCCGGCAATAAGATAACCTCCCCGGGTGCTGCCGAGCGCGATGGTGCGCTCGGCAGCCTTGACCACCGTCGCGGCCGCAACGCTGACAGCCTATTCACCGCAACGGGCACGGCGCTTTCCGCATGGCTACTCACCCGCCCTGGCGACGTCATCGCCGACGGGGAGCCTTGCCGCATTGCCGATCCGCCTGCGGTCAAGCTGCTTCAGACCCGGCAGAAAGACGGCGATCACCGTCGTGCCGGCGAGCGCTGCGGCGCAACCCAGGAGCAATGGCTGAGCGCCAAAAACCTCGACCGCTCCACCGGCCAGAATGATGGCCAGCGGGATCGCCGACAGCTCCAGAGCATCCGCAGCACCCAGCACCCGCCCGCGCAGCTTGACCGGCACACGGCGAAGTGCTGCGGTCGCGACGATCGGCCCGATCGGTCCCGTCGCGAAACCGGCCACAGCGCCGGCTGCGATCAGCAGCGAAACCGGAGGCGCCAAGGCCAGCACGAGAATGGCGAGCGCCTCGACGGCGCAGCCGAAGATAAGGATGCCACGCCCGGAGAACCGATGGCCCCAGGCCGCATAGGCAAGCGTGCCCAAAATGGCGCCGCCGCCGCTTGCCGACAGGAACAGGCCGAGGCTCATGGCGCTTTGCCCGGTCGCCTTGAAAAAGGCCGGCATGACGACGGCCTCCATCGCGCCGAAGATGATGCCGAACAACGTGCCCAGCATGATCAGGCTGCGCAGCAGCGGATCGCGCAACAGGAAGCGAACCGCTTCCCATGCGCCAGCCAGGCCGATGGCGACCTGTTCGGCGCCAACCGATTTGCGCCGCGTCGGCAGGGAGATAACGTCGAGGATCGCCGCGGCGAGTGAACATCCAGCGGTCAGCCACAAGGTGTCTTCGACGCCAACAAGCGCGATCATTACGCCGGCAAGCGCCGGCCCGACGAGCACGCCGGCATTCTCGATCAGCTCATCGGCGGCCTTGATCCGTTCCAGCCGGAAGCCGGCGAGACGCGCCAGTTCGGGGTGGCGGCTTTCGGCCGCGATAGATGCCGGGCCGTCCATTGCAGCGCCGATGGCGATCAGAGCGACGAGCGTTCCGATCCCGAGCATATCCAGATGATAGAGAAGCGGTACGGCTGCGACCGCAAGCGCGCTGATGAAATCGCCGGAGAATGCGATCCAGCGCGGGCCGAAGCGATCGACAAGACCGCCGCCGAACAGCGAGCCGGCAATCATCGGCAAGACGCCTGCGGCGGCGGCAATGCCGGTCCACAGAGGGCTTCCGGTCAACGTCAGCACGAACCAAGGCAAGGCCACCATGGCGACGGCATTTCCGAGCGTCGAGAATGCGCCAGCCATGACGCTTCCCAAGACCGGCAACCGCCGTCGGATGCGAATGGAGTGGCGGCTCATGCGGATGCCATCGAGCGCAAACGGCAATGGGCGTGGCAGATGGAGTTGAGCATCGGATCGCAGTTGGTGTTGGAGGGTGGATGAGCGTGCGCGCTGCCTAGGGATCGGCCGGCTTTATTAATTAATCGACTACTTGATCTATTATTTACACGTGTTGCTTCTGCCGTCAAGCAGGACCCTGACCTCACACGAACAAAGCGGTTCGCGTGGGCTCAGGGGCCAAATTGACGTGACTTCTGTCTGTCTTTGCACAAGACATGACCGATCTTCTGCGGAGGCCTTTCCGAGGCGGAGATGTGCCTGCCCGCTATGACGGCTCTGTTATCTCGGTGAACCCCGATTTGAGCGACGAGGACCGAATGATGGTGCTGGAAGCCGTCGGCTGTCGGACCATGGCGGCGCTGACGCCTGCGCCAGCGCAAATCGGCAGATGCCCGATCGTTAGTCGGTGTCACGATCGAACTGGTTGACGATGCGCATGGTCGCCGTCCTCTGGGCGTGGCGCACGTCGGCATCGCGCTTGCTTTTCAGCATCAGGTGGGCGGCACGCACAGCCGGAAGGGCCACCGGCTTGTAACCGGGAACGGGGATCGGGCGTGCTGCTTCAGTCAGTTTAGGCTTACGCATCTGTTCACTCCTCATTCGAACACTGGCCAGGTCATCGTCGCGGCTCGACACGAATGGTCGAGGACCGGGCAGGAAGGGAGCGTGCCTGCCAATGGAGGCGAGTGTTTGATTGGCCGTTTCAAGATTTGTTGCGGACTGAAATCACGGCACGGCTCGATTGCACCGCCCGCCCCCGAAAGTCTTCCGTCGGGACGGAGCAGCCAAAGCGTGACTTTCGGCGGCCTTGCGGAAGGGAATGCCCAAGCCGACCGCGTGTTGACAAGGGCGGGCACGCCTCATAAGTTCATCATTTAGCACATGTTCAATATATTGAACGAGAATGAATGCGATGAGCGGCCGAGGTGCGGAGAGAATTTTGGACCTGATCGAGTGGTTGGCATCGCGCAGCCAGGCCGTCTCGCTCGTCGAGGTCGTGCAAGCACTTGCCCTGCCGAAAAGCAGCACGCTGCTGCTGTTGCGCACACTGGTCGACGCCCGCTATGTCACCCGCCAGGCCGACGGGCGCTATCTGCTGATCCGGTTGCCCGGCGAGCCGTCGGAAACAAACAGCGGCTGGGGCATGATCCTGAGGGTCGCGGAACCGATCCTGCGCGAAACGGTGGCTGCAATCGAGGAAACCGGCTTCATCGCCGTGCTGACAGGTGACTGGCAGGTTCGCTATCTCAACAAGGTCCTCCCGATGCGGGAGATCCGCTATGACCGCGACATTGCAACCCAGCGTGTCGCCCATTACGTGGCAAGCGGGCTGATGCTGCTGTCCGGCCTCGCGGACGAGGATCTCGAAGCCTATCTCCGCCTCTCCGTCCCCGACGAGGACGACCCGGGAGCCATCGCCGCGCGCGTGAGCGCCGCGCGCCGGGAAGGCTATGTCGCCAATCTCCATGGCCGGGTCGAGGGAGCGGCGGGGGTCGCAGCGCCAATTCGCGACCCCGAGGGGCGTATCGTCGCCGTCGTCAACATGTCCGGCCCGCGCGAACGGATCGCCAACAACCTCAGTCGCGTCACCGAGGTGACGGTCGAGGCTGCACGCCGCGCAAGCGAGGCGCTCTCGCGGCGGATGTTCAAGAGCGAGAAATCGCCAGCGAGGAATTGATGTTCTATTCGACAAAAGCTTGCGTCGCCTTTGCCTGCCGCATAGGCGTGAATGTCGGTCTCGCCGAACCCCAGACGGGACCATCGCTTTCGCTTGGACAGAGCACCCGTGGCATGCTCCGCGCCGCCAATCTGTCGGCCGACGAAGGTACCGTGGCTATGGGAGGCCGGTCCAAATGAGGATGCGTTCGCTGCTTTATGTTCCCGGCAGTTCGCCCCGCTTTCTCGAAAAAGCCCACGAGCGTGGGGCCGACGCGATCATCATCGATCTCGAAGATGCGGTGGCGGCTAACGAGAAGGACGCCGCGCGGGCTGCACTCGGTCGATCCGTAGCCATGGTTGGTCGGGGCGGCGCCCAGATCATCGTCCGGATCAACACCCACGACGTACCCGCCATGTTGGCCGATGCCGCTGCGGCCTGCGAGGCAGGCGCGCAAGCGCTTTACATTCCCAAGGTGTCTTCGCCCGATGTTCTCCACCGGCTCGACGCGCACCTGCGGCCGCTGGAAGAGGCTGCAAACCGACAGGCGATGCGGTTTGCGCCGCTGATCGAGGACCCCGCGGGCCTGCTGAACGCCGCGTCGATCGCCGCGGGGCCGCGGGTCTTTGCGCTGTCTGCCGGCGGCGAGGATCTGGCCACGTCGATGGGCGCCCAGCCGACGCCTGAGGTTCTGCGGGTGCCGAAGCTGATGATCCATTATGCCGCGAAGGCCGCCGGCGTTCTTTCCTTCGGGCTGTTGCGCAGCACCGCTGACTATGCCGACCGGCAGGCACTGGCCGCAGCCATTGCGGAAGCCAAAGACTTCGGCTTCGATGGCGCCACCTGCATTCACCCGAGTGTCGTGCCCCTCCTCAACGAAGGCTTTTCGCCTTCGCCAGAAGAAATCGAGCGTGCGCGGCGCCTGATCGACGCCGCCGACCAGGCCGATCAGGCCGGGATCGGCGCCTTTACCTTCGAGGGAAAATTCGTCGACCGGCCGATCGTCACCCGCGCCCGCGCCCTTCTCGCACGCGCCGCGGGTTGAGCCCGTCACCAAGGCGACGGGTCAGCCGATGGCGGTGTCGATGCGATCAGGTCGCCAGGTTCAGATCGGTGGCGCGCCTATCCGGCATCCGCCACGAAGCCGACAGCCTCGATGCCGGCGACGGCGCAGGCTTCGTCATTGTCAGACGTATCACCGGTGATACCGACCGCACCGATCAGGTCGCCGGCCGCCGTGCGCACCAGAACGCCGCCGGGCACCGGCACGATGCGGCCGCCCGAGACGGCGGAAAGCCCTTGCACGAAATGCGGCCGCTCGATCGCCGTGTTGCTCAGCCAGCGCGACCCCATGCCGACGGCAAGCGCGCCATAGGCTTTGCCCGAAGCGATCTCGAAGCGAAGCATCGACGAGCCGTCCTGCTTCTGAAACGCGATGAGATGGCCACCGGCATCGAGGACAGCCACCGAAAGCGGTTTCATCCGGGCTTTTGCCGCAGCGCCGAAGGCGGCTTCGATGATCCCGTTGGCGAGATCGAGAGTGAGTTGGGGCATAAGAGTTCCAATCGCATTTTTGCCGGCGCATGCCGGCAGGAAGATTTCAATCGATGGCCGGGAGGCAGGTTGGAATCCTGAATGCCATCCGCCCGCTTCGTAAACCATCACGAACGCAACTCACCCGCCTCCCTGGAAAAAAATATCGTTCAGGGAGGCGGGTAAGATCGAGCCGCTGCTGCGCTTCCGTTTAGGCGAAACCGCAAAAGTGCCCTATCTCTTATTCACGCGTCGCCTACGCAGATGCGCTTCGCATCGACCTGCAAAGGTCAGCAGTGTCCCGCTTTCCGGTGCAATCACCGAAGACGGATAACATGCGACAAAATCGAAGTGCCAGCGCGTCCTTTGTGGGTACTTCCGAACGCACGGTTCTCTAGCTTGCAACGCCCATGACCTTGCCAAGATAGGCGACGTATTCGCCGAACTTTGGCATGGCACGCGTGGTGGCGGCGTTGCGCGGACGCGGCAGATCGATCGTCACTTCCTCGACGATCTTGCCCGGTCGATCGGCCATGACGAGGACCCGGTCGGAGAGGAAAACGGCTTCGGCAATGCTGTGGGTGATCAGCATCACCGTCTTGCGCGATTCCTGCCAGATACGTAGCAATTCGACATTGAGCTTGTCGCGCGTCAGCGCGTCGAGCGCACCGAAGGGTTCGTCCATCAGCAGGATCTGCGGATCGAGGACCAGCGCCTGGCCGATCGATGCGCGCTGGCGCATGCCGCCCGACAACTGATGCGGGTGGGCATCGGCAAATTTGGTCAGCGACAGCACATCGAGGATCTTGTCGACCGCCGCGTCACGCGCATCGGCCGGCATGTTGCGGATGCGCGCTCCAAGCTCGACGTTGCGGCGCACTGTCAGCCAGGGCAGCATGTTGTTGGTCTGGAAGACCACGCCGACGTCAGGGCGCGGTGCCCGCACTGCCTCACCCTTGATCGTTGCCGAGCCGCTCTCATAGGGGATCAGGCCGGCGACGATGCGCAGGAGCGTGCTCTTGCCGCAGCCGCTCGGGCCAAGCACCGACACGAACTCCTGGTTCTTGATGGTAAAATCGATGTCTTCCAGCGCCTTGAACGAGCCGAAGGTCTTGTTGAGGCCGCGTGCCTCGATATGGTTGACGGCAGATTCTGCGGCCGGGCTCGAGCCCTTGCCTGCCACCTTGCCAGATTGCGGCGCTTCGGCCGTGGCTGTCGACACCATCTTTTCCTCCCGAACTGAAATGTTCATACCTGTATTCCCCGCCACCAGACGGACTTGGCCGCAAATTCGATCAGCGCGTAGAGAGCCAGCGAGATCAGCGTGATCACGATGATGCAGCCGAAGACGAGGTCGGTGCGCGTCGATGCGGTTCCCAGCATGATCAGGTTGCCGAGGCCACGCTCGGAGCCGACGAGTTCGCCGATGATCGCGCCGATCATCGCAAGCGGCATCGCCACACGACATCCATCGATGAAGCTCGGCAGGGCGCTTGGCAGCCGGAGCGTCGTAAAGGTGCGCCAGGGGCCTGCATTCAGCGCGCGAAAATGTTCCTCGAGGTTCTTCGCCGTGCCGGCAAAGCCGCCGAGCGTCGCGACCACGATCGGGAAGAAGGCAAAGAGAAACGCCATCGCCACCTTGGAAATGAAGCCGTAGCCGAACCAGACGATCATCAGCGGCGCGAGCGCGCTTTTCGGCGTCGTCTGCAGGGCGGTGACAAGCGGATAGATGGTGCGCTGGGCAAAGGGCGAGACATAGACGACCATGCCGAGCATGACGCCGACGACGACGGCAGCGCCAAAACCGATCAGCACCTCGGCAAGCGTGTACATCGAGTTCTCAAAAATTTCGCTTCGCGCCTCCCAGACCGCGACGGCGATCGCCGAGATCGGCGGAAGAATGTAGCTTTTCACTTCAAAATATCGGACGCCATATTCCCAGAAGAGTAGAAAAGCACCGAAAAACAAGACGACTTGGCTATAGGCGGCAAGTCGCGAACTAACGCCTGGCATGAGAGCCTCCGAAGAGCGAGTTGGCATCCGTGGTGAGGCGCGCCGGTCGATGCCGGCGCGCAAGAGCATTTCCAGGAAAAGCGAAACGGCTTTCCGGAGAGAAATGCTTGCGAACAAAGCGGAGCGTTTCGATCACTGCGTTCGAGGCCGAAACGCTCCCGGGATCACTGACCCTGCTTGTCCTTGACCACCTGGTGTGGTGGCGGCACGACGAAGCGCTTGAAGCGCCATTGGTCGAACGCGTCGATGTTTCGTTCCCAAACCTGCGGCGTATGCGGGTTCTCCTCCGTGACCTGGATCATGTCGCAGTAGATCTCGCAGTTGTTGCCGTCGGGATCCTTAAACACGAGGAAGCAGTTGGCGCCCGGACCGTGCTTGCCGATACCGCGGACGATCTCGACGCCCCGCTCCTGCAACATCTCGGCGGCAGCTTCCATGTCTTCGAGGCTGTCGACGAGATAGGAGAAGTGCTCGAGGCCGGGCCTCGTGTACTTCGGCAGGTCGTCACGATCCGGCGAATCCGCCGGCAGTTGCGACAGAGCGAGATCGTGATGGTCGCTGCCTGCACGCAGGAACACCATCTTGTCCTCGATCCAGTCCGAGACCTCAAGGCCGACGACATTGGTATAGAAGTCGACGGATTTGTGGATGTCGCGGACCATCAGCACCATGTGGCCAAGCTTCCGCACGTTGATCTTCTTCTTCATGTTCCTCATCCCAGGTTTGGGCCGACCTCAGCGACTGATGTTGCGGTAGAGGTCGACGGTCTTGATGCTGTCGTCGACGACGAATGCCTCACGCACGAAGCCCATCGTCTTTTCCATGCGATCGGCGCGAACGAAGCCGAGATCCTTGTTTTCAGCGTGTGGATCCCGCACGAGCGCATTGATCTGCTTGATCTGGTTGAGCACGACGGTCTTTTTCAGCGTCGGATACTGCTTGACGATCAGGTCGGCGGATTCTTCCGGATGCGCGGCCATGTATTCGTAGCCGCGGTAGGAGGCGTCGAGGAACTTGTCGACGACCTCGGGCTTCTCGGCCAGCATCGCTTCGGTGGTGACGAAGCCGCTTCCGTACATGTCGAGACCGAAATCGCGATACTTGATCATGCCGATCTTCTTGCCGCTCTCCTGCGCATTCTCGTGGAGAATGGGCAGGCTGGCACCTTCCCAGCATTCGGCAAGGTCGACCTGGCCTTCGAGGAAGGACGAGGTGATGACCGCTGGGTTCATCCGGAGCAGCTTCAGATGATCCTTCGGCAGCCCGTTCTGCTCAAGCCAGGCCGGCACGATGTTCTGGACCGGCGACGTGGCGCCACCACCGACGGACTTGCCGCTGAAGTCTGCAAGCACCGGCGTCTTCTCGCCGTCCTTCTGGATGTAGCAGAGCGCGCCCGGCCAGACCGTGTTGATCGAGCCGACGAAGACGGCCTTGCCGCCGTTGACGCGGTTGAGAATGACGCTCACCGGGTCGCCGTAGCCGATATCGAACAGGCCCTGGTCGATCTCGTTGACGGTGCGCTGGCCGCCATAGCCCTGATAGACCGAGACGTTGAGACCTGCTTCGTCGAAGAAGCCCTTGGCCTTGGCAACGAGAACGCCTCCCACGCTCCCTTGCGGCAACCACGACATGTTGAACGAGATTTCCTCGGCCGCCGAAGCCGCCGTCATCATCGATGCGAGCGCTCCGGCGAGCGCTGCCAGGCGAAGCGAATTTCCAAACTTTTTAGCCATACTGTCCTCCTCAGTTTAGCCATTGCTGGCGGTTTGGGTGTTAATCGATCCGAGCTCCTCTGATCGGATTGGTGATGGTGCCGACCTTCTCCACGGCGGCCGTCACTATGTCGCCGGCATTCAGGAATTCTCCTGTGCCCATTCCGACCCCGTCGGGGGTGCCGGTGGCGACGAGATCGCCGGGACGCAAGGTCAGGATCGACGACAGATAGGAAATCTGCTCGGCCACCGAGAAGATCATCGAGCCGGTGCTGTCGTCCTGCTTGCGGGTTCCGTTGACGTCGAGCGTCAGGCGCAGGTCCTGCGGGTTGCCGACGCAATCGGCCGGAACCAGCCAGGGGCCGAGCGGCGCAAAGGTGTCGAAGCTCTTGCCGCGGAACCAGTCATGCTTGAAGGGAAAGTCGGTGCGACGCGTCAGGTCGCGCGAGGTGATGTCGTTGATGACGGTGTAGGCGGCGACATGGTCGAGCGCCTTGTCGACCGGAATGTCGCGACCGCCGATGCCGATCACCGCTGCAAGCTCGACTTCCCAGTCGACCTTCTCTGCCCTCTGCGGAAGGATGATCGCCTCATCGGGGCCGATGACGCTCGAATCGGCCTTCATGAAGACGAAGGGCTGACTCTCGGACTTCGCCGCTAGCACCGTCCCCATCTCCTGCGCATGCTCGACATAATTCGAAGCGGTAGCAAAGATCCTGTTCGGACGATAGGGCGCGCAAAGCTTCGTCCCCGTTCCAAGCGGCTCGAACTTCGGACCGCTGGCGGCGAGATTGTCGGCAAGCGCTGCCAATGCCGGCTCGACGTCGATCCAGGCGTCCAGCATCACGGCAATGCCACCGGCGCGCCACCGGCTCCAGTCCTCGCCCGGCCGCCCAAGGACGCGCGACACCAGATCCAGATCGTAGACCCCCTGCTCGGTCACGATGACCGGCCGTATTTCTTCCCTGATGAGCCTTTGCCCAAGCGCATGCCAAACCACCGGCTGTCTCCTTCCATACTGTCGGTATCTTCTTGCATACAATTTCGTCATTATGTATTCTTGTCAAGTGCATCGGTGCACACATACGCGAAAGTTGCGAAGAAATGCGCAAAGGAAACGGCGAGCGGTCCACCGACGGGTCTGACCGGGTTCGTCTTGGCTGCGGGAACGCAATTTTCGGGGAATTTTTCCGGCGCTCCGGCCTCAAGGCCTAGCCGAGCCCGAGCGCGCACCGGCTGCTCACCGGCCGACAGGCCGACCGCAGCGACCACACGATCGACGTCAGAGATAACCAACGTCCGAAGGGGACCCCATGGACCATCAAAGCCTTCAAACCACACCGGCCGACACCGCCCTGCTCGGGAAAATCTTCACGGAGGCAAGGAGCCAAAACGGCTGGCTCGATCGTCCGGTGCCACACAGGCTGCTGGAGCAGATCCACGAACTCGCATGCCTGGCGCCGACGAGCATGAACTGCTCGCCGCTAAGGATCACCTACCTTGTGACGGCAGAGGCAAAGGAAAGGCTGCGCCCGGCGCTGGCTGCCGGCAACGTCGACAAGATGATGACCTGCCCTGTTGTCGCCATCTTCGCGACCGATTTCGCCTTTGCCGAGCGCCTGCCGTTTCTGTTTCCGCATACGGATGGCAAAGGGTTCTTCGAGCGCAATCCGCACCTCGTGGAAGAGACTGCCTTTCGCAACGCCACATTGCAGGCGGGATACTACATGCTGGCAGCCCGCGCGCTCGGGCTCGATTGTGGCCCGATTTCGGGTTTCGATGCCAAGGTGGTCGATGCGGCGTTCTTCAGCGAGAGCCGGCTGAAGTCGAACTTCATCTGCGGTCTCGGTCATGGCGATCCGGCAAAGCTGTTTGCCCGGCACCCCCGCCTGTCGTTCGAAGACGCCTGCCGGATCCTTTGAACGCAAACAGCCCCCGACGGCACCGCCGGGGGCTGCTTTTTGGACCGTCGCAAAGCGTCAGGCCGGTGCGCGTGCAACCACCTTCAGTTCCACGACCATATCGGGGTGCGGCAGTTCGTTGACCCCGACCGTGGTGCGGGCCGGCCCATCGACGGCGAACCACATATTGTATTCGTCGTTCATCGCCCGGTAGTGGCGCATGTCGGTCAGGAACACCGTGACATCGACGATATCGCCGAAGCTT
The DNA here is from genome assembly GCF_059419585.1 of Ensifer sp. GW821-FHT05G01. NCBI lineage: Bacteria > Pseudomonadati > Pseudomonadota > Alphaproteobacteria > Hyphomicrobiales > Rhizobiaceae > Ensifer > Ensifer sp. GW821-FHT05G01. The sequence continues at coordinate 227,321 of NZ_JBWKSC010000007.1, read as the reverse complement.
CCGCCGTTTCGGGCCAGTGTTTCGCCGACCTTGCGCAGAATGACCCGCAACTGCTCTGCGACATCGTGAGTCTCGGCACCATCAGAGGCCCTTGCGGCGCCGGCGATGGTTCCATCCGCCTGCCGGGCACTCATGCCGGACAGGAAAAGCAACCCGCCTTCCCGCTTGAGATCGGGATAGTTGGCAAGCGGCTTCACAGCCCCGGAAGCCGCCGCGCTCATGCGGGCTCCATCGTCGCAGCCCAGGGTCTGAAACCGATCTCGGTGCAGGCGGACACGAACTTCTGTTCAGCCTGGCGATCGAGCTCCACCAGCGGCGGACGTACCGCGCGCCAGGTCTCGTCGCCGGTGTGGCGAGCCATGGCGACCTTCATCGCCTGGATCATCGGGAACTGCTGGAACAACGTGCGCACCGGGGCGATCGGCGCGAAAGCCTGTGCGGCCCCGACCGTGCTCGTGGCAGAGACGGCATCGACCATGGCCTTGGCGTTGACATTGGCAGTCGCCGAAATGCAACCGACAGCGCCGCGCTCGATGGTCTCGCCAAGCAGGATCTCCGAGGCGGGAAAGACGCGGAACCCGTTGCCAACCGAGAGAAAGCCGTTCAGCGTCTCGCGATCGCCGGAGCTGTCCTTCACGCCAAGAATGTTGGCGGGGTAGCGCCGCCTGAGCGTCTCGATCAGCTCGAGGGTGATCGGCACGCCGGTGAATTGCGGGATGTGATAGAGCACGATCGAAAGACGGTCGGAGCCGACCGCCTCGATCAGCCGTCCGTAGTATCGGGCAAGACCGTCCGTCGTCAGCGGTTTGTAAAAGAACGGCGGCAACACGAGCACGCAGGGTGCCCCGGCATCGACCGCCGCGCGGGTAAGCTCGATGGTTTCCTCCAGGCTGCAGGCGCCGACGCCCGGCATCAAGGACTTCGTCGGGATACCGGCCAGGACGACCGCATCGAGCAGGTCGCGCTTCTTGCGCAACGCAATCGACGCCGCTTCACTGTTGGTCCCGAAGACCGCGAGCCCGGCGCCCTGTTCGACGATCCAGCGGCAATGCTCGATGAAGCGGGGCGTGTTGCAGCTCAGATCCGCCTTGAAAGGTGTCAGGACGGGAGCGTAGACGGAGAAGAGGTCTGGATTCATGGGTTTTCACTTTCGATTTTGACAGGTGAGGCCGCAGGAAAAGAAGCCGCATTCCTGCTGGGCGAACCGGACGATCTCGCGTCCGAGCTCCTCCTCGCGCGTATCGAAATGCGCGACGATGGACGTGTGATTGTGGCGGTTCAGCTGCAGGAAACGCGGCGCCTTGCCTTTGCGGAGCGCATGGCGCTGGACGAACTCGGCACCATAGGCATCGATGTAGCGGTTCTCGTGCTCTGCAACGGCGACCATCACCGGCAGGTCGCTCGCGCCCGCATAGGTTACGGGGGAGCGCAGCTCGTAGGCGGCGAGATCATCCCCGAAATATTGGCGGACGTTGGCGGCATTGGGGTTGTCGGGCAACTGATCGGCCCGGAGCCGCGCACTGATGAACACGGCGCCCTTGACTGCGGGGCTCGCCAATCGGCCGACAGCCGGATCATAGAGATAGCCCGCGACATGGCAGCCGCCAGCGGAATGGCCGATCAGCAGGATCGATTGCGGGTCGCCGCCGTAATCGGCGATCGATCCGGTAATCCAGTCGATTGCCGCGGCGACGTCGCGCGCGCCCTCAGGATACTGCGACCCCGGCGCCAGCCGGTACTCGATGTTGACGCCGACAAAGCCCTGTCGGGCGAACCAGCGCAGCACGTTGTCGTAGATCAGCCCATCGGCGCTCTTTGAACCGCGCGTAAACGCGCCGCCGTGAACGAAGGCGACGACGTTGCGCGCACGTCCGCCGGCGCAGGCGTAAGCGCTTTCGAACACATCAAGGCGTTGGGCACCGTCTTTGCCATAGGGAATGTCGCGATGCTCGACGAGCGGCTGGCGGACAACGCTTGCCTCGACATGCGGGCGGTAGACGTCGAGCACGACCTTGCGGCTTGCCGCCAGGTCGTCGTTCCAGATGGCGCCGACGGCGTCCAGCCGTGCCTGATCCGTGACCGTCAATCCCGCAAACCTCATCCCGCGCCTCCAAGCTGCTGTGAGCGACGGTTTTCCGTGCACCGTCGGCTATGTGCATTTCGATAACATCCAAAAACACACTTGACAACCATTTTGCATACACAGATTAGTATTTGCATACACGAAACGATTTGATCTCGTGTTGCGCTCCGCATGTCGCGTCGCGCCAGTCATCGACAGAAGGAAATTGACCCATGGCAAAATTGCGCCATCTCGCTATCGCGGTTTCGGATCCGGAAGCTGCAGCCCAGTTCTTTGAAAAGGCATTCGGCATGACCCGCGCCGGCCAGGCCATGCGCGGCGTCTACATGACCGACGGCATCATGAACGTGGCCCTGCTCAACTTCGGCGAAGAGCCAGTTCCGGGCTTCGAGACCGAGAAAGACTATAACGGCCTCATCCACTTCGGCGTCTGGGTCGACTCCGTTGAGGAAACCGACCAGCTCGTGCGCGCAGCCGGCGGCTCCTACATGGCCGGCCGCAAGGAAACCAACCCGAACGTGTTCTACGAGGTCAAGTACAAGACGCCCGAAGGCATCGTCTTCGATGTCACGGAGAATGGCTGGAAGGGTGCGGTCAAGAACGTCAACGCCGCCTGATCAGGCCCGTCGCGGCCGCGCCTCCGGCGCGGCACGCCACACAGCTGAAACAATCGTCCGGCGCGCATGACCGAACGACACGACAAACGCATTGGAGAGACTGACATGGCAAGAAAGACGATTGTGGTTTCGATACCGGTTTCCGAAAAGTGCCTGTCACGCCTCTCCAGCGGCTACGATGTGATCACGCTGCCCAACGGCTTGGGCAGCGGATCGCCGGAACTGGAGCGCAGCGCCATCTGGGCGGTGGTGACCAATGGCAGCACCGGCCTGTCGCAGGCCGATATGGCACGGCTGCCAGGCCTCAATCTCGTCTGCTCCTATGGTGCCGGCTACGAAAACATCGATCTCGAAGCAGCAAGGCAGCAGGGCGTGTCCGTCACCCATGCGCCGAACACCAATATGCAGACGGTTGCCGATCACGCGCTTGCCTTGATGCTTGCTGTCTCGCGCGACATCTGCGCCCGCGACCGGGCACTGCGGGCCGGCGCCTGGGCCGCGATCCGTTCGCCCCGCCCGACGCTGTCGGGGTCAAGGCTCGGCATGATCGGACTTGGCAATATCGGCCAGGCCATTGCCCGGCGCGGCGAAGCCTTCGGCATGACGGTCACTTACACGGCGCCGGAAGACATGCCCGGTGTCGTCTGGCCCCGTGTGCCCGACGCGGTGGCGCTTGCAGCCGTCAGCGACTTTCTGGTCGTCGCCTGCCCTGGTGGACCGGCGACACGGCACCTGGTCAACCGTCAGGTGCTGGATGCGCTTGGTCAGAGTGGCTTTCTGGTCAATATTTCCCGGGGGATGGTCGTGGATACCGACGCGCTGGTCTCAGCTCTGCAACGGGGCGACATCGCCGGTGCCGGTCTCGATGTCTTCGAAGGAGAACCGGACCTGCCGGTGGCACTTTCCGGCCTCGACAATGTGGTCCTCACCCCGCACATGGCGGGACGTTCACCGGCAGCGGAGGAAGCCCAGATATCCGTGCTTTTGCACAACCTTGACGCGGCCCGTGAGGGCCGTCCCCTGACAGCTCAACTTGCATAAATCCCCGGCTGTCATTAAATCGATTCCAAGCACCTTCGGCTGAAGGTCGCTCAATGTCGTGAAGACAGGAAAGCTGCGCGCATGACAACTATCGCCTCTCAGATCTATCAGGCTCTGGCGGAAGAAATCGCCAAGGGTGTGATGACCCCTGGGCAGAAGCTTGAGGAAAAGATGATCGCCGAGAAATTCGGCGTCTCGAGAACGCCCGTGCGCGAAGCGATGCGCGAACTGGGCGCGCGCGGACTGATAGAGATGAATCCTCGCCGCGGCGGCATCGTCGCGCGCATCGATGTCGAGCAGATGGCCGACATGCTCGAGGCCGAATGCGAGATCGAGGCCTCCTGCGCCCGGCTCGCCGCCCAGCGCATGACGGGTATGGAACGCGAACAGCTCTACGAACTGCATCGGCTCTATGCCGAATGCGTTGGCAATCAGGATCTCGACGGCTGCCGCGACATCAACCGCAAGTTCCACGACGCGATCTGCCGCGGCGCCCACAACACCACGATCGCCGCCATGGCGGTCGAGCTCAGGGTCAGGCTGGCACCGTTCCGCCAGCATCAGGCAGGTCCTGCCGACGTCCGGCTGCAGCAGTCGCTCGACGAGCATCAGAAGATCGTCGACGCCATCCGCGCCAACGACGCCGCTGGCGCCTATGCCGCCCTTTCCGAGCACAATGCCCGCCTGAGCGCCGGCGTCATGCGGCGGTTTACGGCAGCAGCCAGCAAATAATCTCGCCCGCAGGCATTTTCAGACCTGAACCGGTCGCGGAGCGAACCCGCCTGCGCTGTCTTTCGCGGGTTGGCTGCCCCGTCAACGCATGGCGTTGCCTGGCTGAGTGACAACGCAGCCTCAGCCTGCCTTCATCGACAAACGGCGCCTGTTCCGGTGCTGCCTTCGTTCGTCTTCATCCCATCATCCTGAATTCCTGACGCAGCGGCCGATTGCCGGGGCATGTCGAGGGCATCACTCGAGGTGGCTTTTGGCCGTCCTGCGCCAACTTGCAGATGTGCAAATTTATGTGTTTGCATTCCTGTAGTCATCTGTGCATACATTATAGCCGTATTGAATGCACGAAGGTCGGTGCGCCACAACGCCCGACAAAATTCATGACCCGAGTTCTGGAGGAGAAATCATGGGCAGGAATGCACGATATATGACGTTGGTTCTGGCGGTCGCCGCCATGGGCGCGCTGGCCACTCCCACTTCAGCCGAAACGCAGAAGACGATCGGGGTGACGGTGCCCTATTTCGCCTCGCCGTTCTGGAAGGCCGGGTTGTACGGCGTCGAAACGGCGGGCAAGGAGAAGGGCTACGCCGTCATCAAGGGAGACGCCAAAGACAAGGCCGAACTGCAGATCGAGCAGATCCGCGGCTTCATCGACAATAAGGTTGCGGCCATCATCATCGGCGCTGCCGACGCCGTGGCCGTTGCACCGGCCGTCGAGGAAGCCATCGACAAGGGCATCCCTGTTATCGCGCTTTCGGTTCCGCCGAAGTCCGACCGGCTGACGTCGTTCGTCGGTGCCGACAATATCGGCATGGGCCGGCTCCAGGGCATCTGCCTCGGCCGGGCGATCGGCGGCAAGGGCGAAGTCGGCCTCTTTGCCGGCCCGGACGAGATCTGGGCGAAGCTTCGCGTCACCGGCTTCAAGAACACGATCGAGGCCGATTTCCCCGACATCAAGATTGTCGCGGAAAAGGCCGGCGGCACAAAGGATGCCGGCGCTGCTGTCGCCGAATGGGCCAAGGCCTATCCCGGCATGCACGGCATCTTCACCGCGGCCGACACGATGGCGGTGGAATCGATCAAGTCGCTCGATGAAGCCAAGGCCATGGACAAGTTCAAGGTATCCACCTCGAACCTGAACGACGAGGCACGCGCAGCACTCGACAATGGCACGCTGACCTGCGCGTCGCTGCAGCCGGCGGTGTCCATGGGACGCGACGCGATGCGCGAAGCCACGGCCGCGATCGAGGGCGGCAAGGTGCTCGGCCGGATCGAAGCGCCGGCGCTGTTGGTCACCCGGGAGAAGGTCGCCTCCTACGACTTCAGCAAGATCATCGCACCGGCCGACTACCAGCCCTAGAGAGCGTTTCCGATTTAGACGGAAACACAGAAACGCTCTATGTCACTGTTTTTACGCATTTCCTGACGGAAAACCGCTCCGCACTTTTCCTGGAGATGCTTGAAGCATTCGTGGTCTTTCGAAGGTAAGCACAAGATCGACAGGGCCCGGCCGAGCCGGGCCCTGTTTGCATGTGCGGCTTGGCCGCGCGCCGTCAACGTTCAAAGCCAGGAACGACTTGCGGACAAATGCAACTTATGCGCTATTCCCCCATCGAGAACGCTGGTTCGCCGGTGCGCAACCGGATGCCATCGAATGGAATTTGAGGAAAATGGACTTCGTTTCTGCCGTGGCACTCTGCCTGCCGAACGTGGCGTTCAAGCGCGCGGCCATGCGGCGTCTTACGGCACAGGTCCCGCCGGAGATCGCGAAAGCGATCTGGCGTGACACACACATCCTCCAGCGCGATCTCAATCGGCAGCGACCGAAGCATTCGGCGGGCGTCAATCTGCTGCTGCGCTATATGGAGTGGGATTGCGCGCTCTATCGCGCCGTGCGGGAACACGGCCTCGCCAGCGGCACCGCCGGGGCCTTGATCGAAGAGATCAACTGGGATCTGCTGGAAGCACCGATCGGATCGACCTTCAACATGACGCGCCTGCTCACCCGTCGGCGGCAGACCCGCATACGGTGGATGTTGGATGCCATGTTCGCGCTGGTTTTCACCGCGCCGTTCAGGCGGTCAAAAGCACCATCCGGGGAAGGGCTCGTGTTTGACGTGCTCGAGTGTCCGTTGGCGGCGTACTTCAAGCAACAGGGCGTTCCCGCGCTCACGCGCCATGCCGCCTGCAGCCTCGACCACCGGATGGCGGCGCAATGGGGCGCTGCCCTTCACCGTCAGCAGACCATTGGCGAGGGCGCGCCGCTCTGCGACTTTCGCTTCACGCTGCAAGGCAACAATGGGGCTGAGCCGGCTCGGTCGCCCGAACGTCGCGACATCGCGCGAACAGTTGGAGGCTCACGGGGTGCACAATGAACCATGCTCCCCGAGAACCACGGCGCCCGTCATCAACCGGCACTCATTCTGGCTGACCCGTCGTTGAGATCCGCGCAGCCCTGCTTATCGCCGCCGGCTTTTCGGCTAGCTGTGCTGCAGACCTGTTATCATTGCGATGATCTCGTTCTTGTCGGTCTTTGCGGTTTCGCGCACACCGATCTGCTTGCCGCGTCGCAGGACACAGATGCGGTCCGACAATTTGAACACCTGGTCGAGACTATGGCTGATGATCAGGACGCCGATGTTGCGGCTCTTCAGCGACTGCACAATTTCCTCGACCTTGGCCGTTTCGGCAACCCCGAGCGCCGCCGTCGGCTCATCGAGCAGAATGAGCTTGCTTGCCCAATGCGTGGCGCGGGCAATCGCCACGCCCTGGCGCTGTCCGCCGGAGAGATCCCGGATCGTCGCATGGGCTGACGGGATGCGAACATCCAGTTCCTTCACGAGCTTGTCGGTCTCATCGATCATCCGGCGACGGTCCAAAAGGCCGAAGCGGTTTGTCGGCTCGCGGCCAAGAAACATGTTCATGTAGACGCTCTGCTGATCGGCGAGCGCGAGGTCCTGATAGACGACCTCGATGCCGTGCGCCCGCGCCATCGTGGCGTTCGACATGGTCACCGTTTCGCCCTCGATCGTCATCGTTCCGGATGTCGGGGGATGAACGCCGGAGATGATCTTGATCAGCGTCGACTTGCCGGCACCGTTGTCACCGACAAGCGCCACGATCTCGCCGGGATAGACCTCGAGCGAAAAGTTCTCGATGGCAACGATGCCACCGAACGATTTGCGGATGTCCTGCAGCCGAAGAACCGGCGCACTCTGTGTGGCTTCTGCATTCACAGTCATGCTCGTCCTCCTAAACCGGCCAGGCGGCGGTTTCGCCGAACCCGTTTTCGATTGTTTCGACCACCGGCTCTCCCTTTGCGATGCCGGACACGCCCACGACATAGGCACGGGTAACGAATGCCTGGCCGCGGAAGCCGAACACCGCCGTGTCACCGGGCTTGGGTGCCGCAGCACCGGTCGCGTCGATCATCGCGTAGTAGTCGATGGCGGAAGGCGGCGGCACCTCCACGCTACGCTGCGCAGCGGCAGCGGCGGTGGGCTCGGCACCAACAATCGCCTTGACGTCATAGGGCGGGAACACCGGGTCGATGTAGAAGCCGCCGCCAAAACAATAGGCCTTGCCACCCGACAGGTGCGACACCTCGGTCAGGTAGAGCACCGCCGGGACTTCCGGCAGGTCCTCCATTGCGTGCAGGGCGGTCGTGCCGTGCAGGCCGTTGCCTGGCTCGCATTGCGTCGCGCCGGCCTCGGCAAGCGCGGCCAACATGACACTCGACGTGGTTCCAGGGGCATTGACTTCGATGTCCTTGCGTCCGGCTCTCGCAAGCGCCTCCGCCGCCCTCGACAGGGTGGCTAGGTTGTGCGTCGGCAGAACCTTGCGGGTGGCGAGATCAAACAGAAGGGCCGGAAAGGTGGTGATGCCTGCAAACCGACCGCCATCAAGCGCATCCAGCCGGTCGGCAACGGCCGCGACCTCGCTGGCATCGTATCCGCCTTCGTGGCCGCGATAGAACGTATCGCCCTCGGCGCGAATGCGCGCGAGCAGACCCTGCGTTCGCCCTGCCGCCTTCGCGCCCGCCGACGCTTCTTCGGCCTTGGTGTCGTTGAAGACCGTCCAGTATTCAGGTTCGAAGCGCTTGGCCGCCGCTGCCGCTTCATGGCGTGCGACCTGCTGCAGATGGCCGAGGTGGGCAAGCTTCAGGCCGGCATTGTGGGTTGCCCGCGCGCAAGCCATATCCACCGCCACGGCCCGTTCGATACCGCCACGCTTGACCGCACGGCAGAAGGAGCTGGAGCGTCCGACCTGCTTCGTCATCGCGAAGGTCTTGAGGCCCAATCGAGCCGCTTCGTCACTGAGAACACGGGCATTGCGTTCGACCGCGTCCAGGTCGAGCACGTAGGCGTTGGCAGGGATTTTACCCTGCTGATGCAGGGCCATTGCAGCCTCGATGAAGGCAGGGTTGCGGCGGCGCAAAACGTCGAGAAACATGGTGGATCTTCCTTCAGCGGGATTTTTCGCGCAGCGATACCGCGACCGCCGCAAGAATGATGAGACCACGAACGATCATCTGGTCGGAGACGGACAGGCCCATCAGGATCAGTCCATTGTTCAACATGCCCATCATCAGCGAGCCGACCAATGCCCCGATGATCGAGCCCTTGCCGCCATTGAGCAGCGTGCCGCCGACGATGACGGCTGCGATGACCGTCATGAGATCGGTCTCGCCGAGCGTGTATTTCGCCGCCTGCAGACGGCCGGCGTAGAGCAGACCGGCAAGGCCGGCGAGGCCGCCGCTGATCATCAACACGGTGAGCCGGATGCGCGGCACGCTGATGCCGGACACACCCGCTGCGCGGCTGTTGTCGCCGACGGCAAGCACATGCGCACCGAAACGGGTTTCACGGTAGATCAGATGACCGACAGCGACGGCGATCGCCGTCCACCAGATCAGCGAGGGAATGCCGAGGAATGCACCCGAGCCGAAAAAGCCGGTGAAGGTGCCATTCGTGACCGGAATCGACCGAAGATCGGTCATCGACCGCGAGACGCCGGCGAAAAGACCAAGCGTCGCCAGGGTGACAAGAAACGAGGGCAGCTTCACGTAGGCGACCAGCGCGCCATTCAACAACCCGACCAGCAAACCGGCGCCGAGCCCAGCGAGCACGCCGGCGACCAGCCCGTAGTCGTTCATCGTCACGGCCGCGGCAAGCGCCGAGACCGCGACGGTCGAACCGATCGACAGGTCGATTTCTCCAGCAGACATGACGAAAACCAGGCCAATCGCCATGATTGTCGCCGGTGCGGTCTGCAGCACGATGTTCGACAGGTTGCGGACGGTCAGAAAGCCGCTGTCTTTCAAGACGATGGCGAAGAACAGGAAAATCGCCAGAAAGCCGAAATAGACGACGTATTGTTGCAGGTTTATGCGGTTGGCAAAGCCATTCGGCCTGCCTGACGCAGCGGTATTGGCACTGGGCATCCTATTTCCTCCAGAAGGCAGCAGGGAGACAGGCGCTCCCTGCGGCAGGCATCACTTCAACGCATCGGCGATGGTCGCGGGTACGTCCTTGTTGAGGGACCTCTTCCAACCGTCGGCAACGGTGTCCTTGGTCACGGCCAGCGAATCGACCACCAGGAACGGTTGCGACGGCTTGCCGACCAGAGAACCGGCAGCGGCGCGGGCGACTGTCACGCCAATAGTGTAGGCCTCGTCGGCGACGAGCGCCGCGACATTGCCGCCCTTGACCATGTCGAGAGCCGCGGGTTCATTGAGATCCAGGGTGACGATTTTCGTATGTGTGTTCCCGGCACCCCGCAGGCTCGACAGAACACTGAGCGCGGGCTCCGCCCAAGTGACGTAGATGCCGTCGAGATCCGGGTTCTGCGTGATCATGCCCTGCGCGATCTCCTCGCTGCGGGCCGGATCAGCCATGCCGGCTTCGGCGACGATCTTCATCTCGGGATAGTCCTGCCCGATCGTCGCCTTGAACGCGCCATCGCGCTGATTGGTGACGTAGAAATCGGCGTCGTGATAGATGTAGCCGATCTTGCCCTTGTTGCCGAGCGCCTGGGCCATGGCAATCGCAGCCTTGTTGCCCATCTGGAACAGGTCGTCCGAGACGATCGTCACATAGTCCTTGCCATGCACGTAACCGGCCGGAGAGTTGTCGACAAAGGCGAGTTTGGTGCCGGCAGTCCGCGCAGGGTCGTAGACGACGGCTGCGGTTGCCGGATCCACGGGCAATGAGACGATAATCGAAGGTTTTTTTGCAAGAACCGTCTCGACATCAGCCTTCTGTCGGGCGGCATCGAAGCCCGCGTCGGTCTGCGCAACGACCTCGATGCCAAGACGCTTGAACTCGTCCTGCGCACCGTTGTTGACGGCGTTGGTGTATTCGCTCATCTCGTGCCAGACGAGCGCGGCGGTAAATTTTCCATCCTTGATCTGGGCTTCTTCCGCCGCGGTCAGTGACACGCTTGCAGCCGGTGTCGGCTTTTCACCGTGCGGACCCGTGGTGACGCCATCCGCGGCGTAGGCACTCGTCGTCGCCCACATCGTCGCTAGCAGGGCCAGCCTTGTAACTTCCTTACGCATCGATCTTCCTCCCTTAAGACAGATCCAGTGACCCCGGCGGCGGCAAGCGACGCCGGGGTCGAGAGTTATTTTGCAGCGTCGAGCACGGACTGCGGCGCATCGCGATTGAGCGACTGCTTCCAGCCGTCCGAGACGTTTTCCTTGGTGACGGTGAGAGCGGGAGCGACGACAAAGGCAGGCGTCGGCTGACCGAGCAGCGACTTCAACCCTGCGGCAGCCATGGCGCGACCGAGTTCATAGGCCTTGTCGGCCACGAGCGCGGTTACGCTGCCGCCCTTGACCATGTCGAGCGCAACCGGTTCGGCGAGGTCAAGCGTGACTATCTTGGTCTTGGTATTGCCGTTGGCACGCAGCGCCGACAGGACACCGTCTGCAGGCTCTGCCCAGGTGACGTAGATACCGTCGAGATCCGGGTTCTGCAGCAGCATCGCGCTTGCGAGTTCCTCAGCCCGCGCCGGATCGGATATGCCTTGCTCGGCAACGATCTTGATATCGGGATAGTCTTTCTCGATCGTCGACTTGAAAGCCTGATCCCGCTGGTTCGTCACATAATAGCTCGCGTCATGAAAGATGTAGCCGACCTTGCCCTTGCCGCCGATCCCCTTGGCGAGCGCATCGGCCGCCTGTTTGCCCATCTGGAAAAGGTCGTCCGTGACGATCGAGGCATAGTCGGTTCCGTGGCTGTAACCGCTTGGCACGTTGGACAAGAAGACCAGCTTGGTGCCATCCTTGACGGCCTGGCGGAACGCTTCGGCCGACGTGACCGGATCGAGCGGCAGGGCGAGGATGACATTCGGCTTGGCAGCCAGCGCCGTTTCGATATCGCTGCGCTGACGGGCTGCGTCAAAGCCGGCGTCGGTGGTTACAGCCACCTCTACACCCGCGCGCGTGAACTCGTCTTTTGCGCCGGCTGAGACGGCATTGGTGAAATCGGACGATGTGTGCCACAGGAGCGCTGCCTTGTAGCCTTTGCCGGTCAATGCGGCGATGTCGGCGTCCGACAGCGTCACGTCCGCGCTCGGCGTCGCGGCTTCACCGGATGGCCCGACCGTCTGGGCATTGGACAGGCTGGCGGCGAACATCAGCCCTCCGGCAATCGCCGCCGCAATGATCTTGTTCAGCATGCTCTTTCTCCCTTTTCTCCTCTAGGGGTGGCAGTTCAAACGGTCACGCCGCAGTAGCGGGCGATGAACGCGGCAAACCCGACGACGCCGGCGAGGTATTCCTCCACCTCGACCCGCTCCTCGTACGTATGGCAATTGCGGATATCGCCCGGCGCGCAATAGACCGCCGGCACCCCGAGACGATTGACGAAGAACGGGGACTCCGACCAGAACGGCGCGCCCTCGATCACACCTCGCCCACTCAGTGCCTCGGCCATCGACGCCGACAGCAAACCGACCTCGGCACGGCCTTCATCGATCTCGGCCGCCGTCCCGCCGAGCGCGTGGTCGCGGCCCGCCGGATAGGCGAACTCGACCTTGATTTCCGGATCGGTGATTGCGGAACGGACGGCCGCTTCGATTTCGGCTGCGGCCGTATCCAGGGATTCGCCCGGCAGAAGCTTGCGGATCAGCGACAGCGTGCAGCGCTCGGGCACGGCAATGTATCCGCCGCCGGCCAAACCGGTGATCAGCAGGAAACTGCGCCCGACAAGCTTGTGTTCGGCACGGGCGGCGACCTCGTCGGAATGTTTCCACAAGGCGCTCATCGCCGCGTGGCTGGCGCGCAGCGCATCCTTGCCGAGTTCAGGCACGCCGAAATAGGCAGACTTGCCGGTGATGGTAATGTCGGCGATGAAAAAGCCGATCTGGGCCGGATAGACCGAGAGCCGTGTCGGCTCGACATAGACGACGAAATCGGGCCGGGGGATTGCGCCCGCCTCGATGCGCGAAACGAGATCCTGGATGCCCGCCGAGACGCCGGTATCAGGCTGACCGCTCTCCTCGTCGCCGATGAAAGCGAAGGCGACATCGCCGCGAAGGTTTATCGATGCCTTGTCCAGCAACGAAAGCGCCGCAAGCGAGGCGGAGATGCCGGCCTTCAGGTCACCCGAGCCACGCCCCCAGACCGCGCCGTCGATGATCGGCGCAGCGAAAGGGTCTTCGCGTTCCGTCCCGGCCCAGTGCTCGCGCCATCCGTCGACATGCACGGTATCGGTATGGCCGACAAACAGCAGCCGAGGACCATCGCCCGCACCCTTCCGTTCGCCCCATATGTTCGGCCGACCCGGCAGGAATTCCGCCGTCTCAAGGTTGTTAAGGCCAAGGGCCGACATTTTTTCGCGCAGATAGGCAACGAAGTTGGCCTCGTTGCCGGTGATGCTCTGGCGCCCGATGGCGCCGCGGAAAAGCGCGATCGCCGCATCGCGATCCAGAGCCTCCGTCAAGCGGGTGATCAGGTCGTTCGGCACCGTCATCGTACAGCCTCCTGCAGCGCGGTCATGCTGGCCCGCGGCAATGAAATCCGGCCGTCCGGCGCATCGACGCCGAACAAGGTGTTGTGCAATTGACCGAGGCCGATGGCAGCGGCCCCAATGATGGCCGCGCGCGATCCAAGCTCCCCCGTCTCGACGTTGACGGGATAGGGGAAGCATTGCGGCAGAAACGCCTTGACCCGTTCGAGTATCTCCGGCCTGAGGCCGATCGAGCCGCCAAGAATGACTTTTTCCGGATTGGCAATTGCGGCGATCGCGCCGATGCCTCGAACGAGGTAACGGGCCGTTTCATCCAGAACGGCGAGCGCCGCTTCGTCGCCATTCTGCGCATTCTCGAATATCGCCGGCACGCTGATGAGCCTGCCCGAGAGCGCAGCGTAGCGATCCGCCATGCCATGCGATGCGACGGCGCGCTCGAATGCGCCCGTTCGCAGCGACTCCGCCTCGAACGGATCGGCGCCAAGCGGAAGAAACCCAAGCTCGCCTGCCGCGTTGATGGCACCGCGAACGAGTTGCCCGCCGACCATCAGGCCGCTACCGACGCCGGTGCCGAGGGCGACATAGGCCAGGTTGTCGATGCCCTGGCCCTGGCCGAGCCAGTTCTCGCCCAGCACCGCCAGATTGACGTCATTCTCGAGCATGGCGTCGAAACCGAACGCACGCTCGAAGGCCGCGACCACATCCATCTTGTCGAAGCCGGCGATATTGGGGGCAAGCAGAACCCGCCCGGTCTGGGCATCCGGCGCACCCGGCACGCCGACGACCGCAAGACGGATCTTGTTGCGAGCAATTCGCTGGCGTGAGGCCGCCTGAAAGGCGAGCTGTGCGATCTGGTCGACGATGAACTGGCCACCGCGCGGGTCCGTCGGCTCGGTATCTTCGGCAAAGATCTGGCAAGCCAGGTCGGTGATCGCCACCCTCACTTTCGTGCCGCCGAGATCGACCGCGACAATGTAGGCGGCATCGTAGACCAGCTCGTACGTCACGGCCGTGCGCCCGACATGGCCACTGGTTCGGCCGGTCTCCTTTACCCACCCCTCCAGCTCGAGCGTGCGCACGATTTCCGAGATTGTCTGCTTGGACAGACCCGTCTGCTTGGCGATCGAGGCGCGGGATATCGGCCCACCCTGAACAATGGCCTCCATGACGGAGCGCTGAGAGAACTTTCTGGAAATACGAAGACTGTCGCTCACGGCATCCTCTTTAATTCGTTCTATTACCGAACTTATTATCAGGCGGGACGTTTTGTCAAATGCTTTACGCAGGTGTCAACGCAAGCCGCATCATTTCTGTCGCGTCAATCCATGCACCGCGGACCGAGGCGATGGCACGAATGCCCCGTTTTTATCCAATCCGGCTCTCGTGAAGAAAATTCGGACGCCTTAGTGTCTGCCCATGCCGACGGTCGGTGTCGCAAGGGAGGTGGCATGAAAGAGGTCGCCTCTGGAGAGAACGGATCACTGAGATGTCGATGATGATCGAGGGACAGTCACGCTTCCAGCCGTTCGGCTGTTGGGGTTCGGAAAATCTCAACAGGGGAGTTGGAAGCATGACTGCCTCCTATGATTACCATATCGGCGTCGACTACCACAAATCCTATAGCCACCTCGTGGTGCAGGATTCGGCTGGCAAGACGCTGCGCTCCGGCCGGGTAAAGAACGATCGTCAATCGCTGGGCGGGTTTCTCGAACGTGATCGCGAGAACAGCCATGCGGTTGTCGAGGCGACGCGCAACTGGATGGTGATCTACGACTGGCTCGACGACATTTGTGATGATGTCGTCCTCGCCCATCCGTTGAAGGTCAAGGCGATCGCCGACGCCAAGATCAAGACCGACAAGATCGATGCGACGGTGCTGGCACATTTGCTGCGAGCCGACCTGGTGCCGGAAGCGTGGGCGCCAAGCGAGCGGTCGCGGGACCTTCGCGTCGCGCTGCGCGAGCGGATGTTTTACGTGCGGCTGCGCACGATGACCAAGAACCGCATCGTCACGGTCTTCGATCGTTATCCGGAGCAGACAGCACAGCTGAAGACGCTTGGCGATCTGTTCGGCAAGGCCGGCCGCGTCCAGCTGGCGCAGGTCAACGTCTCAGAGATCGACCGCATCCAGATCGACCGTGGCCTCGCCTTCATCGGCGACATCGATGGGCGGATCAAGCAGTCGGAAGCAACGATCCGGGCGATGACCAGGGCCAATGCCAACGTCAGGCTGCTGAAGACGATCCCCGGCATTGGCGAGTTCTTCGCAAGGCTGATCGACGCGGAGATCGACGACATAGCGCGGTTCCGTAACCCGAAGAAGCTTGCCGCCTATGCCGGGCTTGTGCCCTCGACCTATTCCTCCGGCGGCAAGACCTATCACGGCAAGATTATCAGACAGGGCAACAAGTGGCTGCGCTGGGCTTTCGTAGAGGCGGTCACCCCCGCCATCACCAGCGATGCGCAGCTTCGCGCCCAATACGAGCACTTGAAGATCAGAGGAACCAACAAGGCGCGTGTGGCCATCGCGCGCAAGCTTTTGACGATCGCCTTCCAGATCCTGCGTGACCAGCGTGCTTACGAGCGGCGCGGCACCACGATGGAAGGGGCGTCGACGATATCCCGGTTGTCCTGATGTCTTCCTAGCGAGCCCGGCAAGACTGGGCTGCGCTCATCGAGGAGAATGGGAAACCGGGAGCCGAACACCACTCTGTGACCGAAGCCAAAGCATCAGGGTCACGCATTGGAGAATGGTTCGAGAACCGAAGGACAGCAAAAGCGATCTGTCCGGCGGAAGGAACGATTGAGCCGATCGGCAAAAGCGCCGGTCAAAACACAACCGAACCCAAGGAAAGCCGCCAAATGGAGGTGTTTTGCCCCTTGAGTTCTTTCATTGGAGACGAAGATGAAAAGCACGTTGGAGATCCGTAGGACCAGCAGACGCCAGTTCCTGCTCGTGGCAACAGCCTTGGCCGCGACGGGTACAATTTCGAGGAGTAACGCCATGGCCGAAGTAAAATCAGAGAAGATCGTCAGCGCCAATGGCGTCACGATCGCCACGGAGGCCTTTGGCGATCCGGCGGCGCCGCCGGTGCTTTTGATCATGGGCGCGATGGCTTCGATGTTGTGGTGGCCGGATGCATTCTGCCGCAAGCTGGCGGCAAGCGGCCGCTACGTGATCCGCTACGACAACCGTGACACCGGGCTTTCGACCAAGTATGCCCCGGGCAATCCGCCCTATTCGATGGACGACATGGCGGGCGACGCGGTTGCCGTGCTCGATGCGTACGGCATCTCAGCCGCCAACATTGTCGGCATGTCGCTTGGCGGCATGATTGCCCAGATCGTGGCATTGTCGAACCCGGCGCGCGCGTCATCGCTGACGCTTGTCAGCACGACGCCGATTGGCCTCGGACTCGAGCTCCCGCCGACGCGAAGTCCTCTGCCTGAATGAGCACGGCACGGAAATCGTTGACGTTCGTCCTGGTCGGGCCGGTGACGATCAGATCGCCGAGCCGTTCGAAGAAGCTGTAGGCATCATTGTTGGCGAGATGTTCGGCAGCGTCGAGACCAAGCGCCGTTGCGCGCGTCACCTTCCTACGCCCGATCAAGCCGGGCTTTGCCTGTGCCATCGTGCAATTTGCATCACCCACAACCCAAGACCGTTGACCCGTAAAGAATCGGAGCGATCTTTCGATCGTCGTTTCTGGATTAACGCAGCGTTAATTTGTGAATGCAAAATATAGCCAGGCAAAATCTGGGGGTTACACATGCGCATGATGCGCCGATGGCAATCCCGGTTGCGATGATGTGCGTTTAGCTGTGCGGCAGCTCTCTCTTCGAATGAGAGCTGGCGTCGTCACGGCTGCAGGTCGTACTCTACAAAGGACATTCAAGATGAAACGTTTTTCGGTTGCCTTCGGCTCCGAGGCCAAGGCCGTGCGCGATGCTATGTCTCGCTCCCAGGCGATTATCGAGTTCGACCTCACCGGCCGGATCCTGGATGCGAACGCCAACTTCTGCGCCGTCTTGGGCTACGAGCTTGGGGAGATCGTGGGGCAGCATCATCGGCTCTTTGTCGACCCAGTCGAAGCGGCATCGGCCGACTATAGCGCCTTCTGGGCAAAGCTTGCCCGCGGCGAATTCGACCGCCGACAGTACAAGCGCTTCGGCAAGGGCGGCAAGGAGATCTGGATCGAAGCGTCGTACAATCCGGTCTTCAGAGCGGGCAAGCCCTACAAGGTTATCAAGCTTGCAACCGATATCACCGAATACAAGCGCAGGAGCGTGGAAGATGCCGGCAAGCTTGCCGCACTGTCGCGAGCACAGGCTGTCATCGAATTCACGACATCAGGTGAAATCCTGACCGCCAACGAGAACTTCCTGGCGACACTCGGCTACACGCTATGCGAAATCCAAGGCAGACACCATTCCATGTTCTGCGACCCGGCCCACACCACCAGCGAGGCTTATCGCCGCTTCTGGCAGAGGCTGGCCAGCGGCGAGTTCGTGACCGACGAATTCATGCGGCTCGGCAAGGGCGGCCGCAAGGTGTTCATCCAGGCGTCCTACAATCCGATTTTCGACGTGAACGGCAAGGTGTTCAAGGTGGTGAAGTTCGCAACCGACGTCACCGGTCGTGTCAGCAACGTGGAAGTACTTGCCCGTGCGCTGCAATCCCTCTCCGATGGCGACCTGACGCAAACCCTGGATACGGCGTTCATCCCGACACTCGATAAGCTGCGGGTGGATTTCAACACAGCCGCTGCCAAGCTGAAGAACGCCATGCAGACCGTCGCCGACAATGCGAGCGCGATTGCAGCTGGCGCGCAGCAGGTTCGCACTGCCTGCGATGATCTGTCGAAACGCACGGAACAACAGGCGGCATCGGTCGAAGAAACGGCCGCGGCACTCGAAGAGATCACCACCACGGTTAGCGATTCCAGCCGGCGCGCGGAAGACGCTGGAGAGCTGGTGCGCAAGACCCGCGAGAACGCTGAACAGTCCGGCTCGGTGATGCGCAGCGCCGTCGAGGCGATGGGACGGATAGAGAACTCATCGGCAGAGATCTCCAACATTATCGGCGTCATCGACGAAATCGCATTCCAGACCAACCTGCTGGCGCTCAACGCCGGCGTGGAAGCCGCCCGCGCTGGCGATGCCGGCAAGGGTTTTGCCGTCGTGGCGCAGGAGGTACGCGAACTCGCCCAGCGCTCGGCAAAGGCCGCGAAGGAAATCAAGGCTTTGATCACCGCATCCAACGGGCACGTGAAAAACGGCGCGACGCTTGTCGGGCAGACGGGAGCGGTGCTCGAAGAGATCGTCACGCAGGTCCTTCAAGTCAATGGCAATGTCGGAGCCATCGTCGACGCATCGAAGGAGCAGGCGACGGGATTGAAGGAGATCAATCAAGCCGTCAACGTCATGGATCAGGGCACGCAGCAGAACGCCGCCATGGTCGAGGCGTCTACCGCGGCCGCGCGTCGTCTGTCGAGCGAAGCTGACGCCCTTTTCCAGCTCCTCAGTCAGTTCAATATCGGTGCGAACACGGCGCCCCCGGAAGCCGTCCGGGGGGTCGCAGCGACCCTGTCGAAACCTGCCTTGCCCCCTGCGCGCAGTGCGGCTGCGAGAAGGACTGCGGCCGGCCGTGGCAACGTAGCACTTGCGAGCGACTGGGCAGAATTCTGATCATATCCGAGGTTCGCACCGGCCACCCCGTTTCATGATTTGACGAGCAATTCAGGAGAGGTATGCACAAGCGAATACGAAGACATCAGGTCCGGCTCGGCATGTTCGTCGAGGAGCTTGAAGGTGGAACCACCGCAGCGGGTCTGCGGCGCGGCTTCCTGTTGAGCACGGAGCAGGAGGTTGATCGTGTCCGCGCCAGCAATGTTATCAGTGTTCTCATCGACGTGCAGAAGGGTTGCGACATTGCCGGCCGAACACGGGACGCACCGCCTTTCGGCAATGCGGCCCTGGGCACGATAACCGCTGCCGAAAACAGAGCGGTTTCGCGAACGATCGATCAGACGAAACACCTGCTCGCGGGCGTGTTTACCGATGCCCGCATGGGCGGAACCGTTGCGCTCGGCCAGGCGGAAGAAGCCGTCGAGAAAATCGCTTCGGCCGTGGAGCACAACCCGATCGCCTTGATCGGCATCAGCCGCCTGAAGAAGAAGGACGAATACACCTTCCTGCACTCGATCGCCGTCAGCGGTTTGATGGTCCATTTTGGCCGCTGGCTGAAGCTCGACGAACGAGCTGTCCAGATCCTGGGGTTGAGCGGGTTGCTTCACGATATCGGCAAGCTGCTGCTGCCGAAGGGGCTGTTGAACAAGACCGAACGGCTCGACGATCAGGAGATCGCGCAAATTCGCACACACACCCGGCGCGGTTACGACCTGCTCAGCGCCAATGGCGACGTCCATGAGACTGTGCTGGATGTCTGTCTTCATCACCACGAACATGTCGACGGTGGCGGCTACCCCGACCGTCTTCGCGGCGACCAGCTCAGCACGCCCGTCCGGATTGCTGCCATTTGCGACGTCTATGATGCCATGACGACGCTTCGGCCCTACAAGCGTGCGTGGACGCCTGCCGAGACAGTTGAGATGATGTTTGGCTCGAGGGGCCATTTCGACCGCGAACTTCTCTGCGAATTCGTCGAAAGCCTTGAACCGTTCCTTCGGCTGAAACCTGCAGGCCCATAGTCTGCGCGCCGATCCGGCCATATAGTCGCGGCGAGGCTCATCCCGGACAGCATCTCACGGTTGTCTGGCTGAGCAGACGAAGGGCGCAGAAGGGAGCTGCTATATGTACTATGCCATCCTCGCCTATCACGAAGAGGGAGTGGTTGATTCCTGGTCGAAGGAAGAAGACGCCGCGTTGATGACCGACCTGCTCCAGGTCAACGATCGTCTCGTGCGCGAAAAATCCTTAGGGCCGGCAGCGCGGCTTGGCCCCACGGAGCGCGCGGTGACGCTCAGAGGCAAAGGCGAAGGCATCGTCATCGATGGTCCCTTTGCCGAAACCAAGGAGCAGCTGCTCGGGTTTTACGTCGTCGACTTTCCAACGCTTGAGGCAGCCGTTGCCGCCGCCCGCGAGCTGCGCCGCGCCAACCCGACTGCGGTCTACGAAATCCGCCCGGTTTCTCTGTATCTTCCCGGCACACCACTGGGATTCACCGAGCACAAATAGTAAGCTATGACTTACGGAAAACGACAGGGCTCTCCGGCATGGAGAGCCCTGTCTGTTGCGCCTGCGGGCCTATCCTACTTGGCGGCCGGCTCGAGCCTGTTCGATGAAGGAGCGGCTTTTCTCGCCTGCATCTTCTTGTAGAGGAAGAAATAGAGCCTGATGTACTGGCCGACCAGGACTGCGTTCAGCACCGTGCCTTCGCGGATGAAGGGGATGTCGGCCAGGAAGGCGAGACCGATGCCGGCCGACACGACCAGCAGCGCGCAGTCATAGCCGGTCTTGATATTGCCCCACTTCCAGCCCGTCCTCTTGCAGAGCGTGTTGACGAACATGTCCATCGGCATGAGCACCAGATTGGCACGGATCATCAGGAACAGGCCATAGGCCAGCGCCGCATCCGCGAACACCAGAAGGGCGACTTTCGCATAGTAGATGTCGAGCTTGACGAACTCGGTCATGCTCAAGTTGAAATCAAGGAATACCGCGAGCGCAAAGGCCGGAAGCAACGAGGCAAAGCTCTTCAGCTTGAAATCCGACGGCAGCACCAGATAGGTCAATGTCAGCATGACCAGTTCGGTGATGAAATTGTAGGTGCCCTGGCTCAAGGGCGGATAGACCAGCGTCATTGTCCGCGTCAGGCTGCTCAGCGGTGACACGCCGATACCGGCCCGGATCGCCAGGCTGACCCCAAAGGTCAGCACGTAAATGCCCACCACATACATGATCCATCGCCGGGTCAGGCTGCCGGTATCGACGATCTCGGCCTCGTCCGTCTTCTGTGCCATTGCTCATTATCCTCCCAGATTATCCTGATGCCTTTTCGCTACCGCCATATCAACGGCTGCGGGCATGTCGCGTCATGATTTCGTGGATGCCACGGACTCCTCCCGGTCGATCCACGCCCCTCGTCGACAGGCGCCGCAGCGCCTGCCTCGTTTCTCTCCGTCGGCCGTCAGGCCATCAATCGGAACCTGTGCAGCGAGATGAACAGGCTCAGAAGCTTGTTCACGACCGGCTCGCCTTCATTGCGGTTGCCCATCTCCTCAAGGACCGCATCGATGGCGCCGGCAGCAGCAGTCAGTTCGGACACGCTCATGTTCGCCATCACGCCATAGATCTCGAGCGGCATGACGGCCTTCTCGACCCTGTCCTCCGTGACGATGCAGGCTCCGGCATAGGTGTCGACCCGCTTGAGGCAGTGGCACATTTCCGCGCTGTCCTTGCCGACGACGACGAAGTATGGCTTTGGCGCCGGCCAGAAGGTGGCAACCGCGCCGCGATCCACGTGGACGCCCTTGAACAGGCCGTTGACGACATGGCGCTTGCCATCGGCATAACGCTGGACCACCGACAGCCGGCTCAGTGTCGCGCCCTCATACTCGGCAACGACCTTGCCGTCCCTTAGCGGTACCCAGACCTCCTGGTAGAACTTTGCGTGTCCGCGACCGTAGACGTCGAATAGGTAGACCTTGGCCTGGCTTCCGTCTTGCGAGACTTCCAGAGGCACGATGTCGAGCTGATCCGCCGTCAAGTCGTCAAGCCCGGGCACACCCTGCTTGCACATGCCGGAATAATCGATGTCGGCGTTCTTCAGCAGCTTGCGATCCCTGGCGACCAACTCGCCATCCTTGAAGACGTAGAGCGGGTTGATCTTCGACAGGCTGTCGGTGAGCACGATGTCGGCAAACCGGCCGGGGGTGAGCGAGCCGATCTGGTCTTCCATGTGGAACGATCGAGCGGTGTTGTAGGTCGCCATCTTGATCGCATGGATCGGGTTCAATCCCATCTCGGCGCAGAGCGAAATGATCCAGTCCATGTGCCCCATGGTCAGCAAGCGCTCGACGGAGATGTTGTCGGTGCACAGCATGAAATTGTCGGTCGGCCACTTGCGGGCGACGATGGCCCGCAGCAGGATCTTGATCACCTCGCTGCTGCCGACGCCGAACTTGATGTGCGTCGGAAAGCCGTAGCGAATGCTCTTTTCGATGTCCTTCTCGTTCCAGACGTCGTGATTGTTCGACACGCCGATCGCCGGCAGATAGTTCAGCACCATGTCGGAAAGCGCGGTCACGCCCCAGTGGCCGTTCATGAAGCCGCCCTTGGCGCGCACCCAGGCCGCCTTGCGGAAATCGTCGTCATCGCCGGAGCTGTAGGTGAAGTGCTCGAATTCGCCGAGGCCGATGACCGGCTCCATCTGCAAAACCGCCTCGGTGACGGAGGCCGATGTCTTCTTGCCCGGTGCAAAGGCATAGAGCCGATAGGGCAGCTTGTCGTAGTCTTTGAACAGGCTTTCGGCTGCCGTAGCACCCTCGTCGCCCGCCGCACTCAGGAGGTCAAGGCATTCGGCATAGATCGTCGTCGTGCCGCAGGGAACCATCGCCTCGGCCAGTGCCGTCGGATGCGCCAGCTGGGACTCGAAATGGATGTGCGCGTCGATCAGGCCGGGGATCGCGTAGAGCCCCTTGCCGTCGAAAACATCCTTCACCTTCAGGATGGTCTCATCGGGATTGAGCGCAACGATGCGCTTGTCATAGACGAGGATGGATCCCTGATAGACGGTTTCGCCGTGTACATCGAGGATGTTGAGGTTCTTCAGAAGAAGGTCTGCCTCCTTCTTTCCGTTCAGGATATCAAAGATGGCGCGCACTTTGTCGTAGTGCACGGCTTCGGTTTTGTTCACGCGTCTTTCCTCCACTTGCAAGTCTCGTCGGCATGGGCAGAGCCAGGTGTTCAAGCCCTCCTGGGGCAGCGCTCGTGCCGATCTCTCCTCGTTGTCGAAGGCCATAAGAAGTTATTGCACCGCTTCCGAAAAGCAGTATTTTCTGCGCACAGCGTACTCTTTTCGAGATCGCTTGAATTGGAGGAGACCGGGCATGTTGCACTCGCGCGTGCTGCGCTACATCGACGAAGTCGCCCGCTCGGGTTCCATCCGCGCCGCCGGCGAGCGGCTGAACGTGGCCGCGTCGGCAATCAACAAACATGTGCTGCAACTGGAGGAGATGATCGGCGAGCCGCTGTTTGAAAGGCTGCCAAGAGGGTTGCGGCTGACGCCGGCCGGCGAAATTCTCGTCGCGCATGTGCGCCGGACGATCAAGGAGTACAGCCAGGTCGAGGCCGAGATCCGCGACCTGAAGGCGCTCCAGAGCGGCGAGGTGATCATCGCCACCATGAACGGCCTTGCCGGCGGCATCGTGCCCAAGGCGGCCGCCAACTTCTGCGCCCGCCATCCACGCCTGAAAATCTCGATCCGGGTGATGTTCATTCATGACATCGTCCAGGCTGTTGTCGACGGCGAGGCCGACCTCGGCCTCGCCTTCAACCTGCCACCCACGCCGCAACTCGAAACGCTGTGGAAGATGGACACCCGGCTCGGCGCCGTGGTCTCGCCCGAACATCCGCTCGTCGGGCTCGACTCGCTGCCGCTCGCCCACTGCGAACCCTATCCGCTGATCTTTGCCGACAAGTCGATGCTGATCCACGGCATCGTCGCCGATGCCTTCGCCAATGCCGGGCTGACCGTCGAGCCGGCGTTCCTCACCAACTCGATCGAAGCGATGAAATGCCTTGCCGCCGCCGGCGACGGCATCGCCTTTCTCAGCAAGTTCGACATTGCCGAGGAACAACGCAATGGCGTGCTCACCTATCTGCAGATCCGCGACCGCACCTTCGGGAAAAACGTACTTTCCCTCGTCCAGCGCGAAAAACGCAGCCACGGCCTCGCCACATCGATGTTTGCCGAGGAAATCATGCGGGCGTTGCGGGCGACGACGGAGTGACGGGCTGCTGGGCCGGCGCTGTCAATCGCCGCCTGGGCGATTGGTTCGCTCGGCGTCGAGGATCTTGCGGACCCGCTGCAATGTGGGAAGGCTCGATTCCAGCTCGGCGCGATCGAAAAGCGATGCGACGGTTGCCATCGCGGTTGTTACCTCGCCGATCGCTTCCAGGCGGAACGCCCTCCCGGCTGGCGTCAGAAAAACCTTCTTCGAACGGCCATCCCTGGGGTTCGAGCTGATCTGCACCAGCTCACGTTTCTCCAGCACCGACAAGGTGTGCGTCATCGTGGCCTTCGTCACCTGCATGGCATTGGCGATCGCCAAGGGCGTACTGCCGTCGCCCACGCGGTAGAGGTGGTTCAGCGTCGCAAAGTGCGAACTGTGCAGCCCATCGGGAAGGTGGCGATTGAGGAATGCCTGGGACAGCTGGCTGACGATGCCGATTTCATTGAAGAACGTAAAGATAAGGGTGTCGTCGTCCAAGGCCTGTGCTCCAGCCGCGTTCAGATGATCTTGGCATCCAGCGGCCATCTCGGGCTGGGCTCAACCGGAGCAGCATAGCCGAGCCGGCCCAGCATTTGAACGGTCCCGCCTTCCGGCGACAGCATTTTGTGCGCCTGCCGGTAATACCAGCCCATCTCAGGGAATTCCTGCAGCGCCTGGCTGAGCGGCTGCAGGCCTGCTCCAAGAGCGGTGGCGGTCAGATTGATCCGGACCCAGTCGCGGCCGGCGGCAATCTGCTCGGTGCGGCTGTTGCCCGGTGTCGTCAGCCAGACATGCGCCATGGCTGTGTCGGTGTTGGCGAGCAGTGCCGCCCGTCCTTGCGCAAAGGCCGAGGACGTCGTGTCGAGTGCCTGCTCGCGGCTCAGTTGCCCGATTGCCGCGAGGCCATCGAAAAGCGGACCGCCGAGGTCGATGCCATCAGGATTGGCCTCGATTTCGGCCTTGCCGATCCTCAGGAGATCGACGCTTTCCCTGTAGGTTCGCTGCGTGTTGATCTCGAGTTCCAGGGCCACATGGGTCATCTCCCGCAGGGTCGCCACCACTGCCGGATCGTTGCTGGATCTCGCCAGCGCACCATGGCGGACGGACGCACCAAGGGCGCCAAGCACCTCCCCTGGCACGGGTTTGGTCAAATCGAACGGCTCCTTCAGCGACCGACGCCGCAAAATCTGTGCGAAGAGGGGATCTGCGCCGATTGTCGGATCCCGCTCGAAGCGGATGACGGCGACCGGACGGGCGTCGAGCACCTGCGCGTCGCGGCCTTCAGGAAAGAGGGAAACGTCCAGCCTGTAATTCTCCGTGGAGGCGGCAATGGCCATCTGCTCGATGAAGCAACCGAGCCCGATGGTGATCTGACGGTTATACGGGTCTGTCTCGGGCAGCAGGCGGGTCGTGTCGACATAGAGCGTCACCTGATCCTTGACCCCGAGATCGACGAGCCACGGTTGCCGGTTGTGCGGATTGGGCGCCAGGATCGCGTAGGATAGCGCTCGGCGCCGCGGCTCCTGGTCGGGCATTCCAGCCACCGTCCACGGCGCCAACGCGCGATCGGGCCTGCGGGTCAGCAGGAATGCCGTGGATGCACCGACAGCCGCCAGGACGACACCACCACCCAACACGGCCAAAAACTGTCTTCTCTTCATGTCTCACCCCATTTAGTTTGACATCAAACCAAATAGTATGACATCAAACTAAAGTCAATCGGAACAGCCGTTGAAGAGAAGCCTTCACATGTTTGGGGCGAGAGGAAGCCAGACCACCGTCAGAAGCGGATCAGATGCCGCCGGCCTTGGCCGCAACGACCCGGTCCCAATCATCCTGCTTCAGGCGGAAACACATCCACGGCGATGGCGTACCCGACAGGTCCAAGGTCGCGTCGTAGACATGTTCCGCACCGAGCTTTGCCGTCGCCTTTTGCGAGCGAATGTTTGTTGGCGCGATATGAAACCAGACATCGCGATAGGTGTGAAAGGCATGGCCGAGCATCAGCCGCTTCATTTCGAAATTGGTGCCACCACCCCAATAGGCGTTGTTTAGGAAGGTGAAGCCGATCGAGATGCTGTCCGGCATATCGGGGGCGACGTAGTAGCGCGAGCATCCGATGATATCGCCGGACTGCCGGTCGATGGCCACAAGCGTCGCTCCGCTTGCCAGCAACGTGGCGAAGTAGGGTTCGAATTTTTCCCGTTTGTAGCGATCCGTTGCCGGATGTCCTGCCCACACCGCAGGATCACTTGCGGCCGAATGCAGCCCCTCGAGATCGTTTGGCCCGAGCGGCCGGAGATGAATGGCCGCACCACGCAGTGTCGGCTGCGGATTGAAATCAGGTCTGAACATGCATCTGTCTCACGATGAGGATGGTGGAACGGGGATCATCCCCGCAATAGCGCGGTCAAAATCGCGATGGCTTTCCGCAAGGCCGTTCCTGACGCCCACCCGGTCCGCTTCTGAACGGTTCTGGCTGAACTTGCGCTTGCCGGTCAGGTGCGTGATCGGCATTCGGATCCCGACGATGCCACGCAATTGCGCGGCAATGAATGCCGGCGGGGCATCGCTGACGGCCCATGGGTTTGCTGCTCCCCCCTCATGGATGTCTGTCAACCGCGTGACGACATCGAGCAGTCGGCCCGGATCATCAAAGAACTCCACCGGGCCTTTTGCCTGGACGGCGGTGTAGTTCCAGGTCGGAACGACCTTTCCATGTTCGGCTTTGGTGGCATACCAGGCCGGCGTGATGTAGGCGTCGGGGCCCATGAAGACGGCAAGACCGTCGCCTATGACCGGTTTCTGCCATTGCGGGTTCGGGCGGGCGAGATGGGCGTACAACGTGCCGCCGTCGCCCTCTCCGGCGTCGAGAAACATCGGCAGCGGTGTCGCCACCGGGCCTTCAGCCGTCGCGGTGATGAAGGTGGCGATGCGGCATGCCCGCATCATCGCTTGGATTTCACTCGTGTCGTCGACCACAAAAGCTGGCGGCGTGTACATCGAACCCTCCTTGAACTCGGCAGAGCATCGGCGTTAACTGGCACAAGATAAACATCCAGTTTTGGAGATTTTCATTGGGCCAGTTGGATGGTGGGAGACCAAGCCGCACGGGAGCCGCCCGCCGCATCTACCTCGATCTGCGCGATCAGATCGGCGCTGGCGTTTACGCCCCCGGCGACCGGCTGCCATCAAGCCGGACGCTCGCGGACGAACTGGGCGTGTCGCGCACAACGGTCACGGCAGCGTTCGACCAACTCGCCTCCGAAGGCTACGTGACCAGCCGCCAGGGTTCAGCATCCGTCGTCTCCGACATGACCAGGCCCGGAACGTTGCGTGGGAGACAAGTTGACCATCGTTTGCCGTTGCCACTATCCGACTATGCCGCCCGTCTGATGGAACTTCCGATCCACTATCCGACGCGGCAGACGGGGCTGGAGTTCGATTTTCGCTACGGCGATATTGCCTCCGCCGACTTTCCGACGCTCCTGTGGCGACGGGCGATGAATGCCGCGCTGCTTCGCCGCCGCGACAGCCTTTCCTACGAACATCCGGCCGGCTCCGCCGCCCTGAGACAGCAGCTCCAGGGTTACCTCTGGCGGGGGCGCGGCATTCGCTGTGACGTCGACCAGATCATCGTCGTGTCGGGCTCGCAGCAAGCGCTCGACCTCTGTGCACGCGTTCTCGTTAATATCGGCGATCGCGTCATCCTGGAGGACCCGTGCTATGCGATGGCACGCAACGTCATGGCCGCCGCTGGTGCCGACATCGTTGCCGTATCCTGCGACAATTCCGGGCTCCTCGTCGAAGAATTGCCACATCAGGAAAAATCGGCTCTCGCCTTCGTGACGCCGAGCCACCAGTTCCCGCTGGGCGGCGTCCTGCCCCAGAGCCGGCGGGATGCGCTGCTGCAATGGGCCTACTCGGTTGGAGCCTATATCGTCGAGGACGACTACGACGGCGAGTACCGCTACGACGTGAAGCCGATACCGCCCTTGTTTCAATCGGATCAGGATCGGGTCATCTATATCGGCACGGTCTCCAAGACGCTCTCACCGACCCTCCGGCTCGGTTATCTCGTCATTCCCAGGCCACTGATCAACGTGTTCACACGATGCAAGCAGCTTGCCGACCGCCATAGCGCGAGCCTTGAGCAGGAGGCGCTCGCGATCCTTTTGGACACCGGGTCATACGAGCGACATGTCCGCAAGATGCGCCGGTCCAATGCCGAACGCCGCGCCGCCCTGATCGCGGCGCTGACATCATGCTTCGGTGAAAAGATCGACATCGTCGGCACATCGGCAGGGCTGCATGTCGTGGCCTGGTTCCGCAACATCGGTGCGCGGCATGAGGCGCGGCTGATCGAAATCGCCAGAACCGCGGGGATCGGCATCTACCCCGTGTCGCCGCTCTATCTCGAGCGCAAACCCGTCGTCGCCGGTCTGGTGCTCGGCTATGCCGCGCTGACACCGGAAGAACTGCGCCAAGGAGCCGAAAAACTGGCATCGGCCATCGACAGTTTTGCGGCACGCGCGCGCGACGAAAACAAGGGGTGAACGGAGCAAAGACGCTAGGTTTCCGCCACAATCCTCGCGAGCGCCAGAGATGCGGTGAGGCCAGGCGATTCGATGCCGAAGAGGTTGATCAGACCGGGCACCCCGTGCACGCTTGGCCCTTGCACGACGAAATCCTGGCTTGCCACTTCGGGCGGCACGATCTTCGGCCGGATACCGGAATAGGCCGGCACCAGTGCGCCGTCCTTCAGATCGGGGAAATAGCGGCGGACACCGGCATAGAACGACGTGGCCTTCGCCGGATCGACGTCATAGTTCAACGTGTCGATCCACTCGATATCGGGTCCGAAGCGGGCCTGACCGGCCATATCGAGCGTCAGATGAATGCCGAGACCGCCCTTAACCGGCACAGGGTAGATCAACCGCGAGAACGGCGCCTTGCCGACATGCGAGAAATAATCGCCCTTGGCATAATATTCCCTCGGCACGAGTGCTGGAGGCATCCCCTCGATCAACCGCGCCAGCTTCGGTGCGGCGAGACCCGCGGCGTTGACGAACAGGCGGCACGCTAGGCTCACAGGCTCGGCCCCGCCGACATCCACGACAACACCGCCATTGGCAACCCGGCCACGCTCGACGGGGCTGTTGAGTACCAAAACCGCGCCATCATTCTCGGCGTCGCCAAGCAGCGCCATCATGTAGGCATGGCTGTCGATGATGCCTGTCGACGGCGACAGCAATGCGCCTGTCGTGGCGAGCGCAGGCTCGAGACTGCGGGCGTCCGCAGCCGAGATCTGGCGCAGATCCGTCACGCCGTTTTCCGTCGCCCGGGCGGCGATAGTAGGCAAATGCAGCAGTTCGGCAGCCGAGGTCGCGACGATAAGCTTGCCGCACTGCCGGTGACCAATGCCGCGTTCGCGGCAATAATCATAAAGGAGAATTCTGCCTTCGACACACAGTCGCGCCATCAGGCTGCCGGGCGGGTAATAGATGCCGGCGTGGATGACCTCGCTGTTGCGCGACGATGTCCCGCTGCCGATGCGATCGGCCGCTTCGACGAGGATCACCTCGCGGCCGGCTTGCGCCAGCGCACGCGCGACGGCTAGGCCGATGACCCCGGCGCCCGCAACGATGCACTCCACTTGCTCGACCGACATGGCAGACCCCGATACCGGCGCGCATCACGGATGACGCGCGCCGCAAGGACGATGCAGTAGCACGGAACCGGCCGAAGGGTCAGGCGGCCCGAGCGCTTGCCGCGAGCGGGATCTCGATGTCGACTTCCAGCGTCGTCACGTGCTCGCCGCGGTCCATCTTGACGGTGACCTTGTCGTCGTCGATCTGGACGTGCTTGGAGATGACCGCAAGGATCTCCTCCCTGAGGATCGCAACGAGATCCGATTGGCCGACCGAGGCGCGCTCATGCGCCAGCAGCACCTGCAGCCGCTCGCGCGCCGTCGGCGCTGAGGTCTGCTTCTTGAAGAAACGGAAAATGCTCATGCTGCCCTCCGTCCGAAGATCTTGCCGAACAGGCCGCGTTTTTCACCCGGGATGGTCATCGGCACGGCTTCGCCGGCCAGCCGGCGGGCGGCGTCGAGATAGGCGAGCGCCGGGGCGGACTTGCTGTCGGCAAGCGTCACCGGAGCGCCGATGTTGGAAGCCCTGAGCACGTCCATGCTCTCGGGCACGATGCCGAGAAGCGGGATCGACAGGATTTCCAGCACATCTTCGACCTTCAGCATGTCGCCACGCTCGGCGCGCAGCGCGTCATAGCGGGTGAGCAGCAGGTGCTTTTCGACCCGTTCGCCGCGTTCGGCCTTCTCAGTCTTGGCGTCGAGCAGGCCGATGATCCGGTCGGAGTCGCGAACCGAGGAGACTTCCGGATTGGTGACGATCACCGCCATGTCGGCATGGCGCATGGCAAGCGTCGCGCCGCGCTCGATGCCGGCGGGGCTGTCGCAGATGATCCAGTCGAAATGCTTCTTCAGGTCATTGATCACACGCTCGACGCCTTCCGGCGTCAGGCTGTCCTTGTCGCGGGTCTGCGATGCCGGCAACAGGAACAGCGTGTCGAGGCGCTTGTCGCGGATCAGCGCCTGGGGCAGCTTGGCGTCGCCCTGAATGACGTTGACCATGTCGTAGACGACCCGGCGCTCGGCACCCATGACGAGGTCGAGATTGCGCAGGCCGACATCGAAATCGACGACGACGGTCTTCTCGTTGCGCTGCGCGAGCGCCGCGCCGAGAGCAGCGGTCGACGTCGTCTTGCCGACGCCGCCTTTGCCCGATGTAACAACAACTACTTTCGCCATCTTCCGCTCCTGTTTCCTGGCCGGCACCGGCTCAGTTAAGTCTCTCTGCCATGATCGAATCGTCTTCGAGCCAAAGCTGCACCGATTGTCCGCGAAGCTCGGCGGCCATGTCGTCGGCGGTCTTGTAGACGCCGTCGATCGCCAGCAACTCCGCTTCCAGGCGGCGGCAGAAGATGCGTGCCGAGGTGTTGCCCACCGAACCCGCAAGCGCCCGTCCGCGCAGCGCGCCGTAAATATGGATCGAACCACCGGCGATGATTTCCGCGCCTGACGCGACCGAGCCGATCACGGTAACGTCGCCCTCGGGAAAGATCACCGACTGGCCGGAACGCACCGGCTCGCGCACGATGATCGAGGCGGTGGCCCGCGCCGCCGGCGTTTCCTGTCCGATGACGGTCACTTGCTCGTGCGCCTTCGTCTCTCCGGCGATCAGTTCGCCCGCCGCGGCCTCGAATTCTGGCGCCGGCCGGCCGCCGCGCATCGACGGTGGCATGCCCGGCTCGAACAGCGACGGACGGCCGCCCTCGATCCCGAGAACGCGGACGTTGCGCGTGGCAAGTTCGTCGAGCAGGCCCTTCAACTGCGGCCGGTCGATCTCCAGGTCGACGATGTCGAGCACAACAGGCCGGCCGAGAAAAAACCCGGCCGAGCGGGCGGCCAGATCGTCGAGCCGCGTCAGCCACTGATCGAGCGGCAGCTCGGGCGACAGCGCCAGGCTCAGGAACGAGCGGCCCTTGATACGGATCGAACGAGGGTCTGTTAGCACTTTGATCATCTTCGTTAATTTTTCGTTGACGGGATCTAGGCGACGGATGGTTAACAAAAGGTTAACGACGACCTGTCGCTTCTCGCAGGCGGGCTCGGAGAAAGCTCGGCGATGCGTTCTCTGGCCGTGCCCGACGCCGCTCGCGCACGCTGTGAAATCCCGTTCCGATCGCCCTTTGAACACGAAGGAGCCCTGCGACGCCGGCCGGTCGGTGCCTGCAATTTTTTCTGGCTTCGAGGGCTCACTAGTGCCCGCGTGCACGCCACAGCAGCCCAGATCCTCGGGAACCGAACGCAACCCCTTGACGTTGAGCGGTGCGGCGGAGGTCGTCGCATCTTGCAAACGGAAGGTGATTCCCTCAGATGGCGCCCAAACACTTCATCGTCGCATTGATACTGTCACTCCCATGCGCTGCTGCGGCACGCGCCCAGACACCCGAGGACCCTGCGGTCACTGCCTGCAAATCGACCGGTCTTGTCGCGCTTCAGGAGCATTCCTCCGACATTACGGGGCTGGTCCTGGACCCGGAAAGCCTCGCAATCACCGCCGCCGACACCAAGGTCGAAGACGTGTCGGTCAAGACGGTGATCCTTGGAGAGGCCTATATCGAGCGCAACGGCACGGCTGGCAAGGCAGATCGGTTCGTGTGCCTGCTTGGCGAGAAGGGAAAGGTCCTCTTGACGTTCTTCACGGCGAAGTGAGTGTCCACATCCGGCGGGCATTCACAAGACCCAACCGGCCCGGGGTGGCCTGGCGATCGTAACCGGCTTTGCCAACGGCACCACGTCGCGAAAGTTCAGTTCCTGGGCGGGGTCACGGTTGCGGAGCGGTCTTGCGGCGGAGAACCCGGCGGCCGCCGACGAACCCGCCGGCATCTCAGGCCGCTCCGGTCCGAATGACGGCAGGTCGTCGGCGCCCACCACGCGAGCCGAATGGGCAAAGCGTTCCATCGATGATGGGCGTCGTGATCCGTCATTACTTCGCCTTGTCGGCCACCGATCGGTGCATAAAGAATTTGTAATTATATTCCAGTGACTTGCGCCACCAAAATGTCACGATTGGCTACCATTTTTCAGTCATCGGAACGGCACAATCCAGCACTGATTGCTGGAGAGCCCACTGTCCCGACCTTCGAAACAACCCGGCATCTTCAGTGTGGGCGAAAACGCCCGCAAAGGACCTGTGGCGACCAATGAGACCCGTTTGACGACGGCTCGCAGGGGTTCACCTCGGCCTGGCGCACATGCGGGATGCTGCACAACCAAGGAGAATGATCATGAACCGCATCGCAAAGCTCTCCCTTATCGCAGCGCTTTCCGCCATGACCTTCGGCGGCATCTCCTACGCGGCAAGCACGACCATGAATTGGCCGGCAGAAATCGAACAGACGGTGCACAGCTTCAAGGGCGACAAGTTCACGGTGGTCAATATCGACACCTTGGACAAGTTGAGCGAGACCAGAACCTGGATCGACCAGGCAACACCCGCCCAGCTGGCCGCCCTGCACAAGGCGGTCGACGGCAACAAGGATCTTGTCGCCAAGCTCAAGACCCAAAATGTCGAACTCAACAACATCGTCGGGGCTGAACAGGCAGCCGACGGCAGCCTGACCCTGTACCTCAAGTAAGACCGAAGGCACACGGCGCCATCGCTCTTCCTGTCAAGAACGATGGCGCCTGTTGCCGTTGACCCGTCACCGGTGGAACAGATGCGGGCTTCCGGCGTGCACCCGGACTGTTTGACGAAACGACATCGGATTTCGAACCGGCCAAATGGAAGAGGGCGCCAACGGACATGGTTTGGCGTCCGAGCCGTCCGTGACGTTCTGGACCGGTCGGAGCCTGATGCCTGGCTTGCATGTCGAGCGAGCCCGTGGCCGCTGGCATCGGCATCTTCGACAGGCCTGCTCAAATCAGAAATCAGAGCTTTCTGATGATCGCGGCAGCGACAGGCGGAGCGATGACTTGCAACAGTTTCAGCAGTTTTGCCTTGCCGACATGAACCCGCGACCTGCCGGGCTCCAGAGCGCGTACGATTGCTGCGGCGGCCGTGTTGGCGGTGATTTTGCCGCGGCCGCGCCCATCGGTCATGGGCGTCTCGACCAACGGCAACACCACATCCACCACTCTGACGGAGGTCTGCTCGTATTGCACCCGAAGAGCATCCGAAAACATGCGCAAGCCCGCCTTCGTGGCGCTGTAGACTGCCGAAGTCGCCTTTGGATAGCACGCAAGGGCAGAGCCGATATTGACGATCACGAACGGGCGCGCAGGCGTGTTCGGCAGAAGCAGCCGCGACAGGATGATGGGGGCGACAAGATTGGTCTCGACTTCGGCGACGATCTGGTCGATGCCGTAGTGTGACTCATCGAGCCTGACATTGTGTTGGATGGCCGCGTTGTTGATGAGACCGTCGATGACATCTGCTTCCGCCAATTCGGCACCAAAGGCGGCAACGGCCGCCTTGTCTCGGATATCCAGCACCCGCACCTCGATCCTTTGATCACGGTGCGCCAGGCCTCTCAGTCGCTCCCTGTCGCGGCCGAGCGCAACGACGCTGTGGCCTTTTGCGGCCAGGTGCAGCGCAATTTCCAGACCTATCCCGGAACTTGCCCCAGTGACGACATATCGTGCCATGTTATCTATTCCCGTTGATTGAACAATCGAGCCTGGAGCAAGAGGAAGCGGATGGCATTAACCGAGGTTAAGCACGCGAAAGGGGCGGCAATTTCACTGTTCGAGCGCATTGCGGGGCAATCGCTTGCGAATACGGAGCGCCTGGCCGAGGCAATTCATGTTCGCCCGGTGAAGCCCGGAGAGACGATTTTCGGCCAGGACGAGCCGCATCCCTACATTTATGTAATCGAGACCGGCCTGGTTAAGCTCACCTACCTTCGCGCCGACGGCGAGGAATGGATCAAATCCTTCGCTACCGAAGGGCGGTTTTTCGCAAGTCTTTCGGCCTTGCTGCCAATGGGACGCGCCACCTTTTCCGCGGTCGCCATCGAAACCTGTCGTCTGGAGAGAATTCCGTTCGCGACGCTGCAAGCGCTGGTCGACACCGATCTCGGCTGGTCGCGGATGCTGCGCAACGCCCTGATGATCCTTGCCGAACGCAAGGAGCGTCGCGAGCGCCAGTTCCTGACGCTCGATCCGGAGGAACGCTACCGGTCGCTGATCGCCGAGGAACCGGATCTGGTCTTGCGCGCACCCCAGAAGGACCTTGCAGGCTATCTCGGCATCACGCCGGTCGGCCTCAGCCGCATCGCAAAGCGCGTTCGCGAGGAAGCGGATACCTGACTTAACCCGGGTTAATGCTTGCGGCGCTGCAAGGCGCAATACCTGCTCCCGTTCAACAACGGGAGCCACACCTTGACCAATACCGCATCGGACACCCTGCTCTTCCTGCGCTCATGGCTGACAAAGCCGTTGGAAGTCGCCGCTATCGCTCCTTCGAGCACGCGATTGGCCGCAGCCATGACCACCGAAATCGGCCGGTACACCGGTGATGTCCTGGAACTTGGCCCAGGTACCGGCATTTTCACGCGCGCACTTCTGCAAAATGGTGTCCGACAGGACCAACTGGTTCTGGTGGAACGAAATCCGGCCTTTGCCGCGTTGCTGCGGGGCCGTTTTCCAGAGGCAACACTGATCGAGGGTGATGCGCAGCACTTGCGGTTGTCGAAAACACGCAAGATCGGCGCCGCCATCAGCGGCCTGCCGCTGCTCTCCATGCCGAGACAAGCGGTTCGCGATATCCTTGAGGCGGTCTTTCGACACCTTGCCGATGACGGTTGCCTCTTCCAGTTCACCTACGGACCGCGTTGCCCCGTGCCGGCAGCGCTGCTCGAAATACTTCGCCTCGAGGCGTCGTTCCTGCGCTGGGTGCCGCTCAATCTCCCGCCGGCGAGCGTCTACCGGCTGTCGCGCCGTCGAGCATGACAGGGCGATCGGACCAGCGCTCGAGGCTGTTCGCAGCTCACCTGCGCACGCGATGGACGACCACGATGCCCGCGGCGCTCATCAGGGCGAGCACGAACCAGGTCGCCGCGTAGACGAGGTGGCTGTTGCGAAAGCTGATCACGGTCAAGCCGCCGACCGGCAGGCCGCCGGGATTGGGCGTGGCGTCTGCATCGATGAAATAGGGCGCGACATCCACCAGGTCCTGCGCTCTGGCAATCGCATCGATATCGCGCGAATACCATCGGCTGGCGGCCGGGTCGTTGGCGCGCAGGAAACCGCCGTCCGGCTCGGTCATGCGAAGGAGGCCGGCGACCCGGCCAGCCCTAGGCAATTGGCTTTGCGGGCGTGCGGCAGCATCGCGTCGATCCGCTGGCACAAAACCACGGTTGATGAGGATGGTCGTATGGTCGTCAACGACCATGGGCGTGATGACCCAGAAACCGGCGCCCCGTTCGGTGACAGCCTGGACCAGGACTTCCTTGTCATGGGCGAAAAGACCCGTCGCAGTGACGCGACGATATTCGTCCTTGTCCGCGCTGATGCCGGGCCATTCCGATTGGGGTGGAGCCGGCACCGGTTCGGCATGCACCCGGGCGTCTACGCGCGCGATCAGGTCGAGCTTCCAGAAAAGCCGCTTCACCTGCCAGGTGCCGAGAACGACGAAAGCCGCCATCAGCACCGACAAGGCGACAGTCAGAACGAGACGGGAGCGGGAGGGCTCTGCCCCCCGCCTTGTCTCTGCCGAACGGTCGTCCATCGCCGTACCCGTCAACGGGCCGTCACGGCATGTTCTTCATCATCTCGTGGGTCATCGGCATCATGTTGACGTTGAGGTGATGCATGACCCAGAGCGAACCGGCGAGCGCGATACCGACGATGATGAGGGTGAAGATCAGCGCCATCATCGTCCAGCCGCCCTCCGAGCGCTGGTTCATGTGCAGGAAGAAGATCATGTGCACGACGATCTGGATGGCGCCGAGACCCATGACGACGACGGCCGTCGCCATCTTGCTGTCGAGCGCGCCGCTCATGACCAGCGCGAAGGGAATGGCCGTCAGGACGACGGACAGCGCAAAGCCGACCATGTAGCTTCGCAGCGACCCATGGCCCGCTTCATGGCCGTGGCTGTGGCCGTGATGGGCCTCATGAGCATCTTCGTGCGCAAGGCTGTGGGGCTGTGAGCTCATCCGATGACTCCGATCAGATAGACGAAGGAGAAGACGCCGATCCAGATGACGTCGAGGAAGTGCCAGAACATCGACAGACACATCAGCCGGCGGCGGTTCTCCGGTATCAGTCCGTGCATCCTGACCTGCACCATCATCGTCACGATCCAGATAATGCCGAAGGTGACGTGCAGTCCGTGGGTGCCGACGAGCGTGAAGAACGACGACAGGAAGGCGCTGCGCGTCGGGCCGGCACCCTCCTGGATCAGGTGGTAGAACTCATAGAGTTCGAGACCGAGGAAGGCGAGGCCGAACACGGCAGTGACGCCTAGCCAGAAGATCGTCTCCATCTTGGCGTTGCGCTCCATCTGGAGCATGGCAAAACCGTAGGTGATCGACGAGAACAACAGCATCGCCGTGTTGATGGCGACGAGCGACAGGTCGAACAGATCGGCAGGTGACGGGCCGGCCGCATAGTTTCGCCCAAGCACGCCATGGGTGGCAAACAGCACGGCGAAGATGAGGCAGTCGCTCATCAGGTAGATCCAGAAGCCCAGCATGGTGCTGCCTTCGGGATGGTGCTCTTCCTCAAGGTAGAACTGCGGCGCTTCGGTTTGGGTGGCGTTCGTCATCTCAGCTGCGCTCCGCCAGAAGTTCGGACCGGGCGTCCTCGGTTGCCGTCACGGTCTCGGCTGGGATGTAGAAATCCCGGTTGTAGTTGAACGTATGGCCGATCGCCACGACCAGGATGGCAACGAACGACACGACCACCAGCCACCACATGTACCAGATCAGCGCGAAGGCGAGCACGACGCTGATACCGGCGAGGATGACGCCCGTGCCGGTGTTCTTCGGCATATGGATCGGCTTGAAGCCGCCGAGCGGACGCTCGTAGCCGCGGTTCTTCATGTCGTACCAGCTGTCATGGTCGTGCACGACCGGGGTGAAGGCGAAGTTGTAGTCCGGCGGCGGCGACGAGGTCGACCATTCCAGCGTGCGGGCATTCCAAGGATCGCCCGTGGTGTCGCGCAGCTGGTCGCGCCTCAGATAGCTGACGACGAGCTGGACGACGAAGGAGGCGATGCCGAGCGCGATCAGCACCGCGCCGAAGGCGGCGATGATGAACCAGATCTGCAGCGAGGGATCCTCGAACTGGCTGACGCGGCGGGTGACGCCCATCAGGCCGAGCACGTAGAGCGGCATGAAGGCGAAGAAGAAGCCGATCTGCCAGAACCAGAAGCTCATCTTGCCCCAGAACGGATCGAGCTTGTAGCCGAAGGCCTTCGGCCACCAGTAGACGAGGCCCGCCATCAGGCCGAACACGACGCCGCCGATGATGACGTTGTGGAAGTGGGCAATCAGGAACAGCGAGTTGTGCAGCACGAAATCGGCCGGCGGGATCGCCAGCATCACCCCGGTCATGCCGCCGATGACGAAGGTGACCATGAAGCCGACGGTCCACAGCATCGGCACTTCGTAGCGGATGCGGCCGCGATACATGGTGAAGAGCCAGTTGAACATCTTCGCGCCCGTCGGGATCGAGATGATCATCGTGGTGATGCCGAAGAAGGCGTTGACCGACGCACCCGACCCCATGGTGAAGAAGTGGTGCAACCAGACGAGATAGGACAGGATCATGATCACGCAGGTGGCGTAGACCATCGAGGCGTAGCCGAAGAGGCGCTTGCCACAGAATGTGGCGACGACTTCGGAGAAGATGCCGAAGGCCGGCAGGATGAGGATGTAGACTTCCGGATGGCCCCAGATCCAGATGAGGTTCACATACATCATCGGGTTGCCACCAAGGTCATTGGTGAAGAAGTTGGTGCCGGCGTAGCGGTCGAGCGACAAGAGCGCCAGCGTCGCCGTCAGGATCGGGAAGGTGGCGACGATCAGGATGTTGGTGCAGAGCGACGTCCAGGTGAAGACCGGCATCTTCATCAACGTCATGC
Source organism: Ensifer sp. GW821-FHT05G01 (assembly GCF_059419585.1). Lineage (NCBI taxonomy): Bacteria > Pseudomonadati > Pseudomonadota > Alphaproteobacteria > Hyphomicrobiales > Rhizobiaceae > Ensifer > Ensifer sp. GW821-FHT05G01. Next base: position 188,249 of record NZ_JBWKSC010000007.1, on the reverse strand, counting down.
CGGGCGCGCGCAGCTTGACGATGGTCGCGATCAGGTTGATGCCCGACAGCGTCGTTCCGACCCCCGCCACCTGAAGGCCCCAGATATAATAGTCGACCCCGACGCCCGGACTGTAATCGGCGCCCGACAGCGGCGGATAGGCAAGCCATCCGGTGCGCGCGAACTCGCCGACAAACAGCGACATCATGATGATCACCGCCCCGGCCGTGGTCATCCAGAACGAGAAATTGTTGAGGAACGGGAAGGAAACGTCGCGCGCGCCGATCTGCAGCGGAACCACGTAGTTCATCAGGCCGGTGACGAAAGGCATGGCCATGAAGAAGATCATGATCACGCCGTGGGCGGTGAAGATCTGATCGTAGTGATGCGGATTGAGATAGCCCTCGTTGCCGTTGAAGGCGATCGCCTGCTGCAGGCGCATCATGATCGCATCGGCAAAGCCGCGCATCAGCATGACCAGCGCCAGGATCACGTACATGATGCCGATCTTCTTGTGATCGACCGACGTGAACCATTCGTGCCAGAGATAGCCCCAGAGCTTGTATTTGGTGATCAGCGCCAGGACGGCGATGCCGCCGATCGCAACGGCGATGAAGGTCGCGACCAGGATCGGCTCGTGATAGGGGATCGCCTCCCAGGTGAGCCGCCCGAAGATGAATTGTGTGAGGTTGGTGCTACCGAACATAGGGCTATCCAAATTCTCTTGAAATGCGGCTTCAGGGCTGAGTGGTGGTGCCGGAATTGTTCAACTGCGCCGGCGCCGGACCGTCCTGGCTCTCGGCGGGCGGCTTCTGATCACCGTGCATGTTGTGCATGTCGTGGTTCATCGACTGCGGTTCCTTGTCGATGCCTTCGGCCGGCTCTTCGCTTTTCGACGGATTGCCCGTTGCCGGGAAAGTCGCGCCGGGCGCAGCTTCGCCGGCATGGCCCGTCTCACCCGCATGACGGTTGTCGTGCTCGAGCTTGGCGCGGTTCTCGTGACTTTCGACGCCGCCGCCGCCCATCATGTCGATGTGCATCATGTCCCTCATGCACATCTGGCCGGGGCGCACGCACATGTTCAGCACAGCTTCAAAAAGCCCATCCTCGACGCTGGAAAAGTAGCGGACCGGTTCCTTGGTGCTCGGCTTCTCAAGCTTCAGGTAGGCGTCGCGGTTGAGCATCGTGCCGTTGCTCTTGACCCTTGCGATCCACCGATCGAAGCCGGCCTGGTCGAGCCCATGGAACTTGAAACGCATGTGCGAAAAACCGTCGCCGCTGTAGTTCGACGACAGCCCTTCATACTCGCCCTTCTTGTTGATGACGGCGTGCAGCCGGGTCTGCATGCCGGGCATCGTGTAGATCATGCCGGCGAGCGCCGGCACGTAGAACGAGTTCATCACCGAGGAGGCGGTGAGCTTGAAATTGATCGGCACGTCGACGGGTGCCGCCATCTCGTTGACGGTGGCGATGCCGTAATCCGGATAGAAGAACAGCCATTTCCAGTCGAGCGCCACCACCTCGACGGTCAGGGGCTTGATGTCGGCAGGCACCGGCCTGTCGGCGTCGATCCGGTCGAGCGGCCTGTAGGGGTCGAGCTTGTGGGTGCTGATCCAGGTGATGGCCCCGAGCGCGATGATGATTGCCAGCGGCGCGGACCAGATGACGACTTCGAGCCCGGTCGAGTGATGCCATTCCGGATCGTATTTTGCAGCCGTGTTGGACTGGCGGTAGCGCCAGGCGAAGAACAGCGTCAGGAAAAGCACCGGCACGATGATGATGAGCATGAGGATCGTCGAAACGACGATCAGATCTCTCTGCTGTGCCGCGATATCGCCGGAGGGCGACATCACGACCATGTCGCACCCGGCAAGGACCAGGGTCGATAGAAGAACGGCCGATCGTCCGGCGAGCTTCAATGGAGTGGGCATTTCGGGCTCCATTTGCGTTTTGTCTATTCGGCACTAGTCGCGTATCGGGCTCGGCGGAATGAGGTTGTTCGTCGCACTGCAGCATTCTGTCGCATCGCAGCAGAATAGACAGCGACGTCCGCAAATGCCCAATCTAGTGCATCCTCGCCGGCTGACCATTGGGAAGATCTCGGTGAGTCCACGTTTTTTTTCGCCGCTTCCTTGATCTCGGGCGTTGATTGATCAACATTTCGACGAGGCGGCATAAATCGCCGGGAGGAATTCATGAGCTCGGTCGTAAATCCTACGTCTTCAGGCCTTGAGCGGGACGCCCGTCGCATCCATGACGACAAGCCCTTGTCACCGGGCAGCATCGCCATCGGCGTTGTCATTGGCCGCATGTCGGAGTTCTTCGACTTCTTCGTCTACGGCCTCGGCTCGATCCTGGTTTTTCCAAAGCTCATCTTCCCGTTTGCGCCCAATCCGGTCGCGGCCACATTGTTGTCGTTCGCGATCTTTCCGCTGGCCTTCATCGCGCGCCCTGTCGGCTCGCTGGTTTTCATGTGGATCGACCGCAACTACGGCCGCGGCACCAAGCTGACGATTGCCCTGGTGATCCTTGGCGGCTCGACCGCATCGATCGCCTTCCTGCCGGGCTTTGAGACCATAGGCTTCTGGGCGGTGGCGCTGCTGGCGCTGTTCAGATTGGGCCAGGGTTTTGCGCTCGGCGGCGCTTGGGATGGGCTGGCGTCGCTGCTCAACCTCAACGCGCCCCCGAACCACCGCGGCTGGTATGCAATGATCCCGCAGCTTGGCGCGCCCATCGGCTTTGCGCTCGCTAGCATCATCTTCTGCTATTTCGTCGCCAATCTCTCCGAGGAGGACTTCCTTTCCTGGGGCTGGCGCTACCCCTTCTTCGTGGCATTTGCGATCAACGTCGTGGCGCTGTTTGCGCGCCTGCGTATCGTCGGCAGCAAGGAGTTCGGCGCGGCGATGGACGCGCAGGAGCTGCAGGCCCGCCCGGTGTTCGAAATGCTGAGCAAACATGCGGTCGACGTGGTACTCGGCGCTTTCGTGCCGCTCGCCAGCTTTGCGATGTTCCATCTGGTGACGATCTTTCCGCTCAGCTGGGTCATCCTCAATGGCGGACAGTCGGCGGCCCGGTTTCTCATGGTCCAGGTGGCAGGTGCCGGCGTCGGCGTCGTCGGCATCGTGGTGTCGGGTCTGATCGCCGACCGGATCGGCCGCCGCAACGAGCTGATGCTCGGCGCGACGCTGATCGCGATCTTCAGTTTCTCCGCCCCCTTCCTGCTTGACGCCGGTGGGGCTGGACAGGATGCCTATATCCTGATCGGCTTTGCCGTTCTCGGCCTGACCTTCGGCCAGGCCTCCGGTGCCGTGTCCTCGCGCTTCACCCAGTACTACCGTTACACGGGGGCAGCGCTCACCTCGGATCTGGCCTGGCTCGTCGGTGCGGCGTTCGCGCCGCTGGTGGCGCTTGGGCTTGCAACTAGCTTCGGCATCGTCTTCATCGGCGGTTATCTGATCTCCGGCGCGATCTGCACGCTGGTGGCACTGAGCCTCACGAAAGCGCTCGACCAGAATTAACGGCTTCGCGGCTTCAGAGAGCTTTCTCCCGCATCCTCAGCGGCAGCGACGATCGCTCGCCGTTGCTGCGCAGGCCTTTACTCCGGCCGCTCGCCGGGGGAATAGTTGCCCTTTAGCAGCTATTACTCCGGAGATCGGCAGAATGGACCGCATCGACGCCATGAAGGTCTTCGTCACCGCTATCGACGAGGGCAGCCTCGCCGGTGCCGCAAGGCGGCTGAACCGCTCACCGACGGCGGTCAGCCGGGCATTGGGATTCCTCGAGGCGCATGTCGGCGTCGAGCTCTTGCATCGCACGACGCGCAGCCTGAAACTGAGTGAAGCCGGCGAACGCTATGCGGCTGCGTGCCGGCGCGTGCTCACCGATCTCGAGGAAGCAGACTTGCTTGCCGGCGGCGAACGCTCGGCACCGCGCGGCACGCTGACGATCTCGGCGCCACCGATCGTCAGCGAGGAGGTGTTGCGCCCGATCGTCGATCGTTTCCTCGATCTCTACCCGGATGTCTCGGTCCGGCTCCTTTTGCTCGATCGCTTCGTCAACCTCGTCGACGAGGGCATCGATATCGCGCTGCGCATTGGCCGACTGGCCGATTCATCCGATATCGCCACCCGCCTCGGCGGTGATGTCAGGCGCGTCGTCGTCGCGTCACCCGATTATCTCGCCAATCACCCGCCGATCGAGGAGCCGGCGGATCTCGCCAACCATCGCATCGTCGCCTTCAGCAACTTCGGTCTTGAAAGCTGGACCTTTACGCCGGCGAAGGGCTCGACCATCCCTCGAACGGTTCACCTGCAACCACGTTGCATCGTCAACAGCGTGCGCGCCGCGGCCGATTCGGCCGCGGATGGCAAAGGGCTGACAAGGCTCTATTCCTACCATGTCGCCGAGCACATGCGGAACGGCCGGCTGAAGATCGTGCTGGCTTATGCCGAGCACCCACCCTTGCCCGTCCATCTGCTGGCGCCACCGGGCCGCATGTCCGTTCCGAAAGTGCGCGCCTTCGTCGATTTTGCCGCTCCGACCCTGCGCGCGGAATTTGCGCGCCTGGCCCGCGAGGCCGGAACGCTTGGTTGATTGTACCGATTTTCGCACGGATGTCCGCCAACTGGCGATTATTCTGCCGGATCGAGAATGGATCTAAAACAGCTGCACCAACGCCGAGGGCGTAGGGCGATTGCCAATGGCGGTCGCTGCAACTGAAAAGGATCGAGATCATGAGCCAGGAGCAGAAAGTCGTCATCATCACCGGCGCATCGCAAGGCATAGGCGCTGCGTTGGTGCAAGCCTATCGCAGCCGTAACTATCGCGTCGTCGCCACGTCCCGGTCGATCGGGGAGAGCGGTGACCCCGACGTCGCAACCGTCCAGGGTGACATTGCCAAGCCGGAAACGGCAGATCGGATCGTGGCCGTGGCTCTGGAGCGCTTCGGCCGCATCGATTCGCTGGTGAACAATGCCGGCGTCTTCCTGTCGAAGCCGTTTACCGAGTTCACCCTGGCGGACTACGAACACAACCTGGCTGTGAATGTCGCCGGCTTCTTCCACATCACACAGCGTGCCGCCGCCGAAATGCTGAAACAAGGCTCAGGCCACATCGTCAGCATCACCACGAGCCTCGTCGATCAGCCGATCGCCGGCCTGCCGGCGGCGCTTGCCTCTTTGACCAAGGGCGGACTGAACGCCGTGACCCAGTCGCTCGCCATGGAGTTTTCAAAAGCCGGAGTACGCGTCAACGCCGTCTCGCCGGGGATCATCAAGACCCCGATGCATGCGCCCGAGACCCACGCCGCACTGGCGACACTGCATCCGGTCGGCCGGATGGGCGAGATCGACGATATCGTCGATGCGGTGCTCTATCTGGAGGCGGCCAATTTCGTCACCGGCGAAATTCTCCACGTCGACGGAGGCCAGCACGCCGGACGCTGGTGACCCCGTCGATCCTGGCTCGGCCGCTGGTCGAGCCAGTCATTTTAGACTTTCCACCTTAACGCAAAGGAGACTGCCATGCCTATCGTCACCGTCCAGGTCACCCGCGAAGGAACGTCCGCCGATCGCACTTCGGTATCGCCAGAAGAAAAGGCGGCCATCATCAGCGGCGTCAGCGAAGTGCTGCTCAACGTGCTCAACAAGCCGCTTGATTCCACCTATGTGATCATCGAGGAGGTCGAACTCGATAATTGGGGCTGGGGCGGCGTTCCGGCCGCGCAGTACCGGGCTCAACGCTCCGCGAAGGCGATTTCCTGACGTCCGACACCGGATCCCTCGGCACTCTCCGAAAAGCGCCGAGGGCGGCAACGGCGCCGGCGTTTTTCGAGGCCATGGAATAAACGCCGGCAGCATCCGTTCTTCCGTCCACCCGAACGGAGAACGGACATGTTGCACTTCTGGAAGAAAGACCCGTCAAACATCCAATTCCTCTGCGATCCACAGGACCTCGGAATAATCGCGCCACCGCTGGCAGCAAAGAGCAGCCTGCCCGACTGGTATCGCAAGCTTCCGGCGGTCGACCCTGAGCATCTTTCCGCCAGGGACAATGGTCTTACCATCAAGCGCTGCATGCCCTTCCTCGACGCCATGACGACAGGGTGGATCCTGCCTCTGGCAGCCACGGTGCGCCTCGAAATCCGCGACGACGGGCAGAATGTCGAGGCCGGCTGGGAATTCGACCGGGTGATGGTCAGCAATCATGGTGCCCATCAGGTAGCCGGCAATCCGAAGGCGCCGAGCCCGCCCTGCAAGTTTCACAATTACTGGTCCATCCGCACCCCGCCCGGTTGGAGTTGCTTGTTCGTGCCGCCGCTCAACCGGCCGCCCCAGCCGTTCGAGTGCGTGGCCGGCGTCGTCGATACCGACACCTACAGCGCCAACATCCACTTCCCGTTCTTCGCGACGGCAGCGGATGGCGTGCATGTGATCGAGAAGGGCACGCCATTGGTTCAAGTCATTCCTTTTCGTCGGGACGATGCCGCAATCCGGGCGGAGATCCGGGCGGAAACGGGCGAAGAGGCTGCAAGCCGGGACGTGGTCTACCGCAACACGATCGCAAGCTCCGGCTGGTATCGAAAGATCGCGCGCGCCGCGCGCTGATTTGCTGCCGACAACAGGAAGCGGGGACCGGTTGCCCGGTCCCCGCTTTGTCTTGTTTGTCGTGCGACCTCAGCGCGTATGCCACACCTTGCCCGGGCGATAGGAACGGTCCGAGCCATTCGACGAGGAATTGGAAGAGCTGTTGGAGGACGAGTTCGAACTGGAGTTCGAACTCGAATTGGATGAACTGTTCGACGAAGAATTGGAGCTTGAATTCGACGAACTGTTCGATGAGGAGTTGCTCGACGAATTGGAGGAACTGTTGCCGGCAACCATGATGGAGCCGTCGTTATGGCCACCCGCCTGCCTGTGGACGGATTGCGCCGGCACTGTGCTTTGTTTTGCCTGTGCCTGCGCACCGGCAAAGGCGGCAACGCCGGCGACGAGGGCGGCGCTCAGTTTCCAGTGGTTTTTCATGCCCGTAACTCCTTGTTGAGAACGAACCGGCATTTCCGGTCCGAAGGAATAACGGGCGTCACGAGACCTTATTCCACCGGGAACAGCTTTCTCCGCTCGAACGTCGACGAGGCGCACCGTCGACGTTCGGTCATCACGCCGGCAACACACCTGCCCGGCGCTCCCGGCTTGCCAGCAGCCCTCCGACCGCAGTGACTATGATGACGGCCGCGTAGGTGTCGGTCGTCGCCTGGTAGCCGAGCTCCTTTGCCAGAAAGCCTGCTGCCATTGCCGGCAGGCTGAAGGCGAGATAGCTCTGGATGTAGAAGGCGGACAGCAGCCCGGCCCGTTCATCAGCCTTGGCGAGCGGCATGATCGACCCCATGATGCCGAGAAAGCTGGTGCCGAAGCCGGCGCCGGTCAAAAGCGTGCCGACGATCATCACCGGAACGTTGGCAAGGTGCGTGCCGGCAACCACGACCAGCATGCCCAAGGTCGTTGCCGCGACGCCGAAGGTTACGTTGGCCCGGGCACCGCGTGCGCGACGCAGGAAAACGCTGACGGCACCGGCTGCCATCAACGCCGCGACGACGGCTCCGCCCGTCAGCGGCGCACGGCTTCCGGTCACGGATGCGACAAGCGACGGCATCAGCGAGAGATAGAAGCCGCCAAGCGCCCAGTTGGCGATGTTGATCGGGGTCGCCTGCGCCAGCGGCCGCTTGATCTGAGGCGGTATGGCGATCATCGGCCTGAGTGAAGACAGGGCGCCCGGCCGTTTGCCGCCGGTCTCCGGCGTCAGCCATATCACCGCTGCCAGCACGACAAAGCCGATCAAGAGCAGCCCATAAACGAGATGCAGCGGAAATGGCCCGTATTGAATGAGCGCACTGGTTCCCAAGGCGCCGACGGCCATGCCGATCAGCGGCGCCAGCGAATTGACGAGCTGGCCCTTCACGCGATCGACGTCGACCAGCGCTGCGCCGATCGATGCGCCGGCGATGCCAGTCGCAAGTCCCTGAACGATGCGCGCTGCGATCAGCCAGGACGGTGCATCGGCAACGACGAAGAGCGCCATCGCCACGATTTCGAGCAGCAGCGCACCAAAGATCACCGGTTTCCGGCCGAGATGATCCGATATCGAGCCGGCCACCAGCAGCGCGGACAGAAGCGCAAAGGCATAGACCGCGAAGATCCCGGTCATCATCACAGGCGAGGCAGCAAAGCTCTCCTGATAGATGCGGTAAAGCGGCGTGGGTGCCGCCGATGCGCCGAAGAATGTGGCAAGCGTGACTGCGTGGAAGGCGATGGGATTGGCGCCAGCCCGACTGGATTTGGTAGAGGAGACCATCTATATCATCCTTAACGCTAAATCATTGCGTTTACGCGATGTAAGGGCGAAGCGTCACAAAAGCAAATAATTTGCGTTTATGATGCAGTGAAAGTTTCTGATCCATGTGCAACGGGAAAGGACACGTTGAAAATGGCAGGCAGGGAAGGTCCACGCCCGGGCGGGCGCAGCGCCAGAGTGCAGGCATCGGTGCACGCAGCCGTGCAAGCGCTGATGACAAGGATGGAGCGCGCCGCAATCACCATTCCGGCGATCGCGGCGGAGGCGGGCGTGACGCCCTCGACCATCTATCGCCGGTGGGGCGACATCCAGGAATTGCTGGCCGATGTCGCAGTCGAACGCCTGAAGCCCGACATGGTACCGATCGATACCGGAAATGGCGGCAACGACCTTCTGGCCTGGGCGGAACAATATGCCGAGGAAATGTCGTCAAAGCCGGGGCGCGAGATGATACGCGATGTGTTGGCGTCCCAGGATGGCAGCGGGGCCTATCAGTGTTGCAACTTCACTAGGCAGCAGATTGAGGTGATTACCGCGCGAGCGCAGCTTCGTGGCGAAGGGTTTCCGGACGTCGACACGGTCATGGACCGCGTCGTCTCGCCGATCATGTACCGAATCCTCTTTGGCGAGGCGCCGGATGCGGCACATGTTGCACGTCTGGTTGCGGGCGCAATGGAACTGGTTTCGCCAGCTCGCGCTTCGGTCGACGAGCCCGCCTGATCAGAGTTTGGTGGCCACGATCGAGCGGCGCTGCCAAAAACGGCCGCGCGTCGCCAGCCCGAGCACGATGACGGCACCCAGCCCATAGGCGAGCACATCCCACCAGTCCGGGGTAGCGCCGACGACGATCCGCAGGATCCGATTGGAAATGCGAAGGCCAAACGTAGCCGCCAGATACTGTGCAAGTTCAATCGCCACGCCCAGCAGGAAGGCGACACCGGCAAGCAGTGACGGACGGCGAATAGCAGGACGGAAAACAAGGATGCGGTGCGGTCGAAGCGAAATTGCATGGCAAGCGATGTAACGGGACACAACCAGCCTGTCGAGCGGCGAAACAGCGCCATAACGCCATCGCACGCAGCAAGCCCGCCGCCTCACTCCGCCCGAGGTCGAAAGTCGGAATAGGACCTAAGCCCACTCCCGCTAGAACAGCAGTTCGCCGACAGAGAGCTTTCTGAGCGCGACGGCGATGTTGGCGACGAGCGCCTCCTTGTTCGGACCATGGTCCGGATAGCGGGTCATGTTATCGCCGTTATGCATGAAGACGTAACCGCCGCGCCCGGTTTGCGTCGGGTATTGCCAGATCCAGTCGGCCGGCTGCGGATCGCTCTCGGGCCCGACATCGGTCAGCCAGATCGCTCCGGGCGGCGGATCGGTCCAGCCGCGCGCATACTGGCCGAAAATGCTCTGCCAGCCATCGAAACCGTCTCCAAGGTCGGAGAAGATCCCGAAGCGGTCGTTTCGCACCCGAACCTTGATGTTGCTGAACGGCCGCGGCGAAACCGCGTGGAACGGCGCCATGAACGGCAGCCACGGCTGGCATGGTTCCGCGCAAATGACCAGGTTTCCGCCACGTTCGAGAAAGGCGATGAGATCGTCGGCCCGGCTTTTCAGGAAGAACTCGTCGTGGCTGCTCGGGATGTAAAGCGTGTCCGTCTTGTTCAGCAGTTCGGGCCCGAGCTCGTAAAGCGGAGCGAACAGCGGCTCGAAGCCCGCCTGTTTCAGGCTTTGCTCGACCCATTCGGGATGCCATTCCGACGGGACGTGCGAGCATTGCAGATAGGTGAAGCGGTTTCTCTGTGGTCGTTCGATACCGAGTTCCCGGTTCAGCCAGGGATAGAAAGACTGCAGGAAGCGTGTCGTCGCCGGCATGAAGCGCTGGCCGTTGTGCGAGTGCGGGTCGAGCGTTGCCAGCAGCAGCCGTCCGCCGCCCGAAAGCGACGGAAAGTCCAGGAACAGGCTGCCGCCGCCGTCGTCGATCTCGAGGATCGAGCGCGCACCCTCGGGCACGTTATAGGAGCCGCCCCAATGCCAGCTCATATGCGAAAGCGGCAGGCTTTCGGTGATCGGGTGATGCGGCGCGGAGAGACTGACTTCCAGCCTTTCGCCCTTGGTCCACCACAGCCAATCGCGGCAGTTGCCGGGCGCCCATTCCAGGCCGGGGATATCGAGCCAGGCGGCGTGGCCTTGCAGGCAGACGACGAGAAAACCGCCGCCATGCATGTAGGCGTTCAGTTGCCGGGCATGCGCCATCGGTACTGCCGCGTCCATCGCGTCCGGCATGACCACCGCCGCATAGGCCGAGAGGTCGACCTTGGGCAAGTCGTGGATATAGATGAGGTCGTCGAGATAGTGGCGGAAATCCTGGAAGCTGCGCAGCTGCCAGCTGTTGCCCCAGTGGATATAGGCGATGCCTTTGCCACGTCTCGTCTCAGCCATCGAAATTGGCTCCATCATGCCGGAACACCGGCGCATAGGTGTGTTTGGATAGCCCGTCGAAATCCGCCCGCGCGATCGGCAGGTCGTAAAGGGCGCTCAGGTTTTTGGCGCTGAGAGCGTCCGCGGTCGGGCCGCAGACATAGCTGTTACCGCTGGTCATCAACAGCACGTCGCTGGCAATTTCGACCGCGTGCTGCGGCATGTGGGTGGAAAAGACGATCGTCATGTCGTGCGTCTCCCTGAGGTGCTCGAGCAGCCCCAGAACCTTGTCCTGGTTCTTGTAGTCGAGGGCCGCGCAGGGCTCGTCGAGCACCAGCAGCTCGCATTCCGATGCGAGCGCTTGGGCGATCATCACCAGCTGACGCTGGCCGCCGCTCAAGGAATTGAACACCTGCGGTTCGAAATGTTCGATGCCGAGCATGTGGAAATAGTGCCGGACGACCTCATAATCCCTTTTGCCGGGCGCACCGAACAGGCCGAGATGGCGGGCTCTTCCCATCAGCGCGATATCGAGCGCGGAATAGGCGAACGGCACTTCGAACAGTTGCGGCACGAAGCCCACCTGCCCGCCGATCGACAATAGGCCGGACCGGGGCTTGATCAGGCCAATCAGCGTGTTGATCAGCGTCGTCTTCCCGACGCCATTGGCGCCGAGAACGGCGAGCGTCCGCCCGCGCGCAAGCCGCAGGCTGTAGTTCCTGAGGATGGTCTTGCCACCGCGTTCGACGGTGAGATCGCTTGCCTCAATCACTGGACCAGCCTCCCTTTGCGTGCAGGCGCCGCAGGATCACCGCGAAGACCGGCACGCCGATCAGCGCGGTAATGATGCCGAGCGGGATTTCTGCCGTCGTCACCGTGCGCGCGAGATTGTCGACCATCAGCAGATAGATCGCGCCCATGACGCCAGAGACAGGCAGCAGCCGTTGATGATCGGCGCCGACCAGAGCGCGGGCAACGTGGGGAATGACGAGGCCGACCCAGCCGATGATGCCCGAGGTTGCGACCACCCCCGCCGAAATCAGCGCCGAAGCCAAAAGGATGATCCACTGCACCAGCACGACCTTGGTGCCGAGCGCGCGCGCCTTCTCCTCGCCGAGCGACATGATGTTGATCTGGAAGCGCAAGAGGTAGATCGCGACGGCGGAAGGAACGACGGCGGCTGCGACCAGCAGAACATCGAGGTAGTTGCTCGACGCGATGCTGCCCATCAGCCAATAGGTGATGGCCGGCAGTTTCTGAAAGGGATCCGCGAGCAGCTTGGCGATGGAAATTGCCGCCGAAAAGAACGCCGATATGACCACACCGGCCAGAACCAGCGTCAGCATGCTTGTGCGCCCACGAACGGTCGCCAGCAGCTTGACCAGAAAGACGCTGCCGACACCGAAGAGAAATGCCAGCCCCAACAGCAGGTAGCCCTGCAAGCCGATAAGGATTGCCAGCGTCCCGCCGAAACCGGCACCGGACGTGACACCGATGATGCCGGGATCGACCAGCGGATTGCGGAACAGTCCCTGCAGTGCTGCGCCCGAAACCGCAAGCCCGAAGCCGACGATAACGGCCTCCATGATGCGCGGCAGGCGAACCTGCTCGACGACGACTTCCTGCACCTGATCCCAATAGGGCGTGACCAGCGGGTGGATGTTGTCGATCAGGATGTAGGCGACATCGCGGACCGACAGGTCGTAGCGCCCGATCGTTATCGAATAGAGGACGACTGCGACCAGCAGCGCAATCAGCGCCGGGAGGACGGAACCCGAAGCCAGTTTCCGGCCGACCCAGCCCGTTGATGGTGCCTCAGTCGAAGAGTTCGGCATATTGGGTCGCCGGCGCGTTGCGCTCGGATTCGAGGATCGACTTCACCTGCTCGTCTGAAAGGGCGGCGCCGTAAATCAGCTTGTAGGTCTCGCCGATCTGCTTCTTGAAATCAGGCGCGAAATCGGCGCCATGGGCAATAGCCGCCAGCCATTCCGACGTCAGGAAGATTTCCGGTGCATCGGGCGTGCGGGCGAAGACCGGCTGCTTGTAGACGCGCTTGTCCTTGACCGCCTTGAGGCTCGCCAGCACCGGATTGTCGAAGAAATCCTTGGGATTGAGGTCGTCGGCATAGGCCGGGATGATGATGATATCCGGGTTCCAGACGAGCAACTGCTCGAAATCGACCGTGCGCCACCATTCGCCGGTGCCGTCGGCCGCCGGGTTGGTAACGCCGCTCAGCGACAGGTCCTGCGAGCCGTTGGCGATGACCTGGATCTGGTCGGCCACCTTGTCGATGTGCAGCACCGAAGGAAGCTTGGCCTTGTCGAGCTTGGCGACCTTGCCGTCGAGCTCCTTCAGGATATCCGACTGCGCCTTCAGGATCGCTTGGGCGCGGTCGTTGCGGCCGGTCATGTAGCCGGTGAAGCTGACATAGTCGAGCCGGTCCTGCTCCGAGCAGCACTGCCAGCCGACGACGGTGAGCCCCACGCGCTCCAGCGGCTCGATCAGCTTTTCGTCATGGGTCCACTGGATCACCGCGTCCGGCTTCTGGGCGAGGATCGCCTCGACATTCGGCACGAAGCCGTCCTGAGCGGCACCGGCGTTGATCTTCGCCATCTCCGGCAGCATGTCGGCGTAGATGCCCTTGGTGAAATAGCGCACCAGGCTATCCTTGTTCATGCCGGCGATATTGTCCGCCTTTGCATCGACGGCGCGATAGATGATCGGCGCGGAGCGGACGATGGTGACGACCCGTTCCGGGGGCTTGGCAAACGTGATCGTCTTTCCTCTGTGATCGACAAACGCGCTTTCTGCCTGCGCTGTCGCCGGCAGAAAGAGCGACAACGACACGACCAATGCGGAGAAGGCCTTGAGACGGCTGGACATGGATCACTCCCTTGACTGGCCCGCCGGCGGGCGGGTGACCCGAGCGCCGACGACCCTGTGGCAATTTCATGAGTTTGCTAGTCAAGTTAAAGCTGTGTGTCCAGTGCAAATTGAGGGTATGAAGGCCTCTTTCGAACGGCGTTGCACGCGTTGGGCGCAAGCAGATCCAGTTGATCAATGCGCGATTGAACAGTCGCCGCACGCACCTTGACGATGGGCGATCGAGGAGCGCCGGATTTCGGAATCGCCGAACATTCCTCCATACCCTCTATCAATCAAACAGCCGCTGCCTTGACGACAGCGGCTGAAAAAAATCGACCGATCAAACCCCGCGGTGACGGGCTATGCAGGAGCTCCTTGGTGCGCTCTTCTGAACGCTCGGCGCTCTAGAACCGACCACCGACCCCGACGCGGGCGCTGACATAGGCTTCGCCATCCCCTTCGACGGTGGCGCGCAGCATTGCGTCGATGACCCAGGCCTCGTTTGCCTGCAGCGACACGCCCGCCAGCACCGAGCCGAACATGCCGCTGCCATCGAGACCGGAATAGCCGGCAGCGGCACCGACCCGCGGCTTGAGCGTCACGTCGTTCTCCATCGTAAACTGTCGCTCGATCTCCGCCCCAAGGCTCACCCGGAACTGTTCGAGGGCAAACCCCTCCAGACCAAGCTCGCCGCCGGCGTCATTCCGGACACCGTAGTCATCGACGTCCTCATTGAGATAGACGGCGCGCAGCTTGGGCGTGAGGATCGTATCCTCATCCACGTCCCATTGGCCGGTAATGGAGCTGTCCCACATCCAGCGAGTGCTATCGAAAGAGCCATCGAAGAAGGCCGTGTCGATGTCGTTGTCGGAGCCGCCATAGAGAAGGCTGGTATTGAAGAAGATGCCCTGCATGAGCTCGAGCGAGGTATATGGGCCGGCGAGCCAACCGGTACCGCGGATCTCGGCGTCGTCCTTCGTCGGATCGGTCATATGATCGATATGGAACGAGAAGCCGATCAACGCCTTTTCGTTGAGGAGATAATCCACGCCCGCCGAAAACAAGCCGAAGCCGCCCCAGCGATCGTCATTCTGTTCGCGGTTGTGGAGCATCATCGTGGCATCGAGCCAGACGTTCAGCGGCGAGACTTCGCCGCCCTCGATGCCATCTGCCGCATTTCTCGCCGCTTCGAGCTGCGCCAGGCTGGTGGCAAAACTCATGCCGACCCCATCCCTCGAAGGCGACACGCGCATTGTCACCGGATCGGTTGCGCTCAGCATCCGGCGCCGATCGAGCAACCCAGGCACCTGGATGCTCGACGCCAGCAGATTCTGCCGGGCCTGAACAAAGCCGCGCACGAGGCTATCGATCTCGCCGACGACAGCATCCGCATCGAAACTTAAATTGTAAGTGATCACGCCGACATTGGAGGCGCCGGCGGCGGCCGTCAGCTGGTACGCGATCTTGACCTGGCCCGAAAAAGCGGGGTCCGGCGTAAACTTGAGGTAATAGCCGACGGGCGCGAATGCACCGACCTGGGCGAGCTCACCCTCGATGATCTCCGCCTTGCCGGCGTTGGTCGGCGTCACGGTCAGGACCTGGGCATCGCTGAACGGTCCGCCCGTCGCCCCGCCGTTCAGATAGACGTTTGGTGGTGATGAGCCAGCGGGAACGTTGACGGTCTGGTCGGGGGCACTGACCTCGCGAGCTACGACCTTCAGCGTATAGGCGGCGCTCGCAGAGCTGCCGGCGGCATCGGTGACGGAAAGCGTGAAGCTGTAGTCCGTGACTTCGGCATCTTCGCTGAGCGGCCCGGTCAATTCGCCTGTCGAAACGTTGAGGACCATGCCCTTGGGCAGGGTGCCGCCACTGACGGCATACAGCAGTGCGCCGTTGCCGCCGGTCGCCGATATCGGCTGGGCATATTTTTCACCGGCCATGGCCTGTGGAAGGGCCCCCGCCGCCGGCGTGAATGTGAATGTGGCGGCAGGTGCTGCCCGGGTGACCATGATCGTATAGGTGTTCACGGAGCCATCCTCAGCCGTCACGGCCGTGGTCACCGTGTTCGAACCGACGGCGAGCGAAATCGGACCGGAGGCCGCACCAGACGCGACCGCCACCCCGTTGACGGTGACTGTCGCCACCGCATCGCTGACGACAGGTGTCACCGTCAGCGACGTCGTCGCATTGGAAACCGAAGCGGTGTAGGACGTAGAGCCCGCCGAAAACGCCGGCGACAGCGAGCCGCTGCTCAACGACAGGCCCGAGAGGCTGGCATCGCTCGAAGCCGAAAGGGCACGGCTCACGATAACCGTGTAGCTCGTCTGCGTCGTGCCATCCTCAGCGGTGACCACCGTCGTCACCGTGTTGGAACCGACCGAAAGCGCGATCGCTCCGGAAGCGGCACCCGAAGCGACGGCCACGCCGTTGACCGTTACCGTTGCCGTTGCGTCGCTTGTCTGCGGCGTCACCGCCAGCGACGTCGTGGAGTTGGAAACCGAAGCCGTGTAGGACGTCGTGCCGGATGCGAAAGCCGGCGACAGCGTGCCGTTGCTCAGGCTCAAGCCCGACAGCTCGGAGTTCGTCGAAGCTGCGCGGGTGACCGTCAGCGTATAGCTCGTCTGCGTCGTGCCATCCTGAGCCGTCACCACCGTCGTGATGACATTGCTGCCGACTGAAAGCGTGATGGAGGCCGATGCCGCACCCGACGCCACGGAAACCCCGTTGACGGTGACGGACGCCGTCGGATCGCTTGCGACCGGCGTCAGCGTCAAGGAGGCAGCGGCATTGGGCACAGAGGCCGTGTAGGCCAATGTGCCCGTCGCAAACGCCGGAGACAGCGTACCGCTGCTGAGCGACAGGCTGGACAGGGCTGCATTGGTCGACGGCGCGCGCGTCACTGTCACCGTGTAGGTGTTCGTCGTGCCGTCCTCTGCCGTCACGACGGTCGTCAGGGCATTCGGTCCGACCGCAAGCGTGACCGAACCGGAGGCGGCGCCTGACGGTACCGTCACGCCGTTGACCGTGATCGTTGCGGTCGTATCGCTGACCGTTGGCGTGACCGTCAGCGACGTTGTCGTATTCAAAACGGAAGCCGTATAGCTGGTCGTGCCGGAAGTAAACGCCGGCGACAGCGTGCCTGCAGACAGCGAAAGGCCGGACAGGTCGGCATTCGACGATGCGGCACGGGTCACGGTCACCGTGTAGGTGTTCACTGTCGTACCATCCTGCGCGGTAACGACCGTCGTCACGACATTGTCGCCGACGGCAAGCGCGATCGGGCCCGAGGCAGCGCCCGAAGCGACAGCCACGCCATTGACCGTGATCGACGCCGTCGTGTCGCTTGCCCCCGGTGTCAGCGTCAGCGACGTCGTCGCATTGGGCACCGAGGACGTGTAGGTCGTCGTGCCGGAAGCAAAGGCAGGAGAGAGCGTACCAGCGCTTAGCCTGAGGCTCGACAGATCCGCATTCGCTGACGCCGCGCGCGCGATTGTGACCGTGTAGGTCTTCGTCGTGCCATCCTGAGCGGTGACCACAGTCGTCACGACGTTGTTGCCAACTGCAAGCGTGATTGGCCCGGAGGCCGAACCGGAAGCGACCACGGCGCCGTTGACGGTAACCGTTGCCGTCGTGTCGCTGACCGTGGGCGTCACCGTCAACGATGCCGTCGCATTGCCGACCGAGGAGGTGTAGGCGGTCGTCGCGGAAGCGAAGGCGGGAGAGAGCGTACCGGCGCTCGTGCTCAGGTCGGACAGGTCGGAATTGGAAGAGGCCGCCCGGGTCACCGTCACGGTATAGGCCTTGGTCGTGCCATCGTGGGCGGTGACGACGGTCGTTACGACATTGTCGCCCACGGCAAGCGCGATCAATCCGGAAGGGGCTCCTGATGTAACCGACGTGCCGTTGACTGTGACCGTGGCATTCGCATCGCTGTTCGTCGGGGTCAGAGTCAGTGACGTCGTCGCATTCGGCACCGAGGCCGTATAGGCGGTCGTGTCAGAGGCAAACGACGGGGACAGCGTGCCTGCGCTTAAGCTCAGCGCTGACAAGTCGGCATTCGCCGAGCGCGCACGCGTCACCTCCACCGTGTAGGTCTTCGTCGTCGTGCCGTCTTCGGCCGTCACCACCGTCGTCAGTGTGTTCTTGCCGACGTCCAGCGGGATCGAGTCGGAGGCGTCCCCTGACGTAACCGTCACACCGTTGACCGTGATCGTCGCCCTGGCGTCCGTGACCTTGGGTGTCACTTTCACCGACGCCGTCGTATTGGGAACAGAGGCCGTATAGGTCATCTCGCCCGACGTAAAAGCCGGGTTCAGCGCGCCGCTGCTCAGCGCGAGGCTTTGCAAGGTCGCATCCGTCGAGGGCGGTGAAAAGCAGCTGACCGTGGCAACCACCGTGCCGCTGCTGATATTGCTCCAGGCATAGACGATGTGATTGCCGGTCTTAGTCACGGTATAGGTGCCGGTCAGATCAAGCTCGGCGCCTGACGTGGCATGTTCCTCTACGATTATTCCGTAATCATTGTCGGTATATTCCGTATAGAGCGCAAACCCCGCGCCGCTATAAGGGCTACTTGGCAGATTCAAACTGCCGGAAGTCGTCGCGTGATACGAAATCACTTCGCCGACGTTCATCACCAGCCCTTCATCCCACAATTCGATACTGTTTGAGAACGTCTGCCCCGCACCCCAGGTGGAATTGATCGCCGTGCAACCCGCCGATGGAGCCGCCATCGCGACGTGTGGCGCGCCTAACGCTACGACAAACAGAGCAAACAACGCCCACAAAACAGAAACGAAACGCGACAAGATCTAACCCCTCCCGCATGAATCACCAGCGGGCTCCCCGGCGCACAACTAGCAATTGGGCAGGAGCGGGCCAACCCCGATTTCAAATATACGTAAAGTCGCATTTTCCTATCGTTAACCGCCTTTTAACGAATAGGGACTGCTGCCCCGCGCGCCGTCGGCTGGGCAAAAAATGCCTGGTGCTTGGAGCTGGCGGCAAAGCGGCCAAAGGTCTTGCCTGGGAGCATCGGCCTAAATGACCCATGCCGCTTCACACAGTGGAGACAACAGCATTGAGCCTGCGCAAACCCGGCGTCGGATTGCGGCGGTTTGCGGTAGCTTCACCCGGTCACCGCCCCCTCGTTGGCCGGTCGGGCCAGGGCTGCAAACTTTGCCAGTACGCCGCGTTTGTAGCGGGGTTCCGGCTGCCGCCACAGGGCGCGTCGCCGTGCCAGTTCTTCCGGGTCGACATCGAGTTGCAGCAGTTGTAGATGGGCGTCGATGACGATGCGGTCGCCCTCTTCCACCAGTGCGATCGTACCGCCCTCAAAAGCTTCCGGTGTGACATGGCCGACGACCATGCCCCAGGTGCCGCCCGAAAAGCGGCCGTCGGTGATGAGCCCGACGCTGTCGCCGAGCCCCCTGCCGATAATGGCCGAGGTCGGCGCGAGCATTTCGGGCATTCCGGGTCCGCCTTTCGGCCCGAGGTAGCGAAGCACGAGGATGTCGCCCGGCCTGATGCGGTCCGACAGGATGGCGTCCATCGCCGATTGTTCGTCCTCGAAGACCCGCGCTGGCCCGCTCATGACAGGGCTCTTCAAGCCGCTGATCTTGGCAACGGCACCGCCTTCGGCCAGGTTTCCCTTCAGCACCGCCAGGTGGCCCTCGCGGTAGATCGGTCTTTCGTAAGGCCGGATAACCTCCTGGTCCGACCGTGGCTGGTCCGGAACGGCCGCAAGCTCTTCACCGATCGTCCTGCCCGTGATCGTCAGACAGTCGCCATGCAGACGACCCGCATTCAGAAGGATCTTCAACACCTGCGGCACGCCGCCTGCCCGATGCAGATCGATGGCCATGTACCGGCCAGACGGCTTGAGGTCGCAAAGGACCGGAACGTTGAGGCGAACGCGCTCGAAGTCGTCGAGCGTCCACTCGACCTCCGCCGCATGGGCGATGGCAAGGTAGTGCAGCACCGCATTGGTCGATCCACCCGTCGCCATGATCAGGGCGACGGCATTTTCGATCGACTTGCGTGTCACGATGTCCCGGGGCTTGATGCCCTTCTTGACCGCTTCGACCAGGACATGGGCCGATTGAGCGGCGCTGTCCAACTTCTCCTGATCGGGGTTGGCCATGTTGGAGGAATAGAGCAGCGACATTCCGAGCGCCTCGAAGGACGAACTCATGGTATTGGCGGTGTACATGCCGCCGCAGGAGCCGGTCGACGGACAGGCATTGCGTTCGATGCCCTCGAAATCCTCTTCGCTCATCTTGCCGGCCATGAAGGCGCCGACGGCTTCGAAGGCGGAGACGACGGAAAGGCTTTGCCCCTTCCAGTGACCAGGCTTGATAGTGCCGCCGTACACGTAGATCGCCGGAGCATTGGCCCGAAGGATCCCGATCATGCCGCCCGGCATGTTCTTGTCGCAGCCGCCGAGCACAAGCACGCCATCCATCCACTGACCCTGCACCGAAGTTTCGACGCAGTCGGCAATGACTTCGCGCGACACAAGCGAATATTTCATCCCTTCGGTGCCCATCGACATGCCGTCGGAGATCGTCGGCGTTCCAAAGACCTGCGGATTGGCGCCCGCAGCCTTGATGGCAGCCACCGCGGCGTCGGCCAGCGGTTGCAGCCCGGCATTGCAGGGCGTGATCGTCGAATGACCGTTGGCAATGCCGATCATCGGCTTGGAAAAGTCGGCCTTCTTGTAGCCCAGCGCATAATACATCGCCCGGTTGGGGGACCGTGCGACGCCTTGCGTGATGTGTTTCGATCGGTCGTTGTAGGCCATGGCATGCTCCCTCATTTGGTTCGAGGTGGAGTTTACTGGCGTTCATGAAGCTTGTGAAATATACTTTTCACGCCAGAATAAGTCGCAGAACATATCAATCGGATCACATCATGGATTTGAGACAGCTTCGCCAGTTCGTCGCCGTCGCTGAAGAGCTGCATTTCGGCCGTGCGGCCTCTCGCCTCAACATGACCCAGCCGCCGCTCAGCCAATCGATCCAGGCCTTGGAGAAGGAACTGAACGTGCAGCTCTTCAAGCGCACCAAGCGGAGCGTGGAGCTGACATCTGTCGGCAGGCAATGGCTGGCCCACGTCCGCCAGGTACTGGACGGCGCGAACAGTCTTGCCGGCACCGCAAGAAGGCTGTCGCGCGGCGAGATCGGGGTTCTGCGTCTGTCCTTCGTCAGCACGGCCGACTACAGCGTGCTGCCCGACATGGTCAGCCGCTATCGCGCGGCCTATCCGCACGTGGAATTGACGATGCGCGAAGCGACCAGCGATATCCAGATAGAGGCGTTGCTCGACGAGGAGATCGATGTCGGCCTGATCATCGCGCCCAGCCGGGCGTCCCTCCATCCGACCCTTACCTACCGGCCGCTCTTGCGCGAACCGCTGGTCGCCGCGGTGCCAACGGCCTGGATCGAGCAGGGACGAAAGGGCTTTGCCGCAAGCAGTCTGGAGCCGGCCGATTTCTTCAAGGCACCCTTTATCGTCTTCCCGCGGCGGGCGGCACCGGCCTTTCATGACATCGTCTCGGGATACTTCGCCGAGCACGGAATGGCATTCTCGACCCACCAGGAAGCCATCCAGATGCAGACGATCGTCGGTCTGGTCGCATCCGGGCTTGGTGTCGCTCTGGTCCCCCAAACCATGACCAATCTTCAGCGGCGCGGCGCAACCTATTTGCCTCTGGCCGGCCGCGTGCCGGAGGTCGAGACCGGCCTTGCCTGGCGCAGTGCCGACCAGAATCCGGCTCTCGACACGTTCCTTGCCGCGGCGGTGGCGGCCGATAGCGATTGAGAATGCGGCTTCTGCCGATCGGACTGAAGCGCAACGGCTTCTCTGGAATGTCGCGGAACGCTACCGCACGAGACCGCGCAGGTCCGGCATGCGATTGCTGATGATGGTTTCCATCGAGAAGAAGCCGGTGACAGTCATCAGGTCGAAATCGGTGATGAGTTTCTGATAGAAGGCGTCATAGCCGGCCATTCCGCGTGTCACCACCTTGATCAGATAATCCCAGTCGCCGCCGATCCGGTAGAGGTCCGTTACCTCGGGCAGCCGCTCGACATGCGTGCGGAAACTGTCGGCCCATTCCTTGGAATGGTGGCGGGTGCGGATCATCACGAACACCGTGAGGTCGAAGCCGAGCGCTGCAACGTCGATCGCTGCGTGAGTGCCAAGCACAAGTCCGCTGGCGTTCAGTCGCTGCAGGCGCCGCCAGCACGCGTTCTGCGAAAGGCCGACTCGGTCGGCCAAATCACGCTGCGAGATCGTGCCGTCCTTTTGCAGACAGGACAGAATCCGCATATCAATATCGTCAATCTTTTCCATTTTACCGATCATATGACCCGAATTCGACTCGTTCCAGCATAAGAATGATGAGGTTTGCATGCAACCGATCGATTAGACTTATCGTCTGTCCGACCCGGGAGGAAACGATGACGATGCCGTGCCCACGCCAGCCACGCATGAGCGGCCCGCTCGATGCGTTTCGGGAAAGCCTTGCCGGCGACGATACAATCTCGGCGCTGCGGGCGGGGCTGGTCGGCAAGACTGCCAAAATCGAGGGTCCCTTCGGCGTCAAGAACCTCGTCTATGCCGACTATGTCGCCTCTGGCCGGGCATTGATGCAGATCGAGCAATTCATTCTCGAGCAGGTACTGCCCTACTACGCCAACAGCCACACCGAAGCGTCCTACTGCGGCGGCTTCATGACCCGGCTGCGTCGCGACGCGCGCGCGGTGATCGCCGGTTGCTGCGGAGCCGGACCCGAGCATGCCGTGATTTTCGCCGGCTCCGGCGCCACCGCCGGCATCAATCGGCTCGTGAACCTGTTGGGGGTCACCGAGGCGGTCGCCACTGGGCGGCGTGTTCGCATCCTGATCGGACCCTATGAACATCATTCCAACATCCTGCCCTGGCGTGAAAGCGGCGCCGAAGTGGTCGAGATTGCCGAATGTCCAGCGGGTGGGCCGGATCTCAGCGCGCTCGGCGACGCGTTGCAACAGCCGGCCGATCTCACGATTTGCGCCTTCTCCGCCGCCTCCAATGTCACGGGCATCGTCACCGACGTTGCAGCCGTCACCCGGATCGCCAAGGCCGCGGGCGCAAAGATGGTGTGGGACTATGCCGGCGCCGGCCCCTACCTGCCGATCGACATGTCGCCCGACGACGACGCCAGGATCGACGCGGTGGTCGTCTCGCCGCACAAGTTCATCGGCGGGCCGGGCACGTCGGGTGTCCTGATCCTGCGACGCGACGCGGCTGTCACGGCAAAACCATCCTGGCCCGGCGGCGGCACGGTGAAGTTCGTTTCGCCGACCGGCCATGACTACAGCCAAAGCCTCGAGGCGCGCGAGGAAGCCGGCACCCCGAACGTCGTCGGCGATATCCGCGCGGCACTCGCCTTCCTCGTCAAGGAAGCGATCGGGGCTGCGGCAATGCAGGCCAGAAACGCGGACTTGACCCGCCGCGCAATCGCCGCATGGCGCGGCAACGAGCGACTGGAACTGCTTGGTCCTCTCGGGCCGGAGCGGTTGCCAATCTTTTCCTTCCGCGTCAGGGACGGCAAGGGCGGCCATGTTCACCAGCAACTGGTAACCCGCATGCTCAGCGACCGCTTCGGCATCCAGGCACGCGGCGGCTGCGCCTGCGCCGGACCCTATGTGCACCGGCTCCTGGGAATTGACGATGGCCAGTCGCAGCGCCTGCGCGAGGCCATTCTTTCAGGACAGGAAATGCTGAAGCCGGGTTTTGTCCGGCTGAACTTCAGCGTCCTGCTTTCGGACGAGGAAGTGGCGTTCATCCTCGAGGCCGTCGGCCAGCTTGCGGCCGACGCGGCCAGCTACGAGCAACATTATGATTTCGATCCGTCGCGCGCCATTTTCTTCCCGCGCGCCGCACTTGCACTGGGGGCGTGAGCGATGACGAGGCCCGACATTGCGGCTTTCTTCGATCCGCGAACCTGGTCCGTGCAATATGTGGTCAGCGATCCGAAAACGCGGGCCTGCGCAATCATCGATCCGGTGCTCGACTTCGACGAGAAGTCCGGCGCGGTAGCGACGGCAAACGCCGACCGGCTGCTCGACTTTGTCCGAGCGCAAAACCTCGACGTCCAGTGGATCCTGGATACCCATCCGCATGCCGACCACTTTTCGGCCGCCGCCTATCTGAAGGCCAAGACCGGCGCCCCCACGGCCATCGGCGCGCATATCGTCGATGTGCAGAAACTCTGGGCCGACATTTACAACTGGCCAGGCCTGAAAACGGATGGATCGCAATGGGACCGGCTGTTTGATCGCGGCGACACGTTCCGGATCGGCACTCTCGAGGCCGGAGTGATGTTCTCGCCGGGGCATACGCTGGCGTCGATCACCTATCGCGTCGGTGACGCGGCCTTCGTGCACGACACGGTGTTCATGCCGGACAGCGGAACTGCGCGCACCGACTTCCCCGGCGGCAGCGCCAACGCGCTTTGGACGAGCATCCGCGATATCATGGCTCTGCCTGACGACACCCGCATCTTCGTCGGTCATGACTATCAGCCTGGTGGCCGGGAACCGCGCTGGGAAAGCACCGTCGCCCAGCAGAAGACGGACAACATCCATCTGACGCGCTATGCCTGCGAAAGCGAGTTCGTCGCGTTCCGCGAGGGACGGGATCGAACGCTGCCGATGCCCAAGCTCATCCTCCACGCCCTGCAGGTCAACATCAACGGCGGCCGGCTCCGGGAGCCGGAGGAGAACGGCCGGCGCTACCTGAAATTCCCGATCGATGCGCTGCGAGGGGCGGCATGGTCCTGAAGCCATTGCCTTCAAGACAATGCTCGGCACCAGGGCTTTCCACCGGCCCGGGTGCATCGCTGGTGCCGTCGGCTCACCCTCGACGGAGCTGTCGACCATGACGCTAGACGTTGTCCAGTTCGTGTTGGCAGCATTGTGCGGCGGTCTCGTTGGTTTCAGCCTGGGATTGTTTGGCGGCGGTGGCTCGATTCTGGCCGTCCCCCTGCTCGTTCAGGTCGTCGGCGTCAGCAACGTGCATGTGGCAATCGGGACCAGCGCCGTCGCGGTTGCGGCGAACGCGCTGTCGGGATTGGCGATGCATGCGCGACACGGCACGGTCAAATGGCGCTGTGCTAGCCTTTATTGCATCACCGGCATCGGCGGTGCGTGGATCGGCGCCACGCTCGGCAAGGCACTGGATGGACAAAGGCTCTTGCTGCTGTTTGCGGCGCTCATGGCCGTCGTCAGCGTGACGATGTTGAGGCGGCGACACCTGGTCGGTGATCCGGCGTCGAGCTGCACGCCCAGAAACGCACCGAAGGTGCTCTCGTTTGGAGCCGGAACCGGCATTGTCTCCGGCTTCTTCGGGATCGGTGGCGGCTTCCTGATCGTGCCGGGCCTGATGGTTTCCACAGGCATGCCGACGATTAACGCAATCGCCACATCGCTGGTGGCCATTTCCGCATTCGGCCTGACCACCGGGGCGAGCTACACATTCTCCGGCCTCGTCGACTGGCCGCTCGCTTTTTCATTCATCGGCGGCGGAGCGCTTGGCGCGCTCACGGGTTGCCGCGCCGCCCATGGCTTCAGCAAGTATCAATCCACGTTGAACCTGCTGTTTGCGGCACTCACTTTCGCCGTCGCAATCGGTCTGGCGCTTTATGCCTTGCGATAGGATCGCAGGCGCTTGCCGGAAAGCGTTTCGGCGACACTCTGGCGCCACAGAACGATGCCCCACCGAGAACAGTATCTGTGACGTGTCTTCGTCGCCCGGTGACAAATGTAGCTAACCTACATTTCTTTTGACATATGTAGCTTTCTTCATTATGACGATGATCACGCACGGCGAGTGAGACCATGAGGGCCCAAGAAGGGCTCTCGGATGAGGCCGATGCGATCGTTCGGAGGAAATCGATATGTCACGCCGTTTCGCGCTGGCTTCAGCGCTTGTTGCCCTATGCTCAGTTTTCTCGTCCGGCAGTGCGCAAGCCGCCGGAATGACCGTCTATTGCCCGATGTCGGAAGACGATTGCGCCTCCGTCCTGAAGGCGTTCAAGGACGATACCGGCATCGAAGCGCAGTTCGTGCGCATCGGCGCCGGCGAGATCCTCGCCCGCATTCGGGCGGAAAAGAGCAATCCGCAGGCCGGGCTTTGGCTTGCAGGCGCTGCCGACAACTTCATCCAGGCCGCCAATGAGGGCCTGCTGGCACCGCACAAGAATGCCGGCATCGATAAAGTTGACCAGCGCTACACCGACAAGGACGGCCGCTGGACCCCCATCTCCCTCTCGCCAATCGTCTTTGCCTACAGCCAGGCGGTTCTCGATGAAACCGGCGCCAAGCCGCCGACAAGCTGGAAGTCCTTTGCCGATCCGGCCTTCAAGCAGAGCGTCGCTCTGGCTCATCCGGCATCGTCGGGAACAGCCTATGTGGCTCTCGCCTCGATGGTGCAGCTTTTCGGCGAGGAGCCTGCCTTCGAGCTTATGAAGACGATCGACGAGAACGTGGTTCAGTACACGCGCTCCGGCGTCGCGCCATCGCGCATGGTCGCCAACAATGAGATCGCGCTTGCCATGGCCTATACGCAGGACATCGAGGCCGCATTGGCACAGGGCTATCCGGTCGGCTACGCCTTTCCCGAAGAGGGAACCGGCTTCGAGGTGAATGCGGCTGCGGCCATCGCCAACGCGCCTGAGGAGCAGTCCAAGGCTGCCGCCAGCTTCCTCGACTGGGTGCTCACCGAGAAGGGCCAGGCTGCCATCGGCGCAACGTTCCGCGGGCCGATCGTGCCGGGCTACAAGAACCCTGAGGCCAAGATCGACCTCTCCAACGTGAAGATGATCGACTACAACTTCAGCTGGGCCGGCGAGAATCGCGCGCGCCTGCTGGAGCGCTACGAAAACGACGTGCGCCACAAGGCCGACGCCAAGTAACGCCGGCAAGGAGCCTCGCCATGACCCTCGTCTCGCAAGCGACCCCGTCCGGGCGGACGGGGGCATCGCCGGCCTTCCTGCGCAAGATTGTCGTCGATCCTTGGCTGTTCGGCATTTTCGCCGTCGTCACGGTCTCGGTGCTCGTCTTTGCCGCCTTGCCGATCTTCACCGTTCTGAAACAGGCCGTCATCACCGACCGCGGCTTCGATCTCGCAGCACTGGCCGAGGTCCTGTCCAAGTCCTTTGTCTGGGAATCGTTGTTCAATACGCTGTTGCTCGGGGCGACCTCGGCCGTGATCGCCACCTTGATCGGCTTCGTTCTCGCCTTTGCGGCAACGCGTACGACCATGCCCGGCAAGACCTTCGTGCATGGGGTGGCGCTGTTGCCGATCATCTCGCCGCCCTTCGTCATGGCGCTTGCCGTGGTGATCCTGTTCGGGCGCTCGGGCCTCATAACCCGCGAGCTGCTCGGCATCCGCAACGCCAACGTCTACGGCTTTCACAGCCTGGTCCTGATCCAGTCGCTTGCGTTCACGCCGATCGCCTATCTCAACATCCGCGGCATGTTGCAGTCGATCGACAGTGCGCTGGAAGATGCTTCCGCCTCGCTCGGCGCCTCGCGCTGGGTCACTTTCTCGCGGGTGACGCTTCCGCTCGTCACGCCGGCGATCCTGAGCTCGGCGCTGCTCGTCTTCGTCAAATCGGTGGAGGATTTCGGCAACCCGATGCTGATCGGCGGCAACTTCAACACGCTTGCCGTCGAAGCCTATTCGCAGATGGTCGGTTACTTCGACCTGCATTCCGGCGCGCTGCTCGCGAGCCTCATGCTGGTGCCGTCGATCACCGCCTTTCTTGTCCATCGCTACTGGGTCAGCAAGCGAAGCTACGTGACGGTCACCGGCAAACCGACGGCTCAAACCATCCGCATTTCCGGCGCGGCCGTGGTGCTGCCGCTTTCGATCCTCTGCTACGCCATCGTCTTTGCGATCCTGCTGTTCTACCTGACGGTCATCTACGTCTCGTTCACGCGGCTGCCGGGCATCGACAACACGCTGACGTTCGACCACTACGCAACGGTCTTCACATCAGGATTCCAGACACTTGCCAACTCGTTGCTGCTGGCGGGGATCGCCACGCCTGTGACAGCCATTGCGGGCATGCTCATCGCCTATCTCTTGGTGAGGAAGGCATTTCCCGGCAGTTTTCTTCTGCGCTGGGGCACGCTGCTCTCTTTCGCCGCGCCCGGCACCATTCTCGGCATCGGCTATGTCAGCACCTTCAACGCGCCACCGCTGCTCCTGACCGGCACGGCTTTCATCGTGGTCGCCGCCATGGTGGTGAAGAACCTGCAAGTGGGCATCGAAGCAGGCTCGAACCAGCTTCGCCAGATCGACAAGTCGATCGAGGAGGCCTCGATGACGCTCGGCGCTTCCAACACGCGGACCTTCTTCCAGATCACCCTGCCGCTGCTCAAACCGGCGCTGTTCACCTCGCTATCCTATGCCTTCACCCGGTCTCTGACGACGCTCAGCGCAGTGATCTTTCTGGTTTCGGCCAACTGGACGCTGATCACGGTCACCATCCTGTCGCAGGTGGAAACGCTGAAGATCGGGGTCGCGGCGGCCTACTGCAGCATCCTCGTCTTCGTCGTGCTCGCCATCCTGGCGCTCATGCAACTTCTCCTGTCGTCGACATCGCCCAAGAGGTAATCCCATGTCGAAAGTCATTTTCTCCAATATTTCAAAGCGCTTCCCCGTAGCGGCCGGTGCGGCCGCAGGCCTTGCGGTCGATCGGCTCAACCTCGTCATCGAAGAGGGGACATTGGTGACCTTGCTTGGCCCCTCGGGCTGCGGCAAGACGACGACGTTGCGCATGCTTGCCGGTTTCGAGACGCCGTCGGAGGGCGCCATCACAATCGGCGGGCGCGACGTCACCAATGTCCCCGTCAATGCCCGCAATGTCGGCATGGTTTTCCAGAGCTACGCCCTCTTCCCGCACATGACCGTGCGTGAAAACGTCGAATACGGCGTGCGGCTTCTCAACCTGCCGCGGCAGGAGATGAAGGACCGGGTCGGCTCCGTCCTTGCGACGATGGCGCTCGAGACCTACGCCGACCGCTCGCCCTCACGGTTGTCGGGCGGCCAGCAGCAGCGCGTGGCGCTTGCCCGCGCCGTCGTCACTCAGCCGAAAGTGCTTTTGTTCGACGAACCGCTCTCCAACCTCGACGCACAGCTCCGCGAGCGTATGCGCGACGAACTGCGCGCCATCCAGCTTCGTCTCGGGATCACCAGCCTTTACGTTACCCACGACCAGAGCGAGGCCATGGCAATTTCGGACCGTGTCGTGGTGATGCGCAACGGCGTCATCGAACAGGACGACACGCCGCTCAACGTCTATTCCCGTCCCGGCACCGGCTTCGTCGCCGAATTCATGGGCAAGGCAAACATTCTGAATGGCCGTATCGAGGCGGTTGACCAATCCACCCTGTCGATCCGCATCGCCTCCACGGTTGCCTTCACGTTGCCGCGCGGCAGCCGTGCCTTCAGACCGGGCGAAGAGGTGCGCTGCGTCGTTCGGCCGGAGCATATCCGTGTCGATGCAGAAGGAGCGATGCAGGCAAAGGTGCGCCGCGTTGTGTTCCAGGGCGCCTATGTCGAATACCTGACTGATCTGGAGGGGCAGGAATGCGTCTTCCTCGACAGCAATTACTACCGCACGGGCGTGGCTGAAGTCGGCCAGATGCTGCGCCTGTCCGTCGACAGCCAGCCCGTCTGGATCCTGCCGAACAGTGAAGCCGCCGACATGGGAAAAGCCGCATGACCATCAACCAGCCCATCCTCCACAGTCTCTACGAAACGATCACAAGCGTTGCCAAGGAAGCCGCGGTCGCTGCAGGCGCAGTGGCGCGCAAGGGCTTCATCGAGGCGAGCCCGGAGACGCTGCAGACCGAGCAGAAGGCGGGTTTCTTCGACATCGTGACCGCCTGCGACAAGGCGGCGGAACGGGCCGCCTGCGACATCATCTGGTCGCGACTGCCGCAGTCGCGCATTCTCGGCGAGGAAAGCGGCTGGCAGGGTGAGGGCGAGACGACCTGGATCATCGACCCGATCGACGGTACCAGCAATTTCGCCTCCGGCCTGCCGTTCTTCTGCGTCTCGATCGCTGCCTACTATGCCGGCGAGCCGGTCTGCGGCATCGTCTACGATCCGATGCGGGAAGAGCTGTTCATGGCGAGCGACGGACGCCTGATGCTGAACGGCGACGTCGTCTCGCCTTTTGCGCGCGCCAACAGCGATCGCCATGTCGAACTGCTGAGCAACGCCCCCTATGAAGGCGAACGGCCCGATCTGGCGGCGCTCGAGGCCTATGCCGATCTCGTCACCTCGTTTCGCGCCGTTCGGCGCCTGGGCTCCTGCGCGCTCCACCTTGCCTATGTGGCGGTCGGCCGCGTGGCCGTTTCCTACGAGTCGAAATTCAGCGCCTGGGACATCGCCGCCGGCGTACAACTGGTCGCGGCCGCCTCCGGGCAGATCATCGCTCAGGACGCAAAAGGACAACGCATTGAGGCAAACGAGCAGGCGCTTGGCGCCGTGAAAAGGCTCGTTGTCGCGCAGGCCGGTTTTGACTATCAATCGTCCTGCCTGTCGAAGCTGATGGCAGACGGCAGGTTGTAATCCGCAATGGCGAAAGACGCTTCATGACACGAGCATCCGAGATGTCGGTACGATGGGCCCCATGCTGGATCTGATCAGGCAATCCCTGTCCCAGTTCACGCCCGCCGAGCGCAGGATCGCGGAAGCGATCCTCGACACGCCGAGCACGGCGATCACCTGGTCGATCACGGATGCTGCGCGCGTCGCCAAGGTCAGCGAACCCTCGATCATCCGCTTCTGCCGCAGGCTCGACTGCGACGGATTTCCGGATTTCCGCCTGAAACTTGCCCAGCAGCTCGCCGTTCGCCAGTCCACGGCGACCGTCGCCGAGAGCGGAACCGATCCGTTCGCCGGCATGGTGGACGACATCTTCAATCGGGCGGCGGAAGCGTTACGGGAGACGCGGCATGACCTCGACCTCGATTCCCTGCGTCGTGCGGTCAGCCTTCTGGCGCGCGCCCGCCGGATCGACGTCTATGGCTACGGCGGATCCGGCTTTCTGGCAGGCGAAGCCCAGCATCGCATGGCCTCCCTCGGGATCGCGAGCGTCGCCTATTCCGATCCGACCTTGCAGATGGTCTCGGCGGCACGCCTGTCCCCCTTGGATGTGCTGTTCGTGCTCTCCTTTTCCGGCCGCACCAGCTATCTGATTTCCAACATCGAGATCGCCAAAAAGTCGGGCGCGCGCATCGTCGCCATCTCTCCAGGCGGCTCGATCGTCGCCTCGCTTGCCGACGAGAACATCAATCTCAATGCCTACCGCACATCCGCGGGGCCACTCATTGTTCCGACCGGCCGCGCGCCGATGTATGTGATGCTCGACGTTCTCTTTGGACTGCTGGCACCGGAACTCGGCAAGACCGATTGAACCGTCCCCGGTGAGGCCCTGCGGCGCACTGCAGTGGCTCACCGGGGCGCCACATGCCGGCAACCGCAATGCCGTCACACTTGTTACTCCCATCGAACCCGGTCCGGTGCGAAACTACCTCCAGAGCAATCACGCGCGGAGACGCCCGTGCCAACAAGGAGGTTTCAACCGCCATGACGACATCTGCGGAAAAAGGCGGTCACCCCGCCATGCTGACACCTCCTGTCGTGTCGCCACGGGCCTGGGAAGACGCCCGCCAGCAGCTGCTGGTGAAGGAAAAGGTCCAGACCCGCGCGCGCGACGCACTTGCCGCCGAACGCCGGCGCATGCCGTGGATGGCCGTGGAGAAGGCCTATGCCTTCGACGGCCTTGCGGGCAGAGCCAGCCTCACCGACCTGTTTGCCGGTCGACGCCAGTTGATCGTCTACCGTGCCTTCTTCGAACCGGGCGTGTTCGGCTGGCCGGATCATGCCTGCAGGGGCTGCTCCATGGTCGCCGACCAGGTTGCCCACATCGCCCACCTGAACGCGCGTGACACAACGCTGGTCTTTGTTTCGCGCGCGCCGCAGGCCGATATCGCGCGGCTCAAGGCGCGCATGGGCTGGGAAATCCCATGGTTCACCATCACCGACGATTTCGATGCCGACTTCGGGGTCGCCGAATGGCACGGAACGAACGTGTTCTACCGCGACGGCGAGCGTGTGTTCCGCACCTACTTCATCAACAACCGCGGCGACGAACAGATGGGGAGCACCTGGAACTATCTCGACATCACACCGCTCGGGCGCCAGGAGGTCTGGGAAGATTCCCCTGCGGGCTACCCCCAGACGCCGACCTACAAATGGTGGAACTGGAACGACAACTATGGCGCGGACGCCGTGCCTGACAAGAAATGGGTCGAAGTGTCGGATGCCGGCGAAGCGGCGTTCCGGGACCGGCAACAAAACGAGATGCCATGAGCGTGCCGATCGCATACGCAAAGTGTTTTGCCGGCTATTGAGCTGCGCAACATCGGCAAGGGTCGCGAAATAGGGGCTATGGCGACGGCATCAAGCGCTGGGCGCGGTTGTCGCGCCAATACCGAGCGAGCTTTGCCGAATCGCCTGCATATCGCTACAGCATTCGTCGCCCGTTCAACGGAACGGGCGAAGGGTGTTGCAGCGCCTCGGTCCTGCTGCACAAGACCAGCCGGAAGAATGCCTTGAAGACCATCGCCATCGATTTCGAAACCGCCAACGAGCAGCGTGGCAGCGCATGTTCCGTCGGTCTGGCCTGGATCGAGGATGATCGTGTCGTGCGGGTCGAGGAACGGCTGATCCGCCCGAAAGACATGCGCTTTTCCTCCTTCAACATCGCCATTCACGGCATTCGCCCGGAACACGTCGAAGATGCGGGTGAATTTCCCGAGGTGATGGACGAGTTCGCCGACGACTTTCGCGGCGCGACCATGATCGCCCACAATGCGGCCTTCGATTTCAGCGTCTGGCGTTCCTGTCTCGATCTCTACCGGCAGGATTACCCGGACCTGTCCTATCTCTGTTCTGTGAAGATGGCGCAAAAGGTCTGGCCGCATCTCGGATCGCACAAGCTCAACATCCTGGCCGGCCATCTCGGCCTGACCTTCGCGCATCACAACGCGGCCGAAGACGCGGCCATCTGCGCCGAGGCGGCCCTTGCAATTGCCCGATCTCTGCGCGTTTCAGAGGTCCGCGACGTCCCGGTGGCGATTGGCATGAGGCCCGGCCGATTGTTTGCCAACGGCTACGACCCCTGCACCTGCCGCAAGAAGTGATCGGCAGGCAGGCGCCCGACCGAAAAACCGTTCCAGTTGACGAGGGCCTTACGCGACCCTTGTGTCACCTTCATGGTGGCACCGCTTGTCCCGATGGATACAGAACCGGCAGCGACAGAGGCGCAAGAGGCCAGGAGCGGTCCAGACGCCGACGAAATGACGTAAGGACTTCAGCCCAGGGCAGCGGCTTCGACCGAAAGCCGGTAGCGCGTGATGAACGGCTGATCGGGATGGAAGGATAGCGAGGTCGGGCTGGCCGGCGAAGCCACCGGGTTGTCGGCCGTCGACACCGCGGGGCCGAGGTCCAGGGCCGAGCAAACCGGCTCAACGCCAAGTGCCAGATGTTTCCCGTCCCATGGATAGGCTTTCCGGCCGCGATTGCTGTACCAGAGCAGCAGACTTGGAAAATGCTCCTTCTGCCACGCGAGCCGTGCACGAAACCCCTCGTCCCGATAGTGCAAGGCGACCGTGCCGTCGACGCCGACAAGCTGCAGCAGTTCCTCGGCATTCTGGTCAAGCGGTACGGATGTCGCATCGACGGTGGTGCCGTCGCGGGCATCGACGCTCTGGAGCTTCGACCATCGGCCACCTGGCGCAAACAGGGCAGCGCCCGGCTCCACATCACCGGGAAAGCTGTGCGCCTCGTTGTACTTTCCCGGTTCGAGCCTGACGGATCCGGGGCGGGGCGTCAGGCGGAAGGTGGGGTGCAGGCCGATCGGCAACCGGCACGGTCGCCGCACCTCGATTTCGAGCGTGATATCGATGGCGGCGGCGTTCGGGTCCGGCACGATGCGCCGGCGCAATTGCCTGACCGGATGGTCCTCGGGGTAGCTGCACGTCAAGACGATCTGCCGATCGTCGCAGTCGCCCCAGTTCCAATGCACGTTCGAGCCGTGACCGTGTGGCACATCCGCGCCAACGAAACTTTCGCCGGTGTCCGACCAACCTTTGGGCAACGGGCGCGAGCCGTCGCTGCCGAAAGGCACGCAAGGCCATTCGCCGCGCAGTTCCTGCAAGATCGGTGGCAGCGCCGTTCTATTCGGATCCCCGCCCCAGGGCGCCACATGCAACGGGCTGACCTGCCGCCCGTCGGGCAGCAGGAAGGTGACCGGCCCCAGCATGCCGCCCAAAGATTGTACCGCCAGGCATCCATGCGCCCAGGCCAGGCCGCGCCTTGTCGTCTCGGTCATGCCGAAACGATCCTGCCAAAACGGTTCTCCGCCAGCCCTGGAACCTCGACCCTGAGAGAGTACAGGCTACCGGCGAGCCGCTCTCCCGGTTTCGAGAGGATGCTCGCCGTCGTGACATAGAGCGTCTTCAGGTCTGCGCCGCCGAAGGTGCAGGTCGTGATGTTGGTAACCGGCATTTGGATGACCTCCGTCACCGCGCCCTCAGGCGACACGCGCGCGATGCAGCCGCCGCCGAAACGGCAGTTCCAGAGATAGCCATCGCTATCCATTGCCGAGCCATCCGGAGAACCGCGGGAGAAATCGGCAAGGAAGGCCCGTTCGTTCGAAATCGAGCCATCAACCACTGCGTAGTCAAAGGCGTAGATCTCGTTTGCGAGCGTATCGGCGAAATAGAAGGTGCTGCGATCGGGGCTCCAGCACAGCGTGTTGGAAATGCCGAGCCCATGCCGCCATTCGCTCACATTTCCATCCGGTGCTATGCGGTAGAGAATGCCCTCGCCTGCTGCCGTCTCGCCGAGCTCCCCATTGGGCAGAACGTTGTTCTTCATCGACCCGACCCAAAAATTTCCGGCCGGATCGGCGCGCCCGTCATTCAACCGCACGCGCGGATATCCGGGCAGGCGGAAGCCTTGATCCTCGCGCCGGTCGCCTTGCGGCCACCACAAGATGAGCTTCGAGGCGAGCGCCAGAAGGAACCGGCCCGGCTCGTTTGTCAGCGACACCGCCACCACCGGCTCTTCGAACATCCAGGAGCGCACGGCACCGCTCGCCTCATCATAGCGATGGACGAGGAAGCGGTTGATGTCGCTCCAGTAGAGCGCCTGCTCGGATGCCGACCAGACGGCGCCCTCGCCGCATTTGTCACCGACCGGGGCTACACAGGTGATCGACCTCTCCATCCGCGCCTCCTATTCGGCCGCGATATCATGGACAAGCGACCGGGACGGTCCGAGCGCATGGGCGTTCTGCACCAGCGCCCGCATGTACCCAAGCGCAAACGCCTTGCCCGCATGCCAGGAGGCGGCACAGGTCATGGCCGGCGTATGGTCGGGGATCATCACGCCTTGATAGTTCTCGTCGCGCAGGATGCGGACGATTTCGGCCATGTCGATATCGCCTTCGTCGACGAAGGTTTCGACGTAGCGCGGCATCTTGCCCCTGACATTGCGGAAATGGATGTAGCCGATGCGGCCCGAGCGCGCGAACCGGCGGACATGTTCGTAGATATCGCCGCCCGGCATTTCCTGCAGCGAGCCGAGGCAGAGCTCCAGCCCGTTCGATGGGGAATCGACGATCGACATCAGCCGATCGTACTTCTCCGGCCGGTTGACCAGACGGGCCGTGCCACGCAGCACTTCCGCCGGCGGGTCATCGGGATGGGCGCCGAGCATGACACCAGCCTCTTCGGCAACCGGGACGACTTCCTTCAGGAACCGGGAGAGACGGTCCCAGATCTCGGCATTGCTGACCGACACCGGCTTTGCGCCCGGCAGCCCGCGCCGATAGCGCATGTTCCAGACCATGCCGTCGGGGATCGGCGCGTCCGGATCGGGCACGGCACCCGGCGCATCCTCGACGCCGAAGCCGACGGATTCCGCACCGCCGCGCGCATAGGGGCCGCGCGTCCAGCCGTAGACGCCGGCGAGCGAGAAGTTGTAGCCGATGCAGGGCACGCCCGCCTTCCCGGCATCGCGGATCAATTGCTTCAACGCCTCGATCTGCGCGCCGCGTTCCGGACCGTCGAGCAGGATGTCGTGCCAGAAGCGCGGCGAAAAATTCTCGATCGCGGCAAGCTCGAGGCCGGCAGCACGCACGTCCTGAACGAGCGCCGACAGCTCCTCATAGGTCCAGAGGCGGTCGGCCGAGCAATCGCCCCACCCACCGGTGTCGCCGCTGTCGATCTTCGGGTCCTTGCCGGCGAAATAGTTGGTCAGGTGCGCAACGATATGGGTCGCGCCGGACTGAAGTGCGAAGCGATAATTGTCGGGCGTGAGCTGTTCACGGTAGAGGCCAAGGCCGATTTTCATCTTGTTCTTTCCCTATGCGATTATTTCACGCCGATGCCGGCGGTGAGCCCGCCGTCGATGCGGAAGTCCGATCCGGTGATGAAGCCGGCACGATCGGAGGCGAGATAGGCAACGAGTTCTGCGACCTCCTCCGGCTCGCCGATGCGGCCGACCGGGTGGGCCGCACCGAAGCGGGCGAAGGCGTCCTCTTCGCTGACGCCCTCGCCGCCATAGGTGCGCGCGGCCAGCGACAACAGCGGCGTGCGAACGGAGCCGGGGCTGACGGAGTTCACCCGTACGCGGATGTCGGCGTGATCGAGCGCCATTGCGCGGGTCAGCGCATGGATGGCGCCTTTGGTGGCGACATAGGCTGCGACGTTCTGTTGGCAGTTGTGACCCTGCACCGAGGAGATGTTGACGATCGCCCCGCCGCCGCGCTTGTCCATCTCCGGGATGGCAAAGCGTCCGGTCAGATAGATAGAGCCGACATTGACGGACAGGCACCGGTTCCAGGTTTCGAAGCTGGTGTCGAGAACGGTGCCAAAGGGATGGACGGCGGCGGCGTTGACGACAATGTCGAGCCCGCCATGGCGCGATACGACGTCGGCGACGGCGGCCGCCACCTCTGCCTCGACCGACACGTCGGTCAGTCGCGAGGCCATGGCAAGGCCGCGCTCGCCGGCGATCCGGTCGAACGCCGCGTTCGCCGCGGCATCGTTGCCGCAAGCGAGAACCTTGGCGCCGGCCGAAGCAAGCCGGATCGCCGATGCCAGCCCGATGCCGGAGGTTCCGGTGATGAGCGCTATTTTTCCTGCAAATTCAGTCATGATCAGCTCCGAATTCCCCTTAGCGCACACGTTCCAGGACTTGATTGAGAAGCACGGCGCCAAGGATGATCCCGCCCCGCACCACGTACTGCCAGTACTCGCTGACATTCATCAGCGTCATGCCGTTGGAGATGCAGCCGAGGAAAAGCACCCCGATCAGGGTTCCCCAGATCCGGCCCTTGCCGCCGAACAGCGAGGTGCCGCCGATGATGACGGCCGCGATCACGTCGAGTTCCATGCCGGTGGCGGTCGTGCCGGTGCCAGCGCCGATCTGCGAGGCGATCAGCGTTCCCGAAATCGCCGTCAATGCCCCGGTAAGACCGAGCGTCAGCGCCTTCACCTTCCAGATGTCGATGCCTGAAAGCCGCGCTGCCTCCATGTTGCCGCCGACCGCATAAACCTCGCGGCCGAAGCTGGTGTATTTCATCAGGAAATGCATGGCGGCGAAGGTGAGTGCGAAGATGTAGACAGGGAACGGTATGCCGAAGAGATAGCCGCCGCCGAGGAAATCGAAGCCGGCCGGAAAGGTCGACAGCGGAAATCCGCCGGTGATGAGATTGGCGACACCGCGAAGGGCGGCAAAGAGGGCGAGCGTGGTAATGAAGGTCGGCACGTTGAACCATTGCCGGAAGCGGCCGGTGAGATAGCCGAGCGAGAAGCCGACAGTGAGTGCCACGGCAAAGCCGAGGATGACCGCACTCCAGCCGCCGATTGCGTCCGTGTAGGCATCGGCGAACCAGGCGACGATGCAACCGGCCAGCGCCACCCCGGCGCCGACAGAAAGATCGATCTCGCCCGAGATGATCACCGCCGTCATGCCGAAGGCGATGATCCCCAGCATCGCCACGGTTCGCAGCACGTTGAGGATGTTGGCGGTCGAGGCAAAACCCGGTGCCATCAGGATGAGGAACAGGACCAGAGCCGCGAGGATGATCTCCATCGGGTAGGTCTTGAGCAGTCGCAGCGAGACGTTCTGTCCCCTGTCTTCTGCGGTTTGGCTGACAAGTGTCATTGGGAGGCCCCTTCCATGCATAGGCCGTAGAGTTGGGTAAGGTCGATGCTGGTGGGGTCCACCTCTGCCACCACATTGCCGTGGTGCATCACCAGAATGCGGTCGGCCACTTCGAGGACCTCCTCGAGCTCCGTCGAAACGAAGATGCTCGAAAGACCCTGCGATGCCTTCTGCCATATGATATCGAAGATCTGCCGCTTGGCCTGGACGTCGACGCCACGGCTCGGCTCGTCGAAGAACATCACCGACGGAGCCCTGTTCAGCCACTTGCCGATCACCACCTTCTGCTGGTTGCCGCCCGAGAGCGAAGACACCGGCAGTTCCGGATCGCCGCACTTGATGTGCAGGTCGGCGATCTGGCGGTCGATAAACGGCTGTTCGCGCCGGCGGGAAATGAGACCATTGCGTGCAATCGGACCGAGACTTGCCATGCACAGATTGTCGGCGGTCGGCAGCGACTGCACGAGGCCGACCTCCTTGCGGTTCTCCGGCGTATAGCCAAGGCCGGCGGCGCGCATCTGACGCGGCGTCGCCCCCGTCATCGACCGTCCCTCAAGGTGAACCGTGCCGGCATCGATCCGGTCGGCGCCGAAGATCGCGCGCATGAGTTCGGTGCGGCCCGAGCCGAGCAGACCGGCGATCCCGAGGATTTCGCCGCGATAAAGGTCGAAGGAGACGTCGTTGAAGTGACCTGCCCGGGTCAGGCCGCGTACTTGGAGCAGAGGCTTCACCCGGTCGATCGTCTGTCGCGGCGGACGCGTCGCGCGGGCGGCGTCGCCGAACATCATACCGACGATCTCGGAGGGCGAGGTCATGCGCATCTCAACCGCACCGATATAGTGACCGTCGCGAATGACCGTGCAGGTATCGGCGATCTCGAAAAGCTCGCTCATGCGGTGGGTGATGTAGATCATCGTCACCCCACGCGCCCGCAACCGCTCGATCAACGCGAAGAGCTGTTTGACCTCTTTCGAGGCGAGCGCCGATGTCGGCTCGTCGAGCAGCAGGATCGACGGGTTGAACGACATCGCCTTGACGATCTCGACCACCTGCTGCTGCCCGACGCTGAGCGCTGAGACCGGCTGACGGGAATCGATCGAAAGCCCCATGTCGGACAGAAGGTCAGTCGCGCGGCGATGCAGCCCTTTCCAGTCGACGACGCGAAAGCCGGCACGCCTGGTGTGCGGCAGGCGACCGAGAAAGATGTTCTCGCCGACGGAGAGTTCCGGCACCAGCGACAACTCCTGGTGCACGGTCACGATACCGGCATCGAACGCATCGTGCGGCGAGGTAAATGTCTGGTCTCGTCCGTTGACGCTGATCGTGCCCGAGGTGGGTTCGGTGACGCCGGCGAGAAGCTTGATCAGCGTCGATTTGCCGGAGCCGTTCTTTCCCATGAGGGCATGAACGCGTCCCGGGGCAAAATCATGGGTAAACTCCGACAGGGCGACCGTCGGGCCGTAACGCTTCGTGACGGATCGGAATTCGAGCCGCCCTTGAGCGGCATCTGTCCGGGGTTGTGAGTAGGTCATCCGTGGTTTCCGGTTGGCGCAGCAATGGATGGGCAGGGTCAAAAGACCCCGCCCCGCAACCTTACTTCAGAGCCTTCAGGCCTTCCTTGTAGGCAGCCACGCCATCGGCATTTGCGCGTGTGAGCGGAAGGACGGGAACATTGACCTTCGTTTCGAACGTCTTGCCTTCCAGCAGCTTCTGCGCGGCCTCGATCGCCTGCTTGCCGACCTCGAGAGGCTGCTGCGCCGTCGTCGCCTGCAGCACGTTGTCCTTGTCGAGCAGCATGTTGGCGAGCTGCTCGGAACCGTCGGTGCCGAAGACGAACACCTTGCCCTCGAGCCCGGCCTTCTTCACCGCCTGGACGGCGCCGATCGTGCCACCTTCATTGGCGGCATAGATCACCTTGATATCCGGATTGGCGGTCAGCATGTCGCTGGCAACGGCCAATGCCTTTTCGGCGAGCCAGGCATCCTGCTGGGCAACGATCTCGACCTGATCGGACACCACGTGCAGGAAGCCGTCGACGCGGGCGTTCGACTGCTCCGGCAACAGCGCCTTGAAGGCGAGGGTACCGATCTTGACCTTCGCGCCATTTCCAAGCGTCTTCAGGAACGGAGCGGCCGCCTCGCCGGTGCCGATGCCGATATCCCGATCCGAACTCGTCACCGTTGCCTGGGCGACATCGCCATTGGCCGACGTGCCGTAGGTGACGACCGTGATGCCGGCATCGCGCGCCTTCTTGAGGGCCGGAACGGAAGCGTCGGCCGAAAGCGGCGCGACAACGATCGAGTTGACGCCGCGGGCAATATAGGTGTCGATCAGCTGCGCTTCTTTTTCGAGCTTGCTGTCGCTGTTTCCGGCGAGAAGCTCGTCACCGGCCGCTTCCGCCGCCTTCTCCATGCCGATCTGGATACCGCGGAAATACTGGTCCTGCTGGAAGACGATGCCGGCGATGGCCTTGCCATCAGCAAGGGCGGCATTGGGTGCGAAGCTGGCGCTCACCAGAAGGGCTGCGAGCGTCAGGACGTGGCGTTTTGCATTGATCATTTTGGGTCTCCTCCCCGATGCCCTTGATCGTATTGCCGGACCCGCGGGCATAGGGGCCGGCGCTGACTGAATGCTGGAAACGATGCCGCCTATGTCTTGATCGCAGCGGGTTGGGCGCCCGATGGCGCACCGACGAATTTGAGGCCGAATTCGAGATGACGGCTCATGAGATAGGCGTAGGCAATCCGGTCGCGCGCTCTCAGCGCACCGATGATTTCGGCATGGGCCTCGTAGGTCGCCGACTGCACCGGCCGCTCCGCCTTGCCCAGACGCATGACCTCTTCGATCACCGAGCGCATCATCCGGTAGGCGGCGAGCGTCGTCCTGTTGCCTGAGAGTTCGACGATCGCCTCGTGGAATTCGTAGTCGTAGCGAGCCGCTTCCTCGACGCTCTCAGCCGTCCGGATCCGGGCGTTGGCCGCTTCCAACCTGTCGAGGTCGGCTTCGCTTGCATGAAGGATGATGTGATCGCCGACGCCGGTCTCGATGATGCGGCGGAAGCCTTGAAGGTCGCGAAAGGAATCGGGCGATATGCCATTGTGAAAGGCAAAGAGCCGGCGGATCGCCTCGCCGTGACCGCCGCTGATGACGGCGCCGACCTTGGGCCGCGTCTCGACAAGCCCATAGGCGCGCAAAACCTGCAGCGCCTCACGCACCGTGTTGCGCCCCGCCTGAAACTGTTCGCCGAGATCGCGCTCGGTCGGCAGCGCGTCGCCAATGCCGAGACCGCGTTCGGCGATCAGATCCCTGATCTGCTCGACGAGCCTGTCGACCGCCGACGTCTTGCCGACCTCAGCTGGCTCGACGCCTGTCGAATGCTCCGGTTTTGCGGAATTGTGCGCCACGCTCTCCTCCTTTGCGTTGCTCTATTTGTTGGTCCAGATTGGAAAATATGTCAAGCACCCTGCGGAGATTTCAGCGCCAGCAGGAAGAATTCGGCATTATCCGCTCATTTTTACTTGAATTTATCTCTGCGTCGCTCCTTAATGCATCACCTGGTCCAACAATAAAGATCATCATCGAGATCGCAGGAGTTCAAGAAATGAGGCCGATGGAAGAGTGCTTTCGCTGGTATGGCCCCGACGACCCGGTGCCGCTCAGCCATATCCGGCAGGCGGGTGCGAAGGGCATCGTCACTGCGCTCCATCACGTCTATGACGGCTCACCCTGGTCCGACGATCAGATCCTGAAGCACAAGGCGCTGATCGAGACGGCAGGTTTGCGCTGGAGTGTGGTCGAGAGCATTCCGGTGCACAATTCGATCAAGCTCAAATCATCGGACAGCGCACGCTACGTCGGCTGGTACAAGGACACGATGCGGGCGCTTTCGCGCTGCGGCATTCGCACGGTCTGCTATAACTTCATGCCGGTGGTCGACTGGACCCGCACAGAACTCATGCACCCGCTGCCAACAGGTGGATACGCGCTGCGCTTCGATGCCATCGATTTCGCCGCCTACGATCTCTTCGTCTTGAAGCGGCCGGGCGTCGAGCAAAGCTATTCGCCGGCCCAGATCGAAGCGGCACAGGCGCGCTTTGCTGCGATGACCCCTGCAAAGATCGAACGGATCGAACGCAACCTGATTGCCGGCCTGCCGGCATCGGAGCGCAAGTTCGATCGCGCTGGCTTTCTCGGAGCACTCGCGGAGTACGATGGCGTCAGCGCCGAGGACCTGCATGAAAACCTCGCGCACTTCCTGCGCGAGATCGTCCCGGTGGCCGAAGAGATCGGGGTAAAACTCTGCATCCACCCCGACGATCCGGCCTTCCCGCTCTATGGCCTGCCGCGGATCGTTTCCACGGCCAATGATGCGCGCCGCATCCTGGCGGCGGCCGACAGCCCCGCCAACGGCCTGACCTTCTGCACAGGATCCTACGGCACCCGCGCCGAAAATGACCTGCCCGCGATGGTGCGCGAGTTCGGCTCGCGCATTCATTTCGCCCATCTGCGCAACGTCCAGCGCGAAGCGGACGGCTCGTTTCATGAGGCCGACCATCTTGGCGGATCGAGCGATATCCCGGCCGTCATCCTCGCTCTCCTTGAGGAGCAGGAGCGCCGCCACGCTTCCGGACGCGACGACTGGCAGATTCCCGTTCGCCCAGACCATGGGCATCTGCTCGCCGACGATATCGGCAAAGAACGGATCAACCCCGGTTACTCGCTCATTGGCCGTCTGAAGGGGCTCGCCGAAATTCGCGGCGTGATGCAGGGCATTTCTGCGGCCAGGGCCGCACAGAACGGACAGGTGACACGATGAAGACTTTTGAGAACGATGCCGATTTGTTCGCGGCCATGCGAAGCCGGCTTTTTACCGCCGTGGTCGGCGACATCCTGGACACGATGGGGCTGCAGCACCAGTTCCTGCCGCCGCGGATCAAGGCCCTGCGTGACGACATGGTGGCAATCGGCCGAGCGATGCCGGTGCTGGAGGCGGATTTCTTTGCGACCGCGAGCAACGGCGGCCACGCCGAGATCAGCGCCAAGCCATTCGGCCTGATGTTCCATGCCCTCGACAGCCTGAAACCCAACGAAATCTACGTCTGCGCAGGCTCCTCACCACGTTATGCCGTCTGGGGTGAACTGATGTCGACGCGCGCAATCCAGCTGAAGGCTGCGGGCGCGATCTGCGATGGTTATTGCCGGGACAGCGGCGGTATCCTGGCCCTGGACTTTCCGACGTTCTGCTATGGATCCTATGCTCAAGATCAGGGTCCGCGCGGCAAGGTGGTGGACTACGCCGTCCCGATCGAGATCGGCAGCATCCGCATCCGCCCCGGCGACATCCTCTTCGGCGATCGCGACGGCGTACTCGTTATCCCGCGCGAGGCGGAACAGGAGGCGATCGCCCTCGCCTTCGAAAAGGCCGAGACGGAAAACAAGGTTCGCCTGGCGATTGAGGCCGGCATGAGCACGGTCGAGGCGTTCGAGCGCTTCGGCGTCATGTAGTCGGCGAGGGCAGGAACCGCGACGGTACCCGCGTTCATGGGCGAAAGGCCCTGCCTGCCCCCAACGCCGGACTTTGCTATCACGGCGACCGTCTAAGACAGGGGGTTGGTCAGCCGTCGAGGATACCGGCGGATTTAGGGATGCGATGTGTAACGGGCAACATTCCTGCTCGTCTGGTAGGCAAAGTGGCACACAGGATCAGACCAGCGATATGAACGACGCCCTCACCATGCTCGGCTCCCGCACCCATACGGCCGAGGCGCAGCCTTCCTCCGCAGGCTTCCACGTCTTCACCGACGGCTCGTACGAACCGAGCTCCGGCGAGGGCGGCTGGGCATTTGTCGTCTATCACGATGGAACGGAGATCGCGTCCGAGTTCGGTGGCGCCCGGCGTTCCGCCGACA
This sequence comes from Ensifer sp. GW821-FHT05G01, assembly GCF_059419585.1. Taxonomy (NCBI): domain Bacteria; kingdom Pseudomonadati; phylum Pseudomonadota; class Alphaproteobacteria; order Hyphomicrobiales; family Rhizobiaceae; genus Ensifer; species Ensifer sp. GW821-FHT05G01. The sequence goes on along the minus strand of NZ_JBWKSC010000007.1, from coordinate 144,423 downwards.
ACACGATGGAGCTGACCGCGCTGCTCAAGGCGACGCTGTGGGTCAACGGCAACGCGTCTGCCAGGCGCGCAATTGTCTGGTCCGATTGCGTCCACGCGGTCAATGGCTGCAACAGCTGGCGCTTGATCTGGAAGAACAACGGCTGGAAGAAGATTGTCCCGAATGCGAAGGTCCGGAGCCGAAGAATAGCGAATGCCGAGCTTTGGATGGCGATCGACCTTCAGCTCTCAAGCAACCCCGAACTGACTGTCGCCTGGTGCAAGGGCCATTCCGGGCTCGTCGGCAACGAGCGCGCAGACAGGCTTGCGGCGCTTGGGCGCCAATCTGCCCGGACCGGCGCTCGCTGATCCCGCAAATGTCTTTCGCCAGCATCGTCGCGCCAATCGCGACGGTGCTCGGAAACGCTAGTGACAGACTCGCACATTGTGGGACATCGTGGTCTCGGCACCGGCCGATCTCGTCGACGACAGATGGACGAGCGTAATGCCAAGCTCGAGAAGAAGCTCGGCGGACTTGATATCCTGGGCCGCGAGATTGTCAGTGTATCCGCGGATCGTGCAGGCGACGCATTTCGAGTGGGCCGCGAAACGGATGTCGCCCAGATCTTCCGCCTCTTCGGCAACGGCCTCCAGTGCTCCGGCGACCGTTTCCAGCATGCCGTACCGCTCACGCGCACTCATGTCTTCCAGCGTCTTTGGGATCCCGATCATGTTATCTCCTTCGCGCCCGGCAGGATAAACTGCGGCGCTGGCATCACGTCGAATTCAGGTGTTGGTCTAGATATGGAGATCGCAGCGTCCATTAGCAAATCATGTCGGCCATGCGACTGCTGCATGACAGGCGCCGGCAGTTCAGTTCGAACCGGAGACCGCTTCAGCCGGGTTTCATCTTTACGCGTGCGTGCTATCAGATCGGACGGCCTCAATTTTGCCTGGGCAGATTGTCGGGCTGGAGATGCGTTGACCCGCAAAGCAGAGGCATGTTCGAATTGACCGCCCCATTTCCCTTGTACGCGCCGGACCAGGTGGAAGACGCCGGTAGGCCGGTCACGTCGCCTTCGACCGTGGATCCGTGAACGTGAGTAGCGGCCTCCTGAAATCCTGGCTCTTTGCTACGGCGCTGTGGCTCGCCGCGGTCCTGGCCTTTGCGTTTTATTCCATCGAATCGTCGCGGCAGCGCCTCGGCGATGAACTGACGACTGCGGGCCGGACCTTGCACCGCTTGATATCCCAGCGCGCGGCGCAGCACGACGCACATATGACCAGCCTGATCGCGCTTGCCGATGACACCGAACCGGCACGACTGGACGCCACCCGGCAGGTGATGGAGAGCGTTGCGCGGTTTTATCCGCGCATCGCCTGGCTCGCACTCGTTTCGCTCGATGAGAAGATCGGGAACGAAGCGACGCTGACGGCTCAAAGTGGCAATGAACTCGTACCGCTGATCGAAGTCCCCTTCGGCAAAGGCGAGGATCTTTCGCCACTGCGCGACGCGATCTCACAACAACAGCCCGGCAAGGTCTCGGCCTATGTCGGCCGAGACGGCCATTACCTGCTGGCCAAAAGGGCGCAAGCGCCATCGGACACCGCGCTGGTGCTTTCCATCGATGCGCGCCATTTGCTGGAGCCGGAAGAGCGGCCGCGATGGGCGCATCTGACGCTCACGCTCGACAATCATCTCCTGGTCGACTTACCTGCCGAGGAGACAGCCGGCGCAGCCGTCTCCTTCGTCGCGCCTGCCCATTTCGAATCGACGATCGACAGCGCCAGTCAAAGGATCTCGCTGTCGCTCGACCGGCCGATGCCGACCGACGCACTCCTGCCGATCAGACAGCTGATCGGCTTTGCCGCCATGGCCGGACTGGCGTCCTTTGCGCTGATGTTTGCGCTTCGCCAGCGGGCTGCCGTCCAGAAATCCCGAATGTCGACCGAGGAGGCCGAGGCCCGCGCGCTGTTGCAGGAGCGACAGGCGCTTCTTGCGCACGCCTCGCGCGTCAACGCCATGGGCGAGCTTGCGTCGGGCATCGCGCATGAACTGACGCAACCCCTGACGGCGATGCTGAGCCGCAGCCAGGCGGCACTCCGATTGGCCAGCGCCGACAAGCCCGATATCGGGCTGATCTCCGAGGCGCTTGAGGTCAATGTCCGCGAGGCGAAACGGGCGGGTGAGATGCTGAGGCGGATGCGCGATTATGCCTCCAACCGAACGCCGGAACCTGTCACAAGCGCGATCAACGATATCGTTGCCGAAATCGCAGCGCTGACCGGCGCCGATCTTCAAGGGCGCGACATCCGGCTCAAGCTCGATCTGACGAAGGAGGCGCTTGTGGCCGACGTCGACCCGATCGAGCTGGAGCAGGTGCTGCACAATCTGATCCGCAACGCGGCCGATGCGCTGGAGGACGCGAAGACTGCAGACCCGTTGGTCGAAATCGAGACACGAGCCATTGGTGACGAGATGAAGATCATCGTTCGCGATAACGGGCCCGGGATCGCCGCAACTGCGTTTCCCAAACTGTTTCAACCCTTTTTTACGACCAAGGCCGATGGCATGGGTCTGGGGCTCTCGCTGTGTGCGACATTGGTGGAGCGCGTCGATGGCCGAATTGAAGCGGAGAATGCTCCAGATGGCGGGGCATGGTTTACGATTACGCTGCCACGCACGGGGAAACGGGAGACGCTGTGAGCAAATACCGGGTCTATCTGATCGACGACGATGAGGCGGTACGGGCTGCTATCGCCTTTCTGCTGCGCACCTACGGCATCGATGTCGAGACGTTTGGCGATCCCCAGACTTTCCTGACGCATGTCGACGAGGAGAGACCGGGCTGCCTTCTTGTCGATCTGCGCATGCCGCTGGTTTCGGGGCTGCAACTGCATGCAAAGCTGGCCGAGCGCGGCATTGACTGGCCGACGATCATGATCACCGGCCATGGCGACGTCGCAGCCTGTCGGCGTGCCTTCAAGGCGGGGATCCAGGACTTCCTGACCAAACCGGTCGACGGTGAAGTGCTGGTGGAGGCTCTGCAGCAGGCATTCGCCAGCTTCGACGCGCGGCTCGAAAAGCGCGAGGCACGACTGCAGCTGGCCCGATTGACCGAGCGCGAGCGCGAAGTCCTCGACATGGTCGCCATGGGCTGGGCGAGCAAGGAGATCGCGGCGGCGCTCAACATCTCGGCACGGACAATCGATGCGCACAGGGCCAAGATCGCCGACAAGCTCGGCACCAGCTCAGTGGCCGAGTTCGTTCGGTTGACGATGGCGGAGAAGGGGTCGGCATAGGTTGTCCTACCTATGCCGGGTGGTGGCATCGCGGATTCTGCCGCTCGGGCTGATTGGGTAGTGCTGGTTTCGGAAAAGCGAAACGCTTCCTCCGGAACAAGAATAGGAACCACGCCATGATCAAGACCCTCCTCACAACGGCTTGCGCACTCGTCGTCGTCAGCGGCACCGCAAAGGCCGAACTGCTCACCGAAAAGAACATCCCGTCGAGCCTTGCCGTCGAGATCGCCGTGAATGCCGTTCAGGCCTGCGCCGCCGACAAATACAACGTCACGGCGGCGGTGGTCGATCGCGCCGGCGTGCTGCGCGCGCTCGTGCGCGCCGACAATGCCGGCCCGCATACTGTTGGGGCAGCGCGTGCCAAGGCGTTCACCTCCGCATCCTCGCGCACGCCGACCTCGAAAATGGCCGAGAACGTCGCCAAGAACCCGGCAGCCGCCGAACTGGTCAACATCGAAGGCTTCCTGGTGCTTGCCGGCGGCGTCCCGATCAAGGCCGGTGACGTCACCATCGGTGCGATCGGCGTGGGTGGCGCTCCCGGCGGCAATCTCGATGAGGCTTGCGCCGCCGCTGCCATCGAAAAAGCTGCCGGACAGTTGAAGTAATCTGAAACCACCGGTGGCCGGTTCTCCCGGCCAAGATCGTCGCGATCCCCCAGGACGATTGCACCGCCCTGGGGCGGAAGCGTGTGGGCGATCCGGGGTCGCCCGGCACCGGCCAGTGGCGCTGAGGCGGCCTGCGACAACCAAGATGTTCTGGATCGGAACGGTGCCGCCGAGTGCGCACAGGTTTGCCGACAGACCGGCGACAGTAACGTGTTGCCGGAGAGCAACATATCCGTGGCGATATAATTGCAATTCGAAATTGCGCCTTGCCGTGCCGGCAATCCCGTGCGACGTTACATTGTCTGCAACCCACACTGAAGGAGGCGTGAGATGACATATACTCTCTTTAATATGCGCACTTCTGGTGGAACCGTTGCTGTACTCGGGATGCACCTTGCATCCTGCTTTGCCCCGTCGGGTTCACAAAGCGCCTGAACGCTGGCCTTCAACGGCCCGGCATTTCCCAACTGACCTAACGTTACCGGCCCATGACGCGACGAATCGCGTCCAAGCCCAAATCAACTTTTAGAGGATCCGATCGCGTCGCAGCGTCGGGATAAACACATGCGTGAGACATCTTTGCCTGTTGCCGGCACTCTGCCGGCAGCCCTCGACGACCTGTGCCGTACGTTCGGCATCTGGAAAACAACAACCGGCCTCATTCGGGCGGCCTGGCGGCATCACCGGCTGGTCAACCAGGCGACCGGCCTCTCCAACAGGATGCGCCGCGATATCGGGCTTCCCGAAATCGACGAACCGCCCGACGACCCCTGGATCGCTGCCTGGGCATCGCCCCGGTGGGCTCCGGCCGTCCGTATCAACTGACCTGATGCATCAATCGTCAAACCCGTCAGGGTGAGACGGTTGATGCCGCTCATGCAACACGGGCTCGACGCCAGTCGCGCCCGTGACCTACCTTTGCTACAGCAACGCAGCCCGTGCCGAGCACCAGGTACCGCGCAGCGGGCTCGCACCTGAGGTCCAAATCAACCCCATGTCAGGGGATCGAGACGCAGGTAGAAATCCAGGCGCCCGAGATCGGGTACGGTGATCCCGAGTGCCTCGAACAAAATTGCGGTCGCCCGTTGTGCCTGATCCAGCCCAGTCCAGCTTTCACCGGCGTTGGCGGTCATCAGCGCCAGGTCGGCGTAACGGTCCGCGGTTCCCAGACGCCCGACATCGATCATGCCGGTGCAGCGAAGGGTCTGAGGGTCGATCATGAAGTTCGGCATGCAAGGATCGCCGTGGCAGACCACCCGGTCCCTCGCCTCCTGCTCGAGGCGAACTGCAAGCTCCCGCTCCACCCGTGCCAGCAAGTCTGTTGCGGGCGTCTGCCGCTCGTCGTCGGACAGGAAATCGGGATTGACGGCATTCCGCCCGACCACGTCTGCGGCGCGCGCAAACATCGGCGCAAGGCTGCGATCGAAAGGGCATTGACCGGTATCCAGCGCGTGGAGTGCTCCAAGTTGCCGGGCCATGGAGGGCCAGGCCTGCAGCAAGTCGGCCGCCGAAAGCGCGGCGGCCGGCACGCCTTCGATTGCCGAAATGACCAGACATGCACCGTCCTCGGCCACATGCCAATCGATCACTTCGGGGACGAGTATGCCTTTGCCCTGCAACCACAAGAGCCGATCGCGTTCCCCGGAAAGCTCTTCGGAGCGGAGAGCCGTTGCGACTTTGGCGTAGGCGTGCCCGTCGCCGCGGCGGTAGACGAAATCTCCGGACTCGCCGGTCATGACAGGCTTCCATTCGAAGGGCAAACGCCCGAGCAATTCCTGTGTCCAACTCAAAGCGACGGCTCCCACGGTCTTGAAACGGCTTGTGTTAGCTGGGTGCCGCCAGCAAAGATTGCAACCATGGAACGACCGATAAGCTCGGCATCATCGGCTGCCTTCCGCACTGATACAGCTGCTGCCGATGACGGCTTGCAATGAAATGACCGCCGGTGGTCGACAGATGGATGTCCGACCGAGCGGCAAGGCTCAAACACATGACAAGGGACGGAAATGAACCAGGCGCTCGCACTCATCGCTCTTGTCGTCCGTGACTACGACGAAGCGATCGACTTCTATGTGAACACGCTGAAGTTCGTCCTGGTGGAGGATAGCTACCAACCGGAACAGGACAAGCGCTGGGTCGTCGTTAAGCCTGCAGGTGACGGCAATACCTCCTTGCTTCTTGCGCGTGCGTCCAATGCCCATCAGCAGGACTATATCGGCGACCAGGCGGGAGGACGGGTCTTTCTCTTCCTGCGAACCGACGACTTCTGGCGCGACTACAAAGCTCTCGCGACGCGAGGCGTCGAATTCGTGAGGGAACCCAAGGAAGCGCCTTACGGGACTGTCGCGGTCTTCAAGGACCTCTACGGCAACCTTTGGGATCTCGTTCAGTTTACGGATGGCAGGACCTGAGCGGCAGCCGAAGGCAAGACAGCGCAACAGGATATGGCGTTCGTGCCCGTCGATCCTGCGATCAGGCCGAAGGGTGAAGCGTCCGATTTCAGGTCGCGGTTTTCCCGTGAGTCGGGCTTGACTTAATCATAGCTCGCCGGTTATGGATTAAACCCATAGCCAGCGAGTTATTGAATTGCCATGCCACTGCCACACGAAATCCTGTTCAAGACCCTTGCTGACCCAACGCGGCGGGCCATTTTTGAACGGCTCTGCCGCGAAGGCGACCAGACCGTCGGGGCCCTGACGGCGCATGCCGGGATCTCGCAGCCAGCTGTTTCCAAACATCTTGGGGTGCTGAAGCGCGCCGGCCTGGTCAAGGACCGGCACGAGGGCCGGCTGACGCATTACAGCGCTGAACTCGGCGCGCTTGACCCGCTGGTCGGCTGGGCAAAAGAGATGACCGGGTTCTGGCAGAACCGTTTTGACGACCTTGAAGACCTGCTCAAAAGGATGGATCAATGATCGAAACTGCAACCGAAACGCTCACCGTCGTCGTTGAACGGGAAGTGCCCTATCCGGCCGAAAAAATTTGGCGCGCGCTGACCCAGCCGCACCTGATCGAGGAGTGGCTGATGAAGAACAATTTTAAGCCAGACCAGGGCCACCGTTTCAATCTCACGGCCGACTGGGGCGCGGTAGATTGCCAGGTGCAGACAGTCGAGGCCAACAGGTCGCTGTCCTACACCTGGGACACCAAGGACCTGAAGAGCGTCGTCACCTGGACGCTCACGCCGACGGGCGCCGGCACCCACCTGCGCATGGAGCAATCCGGTTTCCGGCCGGACCAGCAGCCCTACTATCACGGTGCGCAGGCTGGATGGCCAAGGTTCGTTTCGGCCCTCGAGCAGGTCTTGGAGCGGCTGGACTGACGATCTGTCCCGCACCGCGTGTTCGTGCCGGGCGGATCATCCGATCCGTTCCGGCTGGTACGTTGAGGATATGCCAATGAACTGGAACAATTGCATACGACAGGTCCACCGCTGGACGTCTCTTGTCTTTGCGGCGGTGGTCTCCGCCATCTTCGCCACCCTGGGGATAGGCAAGCAGCCGGCCGAGTGGGTCTATTTCCTGCCGCTTTTTCCGCTCGCGATCCTGCTGACCACCGGCCTTTACATGTTCTTGCTGCCCTATCTTGGCCGACGGCATTCGGCGGGTTAGGAGCACGCGGCATGGCTGGCAAGACGACAAAGCCATCGGAGAAGCCGACGGCCAAGAAAGCCAAACCTGACGGGGCGGCTCCTGTTGCGCCCAGCGAAGTCCCACTGCTGTCCGGCGGCAATCCGCAGATCGCCAAGGGCCATGGCGACGCCCCCGTCCAAGCTTACATCGCGGCGATGCCGGGCTGGAAGAGCGATGCCGGGCGGCGGCTGGACGCGCTGATCGAACGCGCCGTCCCCGGCGTCTGCAAGGCTGTAAAATGGAACTCTCCCCTCTATGGCCTTGAGGGCGAGGGCTTTTTCCTCGGCATCCACGTCTTCACCAAGTACATCAAGGTGGCGTTCTTCCGCGGCGCGTTGCTCGATCCGGTTCCGCCCGGCCAGTCGAAGCAGAAGGACGTGCGCTATCTCGACATTCGCGAGAACGACGATCTCGATGAAGAGCAATTCGTCGACTGGGTTAGGCAAGCGAGCCAATTGCCCGGTGAACGCATGTGACAATCGCCAGCGTTAACGCTCCATTAAGCATAGCGAGAATGCGGCCGTCCGACAGGCTTGGGAACGCGCGGGGCTTCACCTAAGTACACGCTCCTCACCCGATGCTGGGTGATTTGCCCGATGCCGGGTGATTTGATGGAGTGACATGATGTCAATGGAAAATGAGGCCGCCGCGCAGGCGCTGGCGCTCGATCGATCGGTCAGCGATGCCGAAATCAATATCGCCATCTCCCATGCACAAAACGCCATCGAGGCCGCGGGTGAGACCCAGTCCCCGGGGTTGCGCCGCGCGCTGCAGGTCAAGGATGCGCTCGAAGGCGCGCTGCGGCTGCGCGGCCGGGCTATTGGCCTGTGATCTCATGAATTTCGCAGGCTGAATGGCCGTCGCACAGGTCGCCGACACTGCGCACGGCCGATAGGCTCCGCACCGTCAAACAGGATCTACGATGCAACTGATGTCCATGCCGGCTGTTGCCGGCATATCCCTGGGCGTTGCGATCGCCACCATCTTCTCCCGCAAGCATCGTGGAAAACCCGGTGGCGAGAGAACCCTCGCCGCCCTGGGAAGTTTCCTGGCAACGCTTCTCGGACTGCTCGCTCTCAACTTCGGGATCTTCTGCTTGCAGCAATCCTAGATGCCGCGCACTGAAGACGCGGTCGGTCTGGCTGCTCACATCTCCCGTGCACAGCCAATATCGCCGCGCTGGACACCCTCGCCGTCAGGCAACCGCTCTGAGTGCCGGATCGGGAATGGGGACTGCAGCCATCAATGCCCGCGTATAGGGCTCCTGCGGATCTTCGAACACGGCCCGGCGCGTGCCCATCTCGACGATGCGGCCCGCGCGCATGACGGCGACGTGGTGCGACATGCGTTCGATCACGGCCATATCGTGAGAGACGAAGAGGTAGGCAAGGCCCATCGTCTCCTGCAGTTCCAGCATCAGGTCCAGCACGCGGGCACGCACCGAGACGTCGAGTGCAGCAACGCTTTCGTCGGCAACAATCAGCTTCGGGTTGACGGCGAGTGCCCGGGCAATGCAGATGCGCTGGCGCTGGCCGCCAGAAAACTCGTGCGGATAGCGGCTGGCTGCATCCGGCCCGAGCCCGACGCGCCGCAGAAGATCGGCAACCCGATCGTCCTGCTCGCTCCTGTTGCCGATACCGTGGATGATCAACGGCTCGGCGATCGCCGCGCCGACCGCCATGCGTGGATCGAGCGAGGCATAGGGGTCCTGAAAGATCATCTGCGCCGAGCGCCGCACCGGCCGCATTTGGCGCTGGCTGAGCGGGCCGATATCGCAGCCATCGACGAGAACCTCGCCGCTGAACGGCACCAGCCCGAGTACCGCCTTGCCGGTGGTCGACTTGCCTGATCCGCTTTCGCCAACGAGCCCCAGGGTCTGGCCCGGCAGAATCTCGAAGGACACGTCGCTGACCGCCGGCCGGCTCTCCTTGGCTTTCGAGAACCAACCCGCTTTCTTGCCGTAGTCAACCTCAAGGCCGCGCACCGATAGCACCGGGCTTGCCGTCTCCGGGTTCCCGACCAGCGGCTCAGACCCCACGCGCGGTGGTCCATCGGTGCCGGCATGGGCGCCCAATCTCGGCACCGCCGCCAGAAGCTCGCGGGTGTAAGGTGCCCTTGGCGTCTCAAAGATCGGTAGCACCCCGCCCTGCTCGACCACCCTTCCCTGCTGCATGATGACGACGCGGTCGGCCATTTGGGCGACCACGCCCATGTCATGGGTGATCAGGATGATCGAGGCACCGAACTCCTGCTTCAATTCCTTCATCAGTTTCAGGATCTGGGCCTGCACGGTGACGTCGAGCGCTGTCGTCGGCTCGTCGGCGATCAGCACCTTCGGCCGGCAGGAGAGCGCCATGGCGATCATCACACGCTGGCGCATGCCGCCCGAGAGTTCATGCGGATATTGCGTCAACCGTCGCGCCGGCTCGGTAATGTGCACGGCATCGAGCATGCGCAGTGCCACCGCCTCGGCCGAAACACCTTCCGAGCCCTGGTGCTCGCGGATCGCCTCGGTCAGCTGAGCGCCGATCGACATCACAGGATTGAGCGATGTCATCGGTTCTTGAAACACCATGGCGACATCGCCGCCGCGCACGCTGCGCATGGCGGAATTCGAGAGGCGCGAAAGCTCGCGTCCTTCGAGCTGGATGTTGCCGGACGCAATCCGCAGCGATGCCTTCGGCAGCAATCCCATGATCGCCAGCGACGTGACGGACTTTCCCGATCCGCTCTCGCCGGCAATGCACAGCGTTTCGCCGAGCTTCAGGTCAAAGCTGACTTCGTCGAGCACGCGCTTGGCGCCATCGGGCGTTCGTGCATCGACACACAGTCTGTCGACACGGAGAACCGGCGGGGGAGCGGATTGGGATGCTGTCACGAAAAGACGATCCTCGGGAAGTAGAAGGACACGACCCAGTTCGGGGCGTCGACGATTTCGCTGATCCTGAGATCGCCGCAGACCGAGCAGAGCAGATAGGCATCGACCGGGCTCAATCCATGCTCGGCACCGAGCAGGTCGATCATGCGCATCAGGCTTTCGCGCGCGCCGGTCATCAGATCGGGACCGATGCCGGTGGTAACCTCGTAGCCTGCTGCGTCGAGATGGCGGGTGACCGGCCCCGGCGTTGTGAAGCGCGGACTTGCGAGACGCGCATCCTTGACGAGTTCGATGGTCGCTTCGACCTCCATCTGGCTCTCGATGGCGGTGCCGCAGACTTCGCCGTCGCCCTGCGCCGCGTGCGTGTCGCCGATCGAAAACAGCGCACCCTCGACCTCGACGGGCAGATAGAGCGTCACGCCCGAGGTCAGGTCGCGAATATCGAGATTGCCGCCGACCCGACGCGGCGGTACGACGGAATGCAGACCCGGTTCGGCCGGCGCCACGCCGATCGTGCCGGCAAAGGGTTTGAGCGGAACGCGACCGCCCGGGCCGTAAAGCGCCGGCGCCATGCTGATGGCGTCATAGGACCACATGTGCAGCGCCGGCTCGCTGAACTGGTCGGCAAGCAGGCCGAAGCCCGGAATATTGGCGGTCCAGCCGACGCCGGAAGGGACGAAGCGGCGGATCGTCACCTTCAACGCGTCGCCGGGTGCAGCACCCTCGACAAAAACAGGACCGGTCACCGGATTGATCCGGTTGAAATCGAGCTTTGCCAGCGTCTCGAGCGTCGAGCCCGCACCCAACTGTCCGCCCGACGAATCCAGGCACTCGAAATGAATGGTCTCCCCCGGCTTGGCGATCAATGTCGGTTCAAAATCGCGGTTCCAGCCGAAGTGGTGTTTGGCGCGGTGAATGGTATGGGTGCAGGCAACGCACATTTTTCTCTCCCCAGATGATAAGAGGCTCCCCGGACATCGAGGTCCGGAGAGCCCAAGGGCTTATTGCTTCACGTAGATCGCGTCGTAGTTGATGACGCGGGTCGGATCGACGTAGATCTCGCCGGCACCGCCCATGCGCGGCGACTTGGCGACGACCCGGCGTTCGTTGGTCACCGGCACCCAGGGCGCATCCGCCATGATGTCGGTGAAGATCTTGCCCCACGCCGCCTGGCGCTCGCCAGCCTTGGCCGGATCCGACATGGAATCGGCAGCAACCGCGCGTGCGTCGAGATCTTCGTTGCAATACCAGGACCAGTTCCAGCCGCCCTGGACAGCACCCGAGCAACCGAGGATCGGACCGTAGAAGTTGGACGGATCCGGGAAGTCGGCGATCCAGGCCATGCCGCCCGACCAGATCATCGGTGCTTCGCCTTCGGTGCCGCCGGCAGCAATCACGTTGGCCTGGGCGAGCGCGCGAACCTCGGCCTTGATGCCGACGGCTGCCAGATCCTGCTGGATCGCCTGGGCGATGCGCGGCTGCGGATCGGTGTTGGTGGAATAGAGGATCGTCTCGAAGCCATCGGGGTGGCCGGCTTCGGCAAGCAGGGCCTTGGCCTTTTCGACGTCGAAGGCGTAGCCGGTGAAGGCCTTGTCGTAGCCCGGCATCAGCGGCGGCAGCGGCTGGTTGGCGGGCGTTGCCCGGCCGTTGAGGATGCGGGTGATGCGTTCCTTGTTGATCGCCATGTTGACGGCCTGACGCACCTTGACGTCGTCGAAGGGCTTGACCTTGGTGTTGAGCGTCACATAGCCGGTGTGCAGTTGCTGGCCGTCGACGATGATCTCGGCGCCCTCGGGCGAGTTCTTGATCTCGAGGAACTTTGCCGGCGGAATGCCGTCGCCGGCGATGTCGACCTCGCCTTTCTGCAGGCGAAGAAGCGCGACCAGCGGCTCCTGCCCGACTTCGACGGTGAACTTGTCGATGTGCGGCATGTCCTTGATGAAATAATCCGGATTGCGCTCGAAGGTCAGGCTCTGGCCGACGGTCCAATCCTTCAGGATGAAGGTGCCCGAGCCGACCGGCTTCTTGCCGAAATCGCCGGCGGCGGCTTCGACTGCTTCCTTCGGCACGACGGAGGCGAAGTTGACGGCGAGAACATGCAGGAAGGTCGCATCGGGGCGCGACAGGTGGAAGACCACCGTCGAGGCATCCGGCGCCTCGATGCCTTCGAGCGTCGTCGTCTTGCCGCCGGTGACGTCGTCAAAACCCTTGATCGCGCCGAAGAAGCCGGCGCCCGGCCCTTGCGTCTTCGGATCGACCGCACGCTCGATCGAGTACTTCACGTCGGCGGCGACGATTTCGCGGCCATTGGTGAACTTCGCGCCCTTGCGCAGCTTGAACGTATAGGTCAGGCCATCGGGCGCGACCTCGAAGCTCTCGGCAAGCGACGGCACCAGCTCTGTGGTGCCGGGCGTATAGTCCATCAGCCGCGAGAACAGGCTCTTGATCATCGACCAGTTGACCCAGTCGTAGCCGATGGCCGGATCGAGCGTGGCGATGTCGTCCTTGTAGGTGATGACGATATCGCCGCCCTGCTTTGGCGCGTCCTGCGCGAAGGCAGGTAGCGGCGCAAGCATCAGCGCCGTTGCGACGGTTGAATTTCGAAGCCAGCTTTTGAACATTGTTGTTCCCCTTTTTGGTTGCTGCATAATTTAACGGGCGCGAATGCGCGGATCGACGAGCGGAGCGAGAATGTCGGCAAGCAAATTGCCGAGCACGATCGCGAGCGCCGAGACGAGCGTCACCCCCATGATGATTGGAATGTCGACCTGCTGGATCGCCTGCCAGGCGAGCTGGCCGATGCCGGGCCAGCCATAGACGGCCTCGACCACGACGACCCCGCTCATGAACTGGCCTATATCGATGCCGATCATGGCGATGATCGGCAGCAGCGCGTTCGGCAGTGCATGACGAAAGATGATGCGCGCCGACGACAGGCCCTTGGCCCGGGCAGTGCGGACATAATCCTGGTTGAGCACGTCGATCATCGCCGAGCGCACCATGCGCGCATACCAGCCGGCACCGAGAACTCCGAGCGTCAGCGCCGGCAGCACCACATGCGCCGGCGTGCCGAAGCCGCTCATTGGAAACCAGGCGAGCGTGACCGCGAAGACGTAGAGCAGCAGCAGCGCTGCCACGAACTGTGGCGCCGAGACGCCGACGAAGGACGCCATCATCACGGCGCGGTCGACGAAGCCGCCGCGGCGCACGGCCGCGAGCACGCCGAGAAACACGCCGAGCACCACCTCGACGGCGATGCCTGCCGCCATCAGGATCAAGGTCGCCGGCAGCCGGGCGGCAATCAGCGCGCCGACATCGGTTTTCTGCGCATAGGACCGTCCGAGGTCCCCCTGAAACAGACCCTGCAGATAGCTCCAGAACTGGACGAGCAGGGGCTGGTCGAGACCGAGTTCGCGCCGGATGTTGGCAACCGTCTGCGCCGTGGCGCTGCGGCCGGCGATCATGCGGGCCGGATCGGCAGGCAATGCATAGAGAAGAAGGAAGGTGATGGCGGCAACGCCCAGAAGAATGAGCGCGGTCTGCACCAGACGGCGAAGGAGGAGGAAAACCATGTCAGCCCCTCCCCCGCTGCGTCGGGTCGAGTATGTCGCGAAGCGCATCGCCGACCAGATTGAAGGACAGCGCGGTCAAGAGGATGACGGCACCGGGGATGAAGACCAGCCAGGGAGCGGCCTGAAAATAACTTTGGCTTTCGAAGATGATGTTGCCCCAGGACGGTGTCGGCGGCTGCACGCCGATGCCGAGGAAGGAAAGCGTCGCTTCTAGCAGCACTGTTGTGGCGATGCCGAGTGTTCCCCAGACGATTGCGGTTGGGATCAGATGCGGCAGGATGTGGTGAAACAGAATGCGGCCATGCCCGGCCCCGAGCGAGCGCTCGGCCAGGATGAAGTCGCGCTCCACCAGCCCGCGCGTTTCGGTATAGACGATGCGCGCCACCTGCACCCAGTTGACGAGTGCGATCACCATGGCGACGATCCAGAGGCTCGGCCGCAGCAGCGCTGCCAGAACGATGGCGAGCAGCAGCGCCGGAAAGGCCATCATCAGATCGGTAAAGCGCATCAGCGCGCCGCCGACGATGCCGCGCATGTAGCCAGAGAGGATGCCGATCAAAAGGCCGATCGTCACGGCGATACCGTTGGCGACGAGGCCGATGACGAGCGACGTGCGCGCACCATAGAGAAGCCGCGAGAACAGATCGCGCCCGAGCGTGTCGGTGCCGAGCAGGAACTGCGCGCTCGGCGGCAGCGGCGCGCCCTCCAGCGTCAGCCCGTCGAACATCTGCTCGTCCGGGCTATAGGGCGCAATCAAGGGCGCAGCGATCGCGAGGAACACCACAAGGGCAACGACGATCAGGCCGAACAATGCTGCCGGCTGGCGGACCATGGCTTTCAATGCCTGCATCAGCCCGCCTCCGGCAGCGGCTCGGCGCCGCCCACGATCGAGGCGGCGACCTGCTCCATCGACAGCCGCCGCTGCATGGCGCAGTTGCGCAGGACCCGGTAGGCCTGCTCCTCATCCAGCTTGCGGGCATGGCTGATTTTCTGCACAGCGGCATGGACCAGCGGGCGCATGCGAACCCGCTCTTCCAGATGGGCGATCTTCTCCACGACGGCCTGGCGCTCGCGATGGATGGCAAGCGCCATGACCAGCGCGGGATAGACCGCGGACGAGGCTAGCGGCTTGGCGATGATGGCGGAGGCACCCTGATCCATCGCCCAGGCGACACGGCCGGGAGCTTCAGACCCAAGCAGGGCAACGAGGGGTCGCGGCGCGCGTTCGTCGGTCCATGGCAACAGTCCGGTCCAGCCCTGATCGGCGTCGACCAGAATGAGATCGGGCAGATGGTCGGCGGCAAGCGGCGCCCACTGCACAAGGACGTGGAAACCGAAGAGCTTCAGCTGGCGAGTGAGCCGCTCGGTCGTCGCATCCTCGCGATGGAGGATCGTGGCACGCCAGCCGGCAAAGTTGGGTGTTTCCCTCATGAGACGATCCGGAGCTGGGGTGGCTTGCGCGTGCGACGACCCGTCAGATACGGATCGGCAACGATGGCGGGCTCGGAAGCGATGATATCGAAGCCACCCTCGTCATTGATGCGCCCAAGGTGGAAGGGAAGTGCCGCGTGGCGGGTTTCGGCATCGATCCGCAGCGGGCCGAGAACGGTCGAGCGCGGCGCCGCACAAAGCAGGCGGGACACCACGGCCGGATCGTCGGTGCCGGCATCGATGATTGCCTCGGCACAGAGCTTGACGGCGGCATAGGCACTGGCAAAGACGCTGGAAATCCGACGCGAAGCGCCGAACCGCGCGCTCACTTCAGCCTTGAATGCCGCATTTTCGGCGGAACTTACCGTGTCGAAATAGGCGGCGGCACAGAGCTGGCCGGTCGCCACGCCGAGGCCGATGTCGATGAGCTCGCATTCCTGCAGATCGCAGCTGACGACCGGGCAGTTTTCAGGGCGGAAGGCGGGATCGCGTTCGCCGAGCGCCCGGATCGCGGCGTGCAAGGCATAGCTCGACGGGCCGACGAGATTGTTGAGGATGAAGCTCGGCCGCCGCTGCTCGATCTCGGCGACGATACGCTCGACCGCGGTTTCCTCGAGCGGCAGATAGCGCTCGCCGAGCACCGATCCGCCCGCCTCCTCGATCAGCTCGCGCGCGAGCCGGTTCATTTCCCAGCCCCAGACATAGTTGGCGCCGACGAGATAGGGCCGGCGACCAAAGCGCGGCAAGAGATAGTCGAGCAACGGCAGCAGATGCTGGTTCGGGCAGCCGCCGGTGTAAATGACGTTGTCGTTGGCCTCGAAACCCTCATAGGGGCACATGTACCAGAGCAGCCCGTCATGCTTTTCGACGAGCGGAATGACCTCCTTGCGCGCCAGCGACGTGATCGTGCCGACGATGTGCCGGCAGCCCTGATCGCGCAGCAGCGTGCGCGCGCCTTCGAGGTACTGATCGATATTGGCGTGCGGGTCGACGAAGACAGGCTCGATGCGGCCGGGGTGGCGCGCCGCAATCTCTTCGATCGCCAACTCGGCGCCATCGCGGCAGTCGCGGCCCATCGTCCCGTAGGGGCCGGTTGTCGAATACAGGATACCGATCTTCACCGCGTCACGCATGGACCTGCCAAAAAACCAAAAACCCCATGACGCGTTTCCCATCGGAGATGGGGCATCATGGGGCGAAACTGCCCGTCGACCATAAGGGTCATGTGAAAAGGACTGAGCTGCTCAATCCGTAGACAAGATTAAGATACGGGCAATGGACCTCTGTCAAGCAAGGATTGACAAGGATGCGGCACCCCGTGCGCAAGTTTACACATCCGAACGAACTGAGCGCAGCAACAAAGGGTGGCGTCGTACTGCCTGCCGCCGGCGAAAAGCAATGCATCGCCACGGGCAACCGGCCCGCAAGCGGGCCTGTCTAATCCGATTGAAGGCCTAGAACTTCCGGCTGATCGCGACCTTGAAGTTCCGGCCGGGCATCGCCGAGATACCGTCGCTGAGATAGGGCTCGTAGTACTTGTCGAAGATGTTGTCGACTGCCAGATGCACTTCGCCTCCTTCCATCAGGCCCGATGTCGGTGTCCAGTCGAGGAAGAGGCCATGCACCGCATAGCCGGCACTCGGCGGGCGGGCATAGGTCTGACCGCCCTGATTGTAGGGCGTACGGTTCTGGTCATCGACGAAGGTCCCCGTCCAGCCGAACGCGAGGTCCCGGTCCGGCACCTTGATGCCAGCGGTGGCGATCACCGTCAGGGGCGCGAGGTCGTTGATGTAGGTGTCGGGACCCCAGACATTGTTGACGGCACCGGTGCGCTCGCCTGTCATCCAGGAAACACCGAGATCGGCGAACAAACGTTCGGTCTCGTAATGCGATTGCAGTTCGATGCCACTGATATCGTAGGACGGAGTGTTCCAGTAGAACGGCACATTGCCGGAAACGCCGGCCAGGTTGACGGTGCCAAACCGGCGTGTGACCGGATTGGAGACGTGGTTGTTGTAGGCCGAGATCCGCGTCGACAGCATGTCATCGGCCGTCAGTACATCGTTGAAGCTCAGGTCGACGCCGATATTGAAGGTGCTGTTGCGCTCGACGTCGAGATCGCGGCTGGTGCCGGATGCCTTGGTCTGTACGCTCTGCGTCGAGTAGATCTCGTCGATGTTGGGCACGCGCATCGCATAGGCCCACTCGGCAAAGAACCGCACCGAGGGCGCTGCTTCCCACGAAAGGCTGATCGCCGGCGTCACGCCCTGATGCGAGACGGCAGAATAATCGTGTCCAGCCAGCGGATTGTTGAAGCGCGGCGCATCGTTCGGCACGCCCTTGGAACGCACGTGGTCATAGCGAAGGCCCGGCGTCACGGTCAGGGTGTCGGTGAGCTCGATCCTGTCGCGAACGAAGGCCGCAACGGTCCTCTGCGTGCCTTCCGGCATGAACCAGGGAGCGTAGTAGCCATAATTGTATTGTGCCTGGGTGCGGTTGGCGATGTCGTACATCGAGATGTCGCGATCATGGTCGAGATACTGGACGCCGTAGTTCAGGCTGTGCGACAGGCCGCCCAACGTGAAGTTGGAGGTGTTTTCGGCTTCGAACTTGATGTCGCTATAGGTGGCATCGTTCTCATAGCCGCCGACCGATGCGCTCGGGTTGAGCCCGGGGATATCGGGGCGCGTCGCGTGCTGGCTGGTCGACGAGAAGCTCGCCATCATCCGGTAGTTCACCAGGTCGCTGTCGCCGGCATAACTGTAATTCAGCGTCGAGGTGAAGTCTTCGATCTCGCGCCAGGTGAGCAGGCGGCGCATCGCTTCCTTATAGCCGTAGCGGGCGATGTTGAAATCCGACGGCGCCGACTGGCCGCGGATGGCGGCGACCGGCCCCCAGTTGTCGTTCTCACCGTAGGCAACTGTGCCCCTGATCTCGTGGCCGTCATACTCGGCACCGACATTGGCAAGCAGGGTCGTGAGCTTCGAATTGGAATAGTTGTAGATCTCGCCGCCGCCGACGCGCATGTCGTCGCTCTTGCGCCAGGTCGCCGCCAGAAGGCCGTCATAGGTGACCGGACCGCCGAAATCCGACTTGCCGTAGAGCGCGCCGGTTTCGAGAAACTGCTTGTTGGCGCTCTGGAATCCGGACTTGGCCCAGATGCCCCACTCCTCACCCGGCCGCAGCATGTCGGTCGCGTCCTTGGTTTCCATCAGCACGGTGCCGCCGAAGCCGCCGTTGCCGTAACGCACCGAGGTCGCGCCTTTTTCGATCTCGACGCGCTTGAGCAATTCGGGCTCGATGAAGACCGTTCCCTGGTCGTATTTCTCAAAATTCTTCGGTGCGCCGTCGAGGATGATCCTGACGTCGGACTGCCGGGCGAAGCCGCGAATGGCAATCGTCTGCCCTTCAATGCGCACTCCACCGCCCAGCGACACACCGGGGGTTTTCTGCAGCAATTCCGGGAGGCTTGAGGCCTGTGCCTTCTCGATGTCTTCGGCATCGAGGATGGCGACATTCGGCGCCCGATCGCCGCGATTGGCATCGCCGCGCACGACGATCGGCGCGAGCTTGGTCCCGTCGGCGTCGACCGGCTCGGAGGTTTCGGTGGCGCCCATGAGCTTTACCGTCGACCCGTCGACGAAGCGATAGCGGACGCCGGTTCCACTCAGCAACCGCGAGAGCGCCTCATCCGCCGTCATCTCACCGGAAAGACCAGATGTGCTGACCCCTGACGCAACCGAGCTGTCGAACACGACCTGCAGCTTGAGTTGGCTCGCGAGGCGGTTGACGGCGGCGGTCAGCTTGCCGGCCGGCACATCGACATGATGCACCGAGGCATCCTGGGCAAGCGCACCCGTGGCCGTAAAGGCAAACACCGTACCTGCCATCAGCAGGTTGAAAATTCCGGAGTGGCGGCGTCCGCCGGTCGCATTCGAATATGGCATGATGGTCCCAGACAATGAAGGATGGCCGAGAAGAGGCCGGGTCTGGTTTCTGGACGAACGAGGTCCCGATACAGGGACACCTCGCGTCCGATTTTTTTAGCGCAGGATCGTGACGTAGGGTCCGATCCGGGTGACCTTGATGTCGAAGGCTTCGGCAAGACCCTGCAACGCCCTGACCGGATCGGAGAGATCGAAGCTGCCGGAGACACGTCTGGCGCCGACCGCGGCATCGGCGATCAGGATTTTGCCCGGGATGTAACGACCGATTTCCTTGACGACGGACGCGATGGTGCGCCCGTCGAAGACGAGACGCCCGTCACGCCATGCGGCCGCCAACAGCGGATCAACCGGCTTGATGTCGCCGAGCCTGCCTTCATGATTGTAACTCACCTGTTCGTTGACCTCGACGCGGCTTGGCGATGTCACGCGGTCTGTCGCAACCGACACCGCGTGCTCCAGTACCGTGACGCTGGCCCCGTCGTCGGTGAGGTTGACGTCGAATGCCGTTCCGAGCGCAGTCGTCGTTCCCGCTCCCGCCTCGACGACGAACGGCCTGCCCCTGTCGGTTGCAACCTGAACAAACACCTCGCCACGCAACAGAACGATCCGGCGTTCGCCTGGGGTGAAGTCATAGGCGATGGCCGATTGGGCGTTGAGCTGCAGCGTCGAGCCGTCGTCGAGCCTCAGGGTCGGTCGTTCGCCCTTGCCGGCGATGACGTCGGCGCGCATCCACATTGCGCCGTCGAGTGCGAGAAAGGCGCCGGTGCCGACGATAAGGACGGCGGCAAGCGAGGCGAAGGTCTTTCGACGATTTGCAGGTGCCTGCACCGCCCTCTCGGCAAACTCCGGCTCGCGCCGGATCAACAGCGTGGCGTCGCCGACCGCCCTCTGCGCCCGCGCAAAGATTTCGGCATGGACAGGGTCTTCCGCACGCCACCGCTCGAACGCCAGTTGCAGCTTTTCATTCGAAGGGTCGCCGTTCAGGAGCACCAGCCAGTTCACCGCCTGCTCACGCACCCGCTTTTCACGCGTCTTTTGGTTGCGATCCGATGCTTTGCCGGTCGGCGCATGCCGTCTATCAAGCGCCATCACGACACCTCCTCCAGACGATCCAGGCAATGCAGGTAGGCCTTGCGCAGATGCCGGTCCACCATGTTGCGGCTGATGCCGGTGCGCATCGCAATTTCGTCGGAGCTCAGATTGCCGATCCGATTGGCGAGAAAAACGCGCCGTCTTTGCAGCGACATCTCCATGATCGCCGTTTTCAGAATCTGCAGCCTGCGGCGAAGGTCGATGTTGGCATCGGGAGCGGCGATATCGCTCGCAACGGCAAGCGCCTCTTCTTCGCTGCCGGAGAAAAGCTTGAGTTCGAAGCGGTCGCGGCGCAGCCGGTCGATGCCGAGATTGGCGCAGGCGCGGCGCAGAAACGCGCGCAAGGACGATTTTCCCTCAAGCGAAGTGCGCCGGTCCACCAGCCGCACATAGAGTTCGTGAACGACGTCGTTTGCTGTTGCCGACGCATGGCCGCGCTGCCGCGTCATCGTGCAGAGCTCGTCGTAGTAAGCCACGATCGCGTCGTCGAGCATCAAATGCGAAGCTGATTTCTCTGACATGTCTGTTTTCAGGACGGATCCGGACCGGCCGGCGGGAAGAGGATGGATGGCAATGCGCCGACAGAAGGCCGGCCGCGGCGTTCATTAGCGCGTCCGTGCAACGCACACAACAAATATGAGCTAAAAACTCATCTTTATCGCATTGCGGCCGCGCAGACCTCCCCTCCGTCTGAATGGTGCAGCATTCGAGCCGAAAACCGTCTCGACGAAGGTCCGTCAGTCGTCCTGCACCACGGTCGCCTGACCGGTCGAAACGGATGGCCCTGCCCTGGGCGGGGCACAGCGCCTTACGCTTTCCTTATGCCCAAGCCGCATCTTACCAAGCGATTTTTTATGGGCGGTCGGATTAGGCTTTCTGCGGGTACGGCGTTCTTGGATGACCCGCGGTGCAGCGAAATGACGAACGAGCGCAATCTTGAGCGCTGTTGCCATGCTCATGCCGCTTTCACGTGACTTCAGACGGCCGCCTTCTCTTTACCCGGCACGCATGCCCGAAACGGTGCCTCGAAGAGCAAACGAAAAACCTACGACGAGTATCACGAAATGAAGATCAGAAGCACATTCAAGCTCGCTGCGAAGCAAAGCCGGAACTTGCCCACCGAGTATTTCATCCTGGCGAATGTGCGCTTCGAAGGGCAGGTCGTCGGATACCTCGCCGGGCGGCCCATCCGCGAAACGGTGACCGACGGCAGCGGGCTTCGGTATCGGTTCGTCGGCGTGGCCGCGCGCAACGCTGGTGGTGGACCGGACGTGCAGTCGCTGCGGCAGGGCGAGTGGATCGTCCAGCCGGGACTTGTCTATGCCATCATCGACGACGCTCCCGCCAACCGGGCCGCCTGACGCCGACCGCGTGGCGCAACGCTCGAAGACGACCGCAATGTCTATGTAATCTTGGCAGATTAGCTCCGGGGCAGACAATTCGAACCCGGGATCGAACATGCCCTTTTGCAACGCGCGCGGCGTCTTCGCCGCCATCGCCACCACCACAGCCTTCGCTCTCACCGGCTGTGCTTCCACCGAAATGAAGAATTATATCGGCCAGCCGGTGGAATCGGTCATCATCGACTACGGTCCGCCCTCGGCAGTTCTCGATCTCGGCTGGGATCAGCGCGCCTACCAGTGGCGCAAGATCTCCACCAACGTTGTTTCCGGTTCGACCAGCGGCGAGATACGCGACACGCGGCGCGGCCAACGTTATGAAGAATACGTAACGCCCGGCTATGTTGAGGAGCAGGAATGCTTCTATACATTCTACGCCCGCCAGCAGGGCGGCCGCTGGTACGTCACCAACTTCCGTCAACCAAAGCTCGAATGCGAGTGAGCACTTCAACTCCGCTTAGATTTGAGAAATGATGCATTCGGCACCACGGCCACCGGCCGTCCGGAGCCGCAATCAGGAGAGATCGGCATGCGCATCTTGCTGCTAGAGGACGAGCCCGAAATGGCATCGGCCCTGAAGACCGCGCTCGAGCGTCGACAGGTGATCGTCGATCATGTTTCCACGCTCGCGGATGCCGAGGCCGTGGTCGAGCTCTGGTCCTATGATGTGATCGTGCTCGATCGCCGCCTGCCCGACGGTGAGGGCCTGAGCCTTATTCCGAAGCTGCGCGCGTTGCGCGTCGAGGCGCCGATCATGATGCTGACGGCGCTCAGCACCATCAACGACCGCGTCACCGGGCTCGATGGTGGCGCCGACGACTATCTCGCCAAGCCGTTTGCAGTCGAGGAGCTGATGGCGCGGCTTCGGGCACTCGGCCGCCGTCCCGTCACGCTCAAGTCCGACCAGATCCTGGTCGGCCGCCTGACCTATGATTTCCGCCATCGCGAGGCTGTTGTCGACGACAAGCCGCTTGATCTGTTGCGGCGGGAAAGGTTGGCACTGGAGGCGTTGATGCGCCGGCCGGGCCGCACCGTCTTGCGCGCAACCCTGGAAGATTCCGTCTACGCGATGGAAGATGAGATCGATTCCAACGCGCTTGATTCCCATCTCTCGAGGTTGAGGCGAAAGCTCGAGGAGGTTGCAGCCGGTGTCGAGATCAGGGCAATCCGCAACCTCGGCTACCTGTTGCGCGCCACGGCATGAAAAAATCTCGCCCACGCTCGCTTCAATGGGTGCTGGTGCGCCGCCTCATTTTGCTGCAGGCGGCGTCGTTCGTCGCCTTGATCGCCCTCTTGGTTGCGATCCTGATGATTGCCCAGCCTCGCCTGATCATCGACAACGAGGCGGCCATAAAGCACCTGTCTGAGGCCATGGCCCGCGACGAGAACGGCGGCTTGCTGGTGCGCGACACCGAGGAACTGCGTGCGTTTCGGGAGGATTTTCCCAATCTCTGGTTCGTGATCCGCGACACTGATGGACATGCGGTCCAGCAGGGAAGCGTTCCGCAGGCGTACGAAGCGGTTGGCGGCGAACTCTTGAAGAACATCGGTCGTGCAACCTTGCGGTTCGACGAGGGCGACCGGAGGCCGGAAGCAGCACTTGCCAATGTCGACACCGACGTCGGCCGTGTGCAGATTCTTACCTCTTCGATCTCGTCGCGCGACGAGAACGACGGGCTCGAAGTCGAGATCAGCGTTAATGCCGACATGGCAAAGGATGCCGACGGCAATCCTGATTGGCTGCGCGTGCTGCCGGTCCTGGCGCTCCTTGTGCTTTGCCTGCTGCTGCCGATCATTGTGGTTATGGGGGTCGCCACGCTGGTCACTACGCCGGCTGTCGTTCGACGGTCGCTTGCCGGTCTCGTTGCGACGGCCGATCAGGCGGGGAGGATCGATATCGACAATCGCGCGGTGCAGCTGGAAACGGCCCAGGTTCCGACCGAAATCGCGCCGATGGTGCATGCCTTCAACAACGCGCTTTCCCGTCTGGACGAAGGTTATGACCAACGCAATCGCTTCCTGACCGACGCGGCGCACGAACTGCGCACGCCGATCGCCATCCTTCGCACGCGCGCCGAATTGCTGCAGGAAGATCCGCAGAGCGCACGGCTGAGGAAGGATATCGAGCGTCTATCGCATCTGGCGCAACAGCTTCTGGAACGCCAGGTGCTCGAGCACAGCACCGGCAGCCGCGAGGTCGTTGACCTCGTTGCCCTGGCCAAAACGCTTGCCGCCGATTTCGCGCCTCTTGCTTTCGAAGCCGGCTACGAACTGGCCTTCGAGGCGAATGCGACGAAAACGGTGCCGATCAGCGTTCATGTGCAGCAGATTGAACAGGCCGTTGCCAACCTCCTGCGCAATGCCGTCGAGCATGGTGGCAACCGCGGAACCATAACCGTGCTGGTCGACGCGCGAGGCGGCATCGAAGTTCATGATGACGGTCCCGGCATTCCCCACGACGAACGGGAGCGCGTCTTCGAACCGTTCTACCGTTTGCGCCCGCGTTCGAGTGGTGCCGGCCTCGGTCTCAATCTCGCCCGTGAGATCGCCCGGCTGCATGGCGGCCGCATCGACATCCTTTACGGCTCCTGGTCCGGCGCGCGGATAAGGCTGCAATTGCCGGTACTCGACATCGATCATCCGGCGATCCTGTCGACCGCCAGCGCTTGAACCGGCACCGACGACCTCTCAACTTTTCAGATCACTTTTCGCCCTGGCCCTTATCAACGGCCGGCTGATGGTCCACATATGTCTCGGCGTTTCACGGTCGGCTTTCCCGGGAGTTCCCCGTTTCGACAGCAGCAAGGACCGTCAGAACAGAGTGGAGAATTGCGATGCAGGCTTCATCCCAGGCCATGACAGGAGAACTGGAAGGAAGCGGCGGCCTGCCAACAGAGAGCAGAAAGATTCTCGATTGGCTGGTCACCGAGACCCGCGACCAGCGCTTCATTGACAATATCTTCGTGGATTTGTGCGAGCGGCTGGTGCAGGCGGGCGTGCCGCTTGCGCGCGCGACGCTGCACTTCCGGATCCATCATCCGCAATGGCTCGGTGCCCGCATACTCTGGCGCAAGGGACAATCGGAGGCGGACATCCGCATGTACGATTATGGCGTCGAAGACACGTCGCAATATCTCAACAGCCCGCTCTATGCGATCAACACTGGCGCCAGCCAGGTTCGAAAGAATCTCGAGGCGCCGACCGATGACGAAATCCCGAACTCGCTTTACGACGAGTTGCGCGCAGACGGTCTAACCGAATACATTGCCTTGCCGCTCGAACATACGCTGGGCAAGCGCCATGTCGTCACCTTCGCCAGTGATCGGACGGGTGGTTTCGAGACGGCCCATCTCGAAACGCTTAAAGGCTTGCTGCCGGTTCTGGCACTTGTCAGCGAAATCCGATTGAAGAACCGGATGGCGCGAACGTTGCTTGAAACCTATGTCGGGCCGCATGCAAGCGAACAGATCCTTGCCGGCGCGACCACACGCGGAAGCGGTGTCACCGTCAGCGCCGCGATCCTGATCTGCGACCTTCGCGACTTCACCAAGCTCTCCGATCTCTGGCCACGGGATGACGTGATCGAGCTTCTCAACGGCTATTTCGACGCCATGTCCGAGCCGATCGAGCGGCATGGCGGCGAGATCCTGAAATTCATGGGCGATGGCCTGCTGGCGATTTTTCCGCTCAGCAATGCCCAAGCCAGTGAAAACCTCCTGCAGGCCATAGGCGAAGCGGAGGTCGCCATCGCCACCTTAAACCAGGAGAACGTGGCGAAAGGACGCGAAGCGCTGGGCTACGGGATCGGCGTTCACGTCGGCGACGTGATGTATGGCAATATCGGTTCGCGCCGTCGGCTCGACTTCACGGTGATCGGGCCGGCCGTCAATATCGCATCGCGGCTGGAAAGCCTGACCAAGCAGGCGAAGCGTCCTGTGCTGTTGTCGCGCGCCTTTGTCGAACTAGCGGGACGCACCCGCGAAATGGAGCATCTGGGCGCCTTTGCCGTGAAGGGGCTCGATGACCCGATCGACGTCTTCGCATTTTCGTCCGGCACCGCTCAAGCGGCGGAATGATCAGATGGAGGCCGACGGCCTGCGGAATGAACGACAGCAGTCGTTTACGCCAGACGCTCGCCCACCCGGCGCGCGACGGTCTGCGCTATGGTTTTCAGGTGGTCCGCGGCGGAATAGCCGGAGATCGTCTTGCGCGGCTTGAGATCGTGATCCCCGTCCTCCAGCCATAGGATCTCTATTGCGCCGGAGAGCCGATATCCAGGAACCTCCTCGCGCGTGCCAAATTCGTCGCGCGTGCCCTGGACGATCAACGTCGGCGTCTTCAGATCTTCCAGGTGCTTGGTGCGCAGCTGCTCTGGCTTTCCCGGCGGGTGGAAGGGATAGCCAAGACAAAGCAGGCCGATGATTTTCCCCTCGGCATAGAGCTCATCTGCAATCATGCTGGCGACGCGCCCGCCCATTGATTTGCCACCGATCAGCAACGCGCCGGCTGCGCCAAGGGCATCTACCGCCGCCTTGAACTCCGGATTGAGCGTTTCGGCACGTGGTGGCGGCTTGCGGCCACCGGATCGGCGCGCTGCCATATAGTCGAATTCGAATCGCGCGACCCGAAAGCCTTCGGCGGCAAGCGCTTTGGCACAGGCGGTCATAGATGCGGAATCCATCGGCGCGCCGGCGCCGTGCGCAAGCAGGATGGTCACGGCTGCATTCTCCGGTCCATCAATCAGCATGATCTTTTCCATCTCGTCACCTTCCGGCATATCCGCAAACGAAAAGCGCCAGCATCGTTCTGTCGACGCAGATCGACTAATAAGCTTCTAGCATGGCAAGCGCCACGAGCCACGGCTGGCCCGGCACACAGGCATCGTCGACTGTGTTCGGCAAGTTTTCCGTTTCGCTCCAAAAACGCGAATGTCCCGGCCCCGAGAAATGGAACGAACCTGCTGGCTGTCTCGCTGCAACAAAAGGATATCGATATCGCCACGTCAGCCGCATCGGGGGGAACTTTCTCTGTCACCGCCGGTTAGAGAACAGTTGACGCCCGTTCAGGTGCTCCGATGGCCGGCAAGATCAAAGCATTCTCCCGATTTGCCAATGCCGTTTCCAAACAGTCTGGCAAACCCAGCACGTTCGCCTTCGCGGTCGGTGCCATCTTGGTGTGGGCCGTCACAGGCCCGATCTTCGGCTTTTCCGAAACCTGGCAATTGGTGATTAACACGGGGACGACGATCATTACATTTCTGATGGTTTTCGTGCTTCAAAACTCCCAGAACCGCGACAGCAAAGCGCTACAGGCAAAGCTCGACGAATTGATTCTGACGAGTTCCGCCGAGAATGAATACATCGGGATTGAGAAGCTGGAGGAGCACGAGTTGGCACGGCTGACGGAACTGCTGAGCGAACACGCGCAAGACGCACACGACCACGCGCTTCACCGGAAGATTTCAAATGCCGTTGGCAAGAAGCACAAACATGGAACCGGTCCAGCGGGATGAGGCACGTATCGCCCGGTCTTTGCTCACCCGGTTGAGCGCATCCCTTTAGCCGAGCGGGCTTGGCGCGAATTGTGCCACCAGCTCATGCCTGTCGCCGGGATAGGTCAATCGAACATGGGTTACCGGTGCACGGCCGCTCCAGGTGCGGCGCTCGATCACAAGGCAAGCAGCACCGCTCGAAATGGCGAGTGCCTGCGCCGCACCGCGCCCTGCCCCAACGGCTCTGATGCGATGCTCCGCCGTGCTCCACGGCACCTTGCCCAGCAACCACGAACCAGGCGCTGACGTTTCGAAGAGTTCCGTTTCGGCTTCGGGAACGGCCGCGAGGCTGATCAGCCGCTCCTCGAAACAGAAAGGCCGGCCGCCGGCGAAGTGCCGGCACGTGATCTCGAGCAGTCTTGCAGACGACGGCAGATCGAGACGACCCGCATCCCTGCTCTCGGCCTTGCGGATATTGCGTTCGTCGAGCTGGAATCTGTACTCCAACCCGAGGGATTGAACCTCCAGCTTGACGTCATGGATTTCCATCACCGCCGATTGCACATGGGGAAAGGTGACGTAGCTCCCGGACTTGCGTCGACGCTCGATCAGTCCGCGCTTGACCAGCTCGGTCAGCGCCTTGTTCACGGTCATGCGCGAGCAGCCGTATTGTTCGGTCAATTCATGTTCGAACGGGATACGGTAGCCCGGCGGCCACGCGCCGGAGAGAATATGACCTTCGACCTCCCCGAGGATTCTCTGGTGCAACGAAAGCGACTGCGTTTGGTTGCCTGTTTCGTCGGCTGGCTGATCGCTCGAAATGTTGGCATCCTCGGTGGTTTTCTGTCGCCGGCAAGCTTAACCGTTTCCCAGCGCTGCGACAGCCCTCCCCTTGCCCTTTCCTGCTTTTCCACCATAGCTTCGCTGACAAGCGGCCTCGCCGAGCCGATAGGCGTCGGTTGACGCATCGGCCCATCAGCACTTCCCGTGCTCGCATCGCCACGAGCGCATGACGGTGGCAGGCCGTTGCGGGCCGTCGGTGACGTCATCGCATCGACCAGCATGGCCCGGCCGCCGTCGATTGAAATGGATCCAGCATAACATATTGTAATTATTTGATTTATCACTGAAATCAGGCAGCAACCTGACCACCGAATACACCGGGTGTGTGTCGCCGCGATCCGGCTTGCGTCTCAAGCGAAGGAGTTATGGCCATAAGGTTGCCGAGCGTTGACAGCTGTCAACCATTGGCTCCTCGTTTGGTCATATTGTCAGCTCGGTGACCGTGCCTAGCCTATGACGGCATCTGCTTTCCCGCGTTTCGCGGGAACACGTCCTGGATCGCGGGCTGCTTACGAAAAGCAGCGAGATCGCCGATCACCGTTCAGGCATGCGACCTCAGTGTCTGTACCTGTGTCAGTAAAACAGGTGCCACGGGGTCAGAAAGGCCCGAGCCCATTCCTGTTCGCGCTCGCGCTCACGATCGTCCGCAGGCTCGCGCGGCGTCAACTCGATGCGTGGCTTAACTGCCTGCACGACCGCTTTCGGTGCTGGAGGCTCAAGGTAGCCAAGCGTCATCCCGCCGAGATAGAACATGTTGCATCCCTTCCAGTCCGCCTGACATCATCGTCATCGCATCACGATCTTGCCACAATCCAGTCCCCTGTCAATAGTCGACTAAATCCATATTCTAATAGCGTGAATTACAGGCGCCTCGGGTGATGCAGCCGCGGCGGTGTCGCGGCCTCCACTCGGACCTTAAACACCTGGCCCGATGACGGCCGTGGCGGTGCTATTATGGGGCAGTGGAATCGGTCCGCAAGGACAGCTCTCCGAGAGCCATCACCAGAGTTGTCCGCGGACAACAGATGATCTCTCCGGCGCGTTCACCGGTGCGTGGAGCAGTTATACAGGCGTTCGGCTATCCATTTGTACATTCACACCGAATCGGATCATAGTGCATCTGCGCATATTGCCCCGATATGACGATTTTTGCGCAGTTTTTGGAGAACTCGATGTTGCAGCATAAAATCCATGGCCTCGATGTGCAGGAGCATTTACCCACGCTCCTGGCTGCCGATGCCTTGGAACTCGCGCATCAGCTCCAGCAGCATCAGAAGAAGATCTTCCCACCGCAAATGCAAAAGACGTTGCGTCTTTTCAGCCCGGCCGAGGCCGCTGCCTTTATCGGAATCGGCGAAGGCTATCTGCGCCAGATCGCTTCAGAGGGCCATGGCCCCGAGCCGTTGTCAAACGGCCGGCGCATGTATGCGGTCTCCGATATCGAGCGCATTCGACGTGTTCTGGACGAAGGCGGCAAGTCGGGCAAATACGTACCGCATCGTCGCGGTGACGAGAGACTGCAAGTCATCTCGGTCATGAACTTCAAGGGTGGGTCGGCCAAAACAACGACCTCGGCACATCTTGCGCAATATCTGGCGCTTAGGGGCTATCGGACGCTTGCAATCGATCTCGATCCGCAGGCCTCGCTTTCGGCGCTCTTCGGCCACCAGCCGGAGCTGGACGTCGGTGAATCCGAAACGCTGTACGGCGCCATTCGCTACGAAAACCCGCGGCCAATCGCCGAGATCGTCCGCTCGACCCACATGCCCAACCTTCATCTGGTCCCCGGCAACCTTGAACTCATGGAGTTCGAGCACGAGACGCCAAAGGCGATGACCAGCGGCTCGGCCGAAACCATGTTTTTCGCGCGGATCGGCGATGTGCTTGCCGATATCGAGAGTTTTTACGACATCGTCATCATCGATTGCCCTCCGCAGCTCGGTTTTCTCACCATGTCAGCGCTGTGCGCCGCGACATCAGTGTTGATTACCGTGCATCCGCAGATGCTCGACGTCATGTCCATGTCCCAGTTTCTCTCGATGACCAGCGAGTTGATGCGCGTCGTCGAAGATGCCGGCGGCCGAACAAGCTACGACTGGATGCGCTATCTCGTGACCCGGTTCGAGCCGAACGACGGTCCGCAAAGCCAGATGACCGGCTTTATGCGATCCATCTTCGGCAACCGAATGCTGCACAACGCCATGGTCAAATCGACAGCCGTTTCCGACGCCGGCGTAACAAAACAGACGCTCTATGAGGTCGAGCGGTCGCAGTTTGTCCGCGGCACCTACGACCGCGCAATGGATTCCCTGACGCTCGTCAATGCCGAGATCGAGGACCTGCTGCGCAAAGTGTGGGGAAGGAAGTAAGCCGTGGCCCGCAAGAACCTCATCGGTGTTTCAGACAACCACGTCGCAGAAGGCGAAGACGACCGCCCGCTGGCTGGCCGGCCAATCGTCGGCCTCAGTCCCGGCCAGCGGCCCTCGAGCCCGATCGGCGGCATTACGCGCTCGCTTTCGAATATTACGCAGAAGGTAGAGCGCGCACAGGAGCTGGAGCGCCAGCTCGCCGAAGGTCTGGCAATTATCGAGCTCGATCCCGCGCTCGTCGATGCTTCCTTTGTCGCTGATCGTCTTGGCGTTGCAGCCGAAGCCGAGCAGTCGCTTCTTCAGCAGATCCGGGATCACGGACAACAGGTTCCGATCCTGGTTCGCCCGCATCCGAGCGAGGATGGGCGCTACCAGGTGGCCTATGGCCATCGTCGCCTGACCGCCATGCGAGAGCTCGGCAGTAAAGTCAGGGCTGTCGTTCGTGATCTCAGCGACGAGCAGCTGGTGATCTCGCAAGGCCAGGAAAACAACGCGCGCACCGACCTCTCGTTTATCGAGCGCTCGCTGTTTGCTGCGCGCCTCGAGGATCGAGAGTTTTCGCGTGATGTCATCATGTCTTCGCTGGGCGTCGACAAGGCTGCCCTGTCGAAGATGATCGCCATCGTGCGCCGCCTTCCCGTCGACCTCATCGAGGCTATCGGCGCAGCACCATCCATCGGGCGGCGACGCTGGACCGAACTCGCCGATCTCGTGGCCAATGACGACAAGCGCACAGAAGCGCATGGTTACGCCCGCCGCTCGGATTTCCTGGTCCGCGAGAGTGATCAACGGTTCGAAACATTGTTTGCGTTCCTGAGCACCGTAAAGGTCAGGAGCCAAGCGGTTGCATGGGTGGCGCCGGATGATACCCGCCCCGTGCGCATCCGGGAGACAAACAGCGAAACGACGCTTTCCTTCAACAAGAAGGCCGCGCCGGGTTTTGCAGATTTCGTGAGGCAGAGGCTCAAATCTCTGTACCTCGAATATCAAGAGGAAACAGGAGACTAACAGAGCAAAAGAAAAAGGCTTCCGAACGACTAGCGCAGCGGAAACCCTTCTCTCGTGTAGCAACTAGAGAATCCCATTTCCGCGAATCACTGTCAAGCGTTTTTAACGTCGTTTCGGCGAACGAACTTCTTTTGCCTTTGAAAAGGTGAAGAAAATGGAGCGTGGAAATGTGACGACGCCCTTTGGGCGGCGCGCGATGACGCTTGGCATGTTCGCAAGCCAAGTCGTCGCGAGCGAAATCGATTCGCATCAGTCGATCGATAAATGGAAACTGTTTCGGACCGTCTGCGAAGCAAAGGCGATCGTCGGAGTATCCGACCGTGCCTTGGCCGTGCTCAATGCATTGCTCAGCTTCTATCCGAAGCTCGAGCTGACCTGCGGCAAAGGCCTGGTGGTTTTCCCGTCAAACAACCAACTGGCGCTGCGCACGCACGGCATGGCCGGTACGACCTTGCGCCGTCATTTGGCAGCCTTGGTGGAAGCAGGCCTTATCCTCCGCAAAGACAGTCCCAATGGCAAACGCTACGCCCGTCGAGACACAAAGGGGTCGATCGGCGACGCCTTCGGATTCGATCTCTCTCCGCTGCTCGCACGCGCCCGTGAACTACAGACAGCAGCAGCCGACGTCGCGCTTGCCCGCCAGGAGACACAGCTCGCCCGTGAGCGTCTCAGCCTTTGCCGTCGCGACCTCTTCAAGCTCATCGAGGTCCTGCGCGAAACCGATCCTGCGTCCGATTGCGACAGCCTGCAGCAGCGTTACCTGCTCGCAGTCGAGCACCTACCAAGGAAACCAGCGCTTGCTGAAATCGAACACGTGCTCAGCCAACTCGACCTATTGCGCGCAGAAGTACTCAACCAATTGGAAAAACTGATAAATTTACAAAAACTGGCCACCAATGATAGCCAAAATGGCTGCCACATACAGAGTTCAGATCCAGACTCTTCTACTGAATCTGAACGGGGCTTGGGACATGAAACGCAGGCAGGTTTGAGATCGAACAGCGGAGACAGCGTTCTCATCGAGGAACCGCTGATCAGCGACACCCTGGCGACCGACCTTCGCGTCAGCCCCCGCCAGATGGCCACTGAACCGGGTCAATCCACACAGGCTTTCCCGCTATCGACGGTGCTGAAGGCATGCCCTGACATCGTCGATTATGGTCCTGGTGGCGAAATCCGCTCCTGGCGCGACCTGATGACGGCAGCCGTGGTTGTCCGCTCCATGCTGAATGTCAGCCAAGGCGCCCATGACGAAGCTTGCCGCGTGCTCGGCCCGGAAACGGCGGCCGCGGTGCTTGCATGTATTCTGCAGCGCTCGGCGCACATCACGTCGGCTGGCGGTTACCTGCGCGATCTGACCCGCCGCTCACTCCGGAAGGAGTTTGCCATCGGTCCCATGATCATGGCGTTGCTGCGGTCTCATCCTGGCAACGTGTCGCTAGCAAGCTGACGTCGAAGCATCGTTCGGTTTTGGAGCAGGTTGACAGCTGTCAACCGATGTTTACCCGCGCCCGGAGTTTAACACGCGGAGTGCATTGTATCTGTCCCGGCGCAGCCGTACCTGACCATCAGACGTCAATCGTTCAGATGCGATAACGTTCTCGCCGGACTGACGAGAGAAGTGTGGCCTACGTATCGACGGGATATGTTGAGCGATGCTATAGGGAATCTGCGCCCTGTGACACATCATAACGTTGCTTGATCGTTGGAAGAAGCGAGTTGACTCGTCTCAAGCTCGGGATCTGACAGCTGGCAATTCAAGAGCAACGACGAGCGTCGATCCGCTGAAATCGTCAACGAGCCGAGAGAGCGGTTGTGAGGCGCATCAATGCCTTGCGTTTCGACGAAGGCTGCGCGTAACTTCTCTCTGCGCGCGGTATTAGCGCTGACATGCGTCAACCTCGGGGACGATTATGTATTTCAACAGGATGACATTTAGATCTTCGTTCGTCTCGCTGATGATTTCTCTGGCGGTCGTCGCCTCACCGGTGGCGGTTCCCGGCAAAGCAAGCGCTCAAACCAACATCAATATCAACATCGGGGTTGGCACCAGCCTCAACAGCGGTCGTGGCATAACGTGCAGTCAGGGAGAACGGTTGCTCCGTAACCGCGGCTTCCGCGATATTCGTCGGGTCGACTGCCGTGGCCGATTTTTCGTCTATCGCGCATGGCGCGGCAATACCCGCTTCGAAATCGGAGTTCGTCAATTTGACGGCAGGATTGTCGACATGCGGCGTATCGATCGACGGAGATAGACCGGCTTTACAATGTCCGTGGGTGGGTGTGCCCCATAAGGATCGATCCGAAGGCATGGCCATTTGACGTCACGGCCACCATCCGGCCTCGGCGAGTAGTTGAGGGGCATATCAATAAACCCAGCCCTCGCTGACCCTGAGGGGCAAGTTGGATGGCATACTTTTCGCTATTCCACCGCGTCTGCAGCCGTTAAACAACGCAATGCGGCTCTGGTGGATGGATCGGATAAGGCCTTGTCCGGCAAGCGGGACGGCGCTCGAAAGGAAG
Organism: Ensifer sp. GW821-FHT05G01; assembly: GCF_059419585.1. Taxonomy (NCBI): domain Bacteria; kingdom Pseudomonadati; phylum Pseudomonadota; class Alphaproteobacteria; order Hyphomicrobiales; family Rhizobiaceae; genus Ensifer; species Ensifer sp. GW821-FHT05G01. The sequence goes on along the minus strand of NZ_JBWKSC010000007.1, from coordinate 110,351 downwards.
TTAAGTCAGCGATAACTTCCCTCACCCGAAGCCCTGGTCTGCCTATGGCGATCGACGCAAGACAATTCGACATTTGTACGAGGTGAACTGCGTAGCAGTCGATTGAGGCTGGACGTTCTTTTGGCCACAAGACCTGTCGTAACGTCTACATGCGGAGTGAGCCCGGGAGATCTGCGTGCGGTCAAAAGCGCTATGGTTTCCTCCGAGATACGAGAGGGCGAAACGATACTGCGGATCTCCACGGGGGTAGACAGTTGGGCTGTGCCTGACGCAGTCATGCATCGTGTTGACAGCTGTCAACTCTGCTGGCCGAAGCCATCTGGATTTCGACCCAGTGGAACAAGGCTTGGTTCTCCCGTGAATGATCCGGTTTGTCGAAGCGGCAGCGTTCGGTTTGGCTACGGTAATGGCACCATGTGCGCCATCGGATTAGCGCGGCTGGCGGTCAAGTCAGGGGGACGGCGCTCTGAGGCAGCGCACAAGCAAGGGTTCATTGTTCGATTTTGGAGAATGAGAAGCCGGCAAGAACACCATGGCGACGGTGACATCACACTGAATGTGAGCTGTCTCTTCGGTCGCGTCTTTGGAGGAGGGCAGTCTGTCCGGACTGACGGGGGGGCGCGCCGCTGTCCCCCGTACGAGGGTTTCGGTCAAGGTCATTGATATCTCCAACCACGGCATGCATCGGGTTCCTTAGTCGCTAAGATTTCCTGAAGCGGGTGGGTGGGCAGGAGTGCGCTATTCTGTGATCTCAGCGTCGGATGAGGCGCGCCGCATTCGAGATTTTTCGGGCCACAATGGATGCCGTTGACAGCTGTCAACTCGTTGCGGAATAGCAGGGGGGCGTCTGCGAAACGATGCTGTTCGGCACGATGTAGATGCCATGACCTGGCCGCCGGTGGTGGCCGCCCCACCACCTGGCAATGGCTAAGGCGCTTTTGTTGTTCGGCATAGCAGCAACCTTTTGGACTGATGTCAGCGGTCGAAGGCGTCGGCAGTGCCTGTGGCTTTGGCTGAGTGGAGTTGCGCAACGCTTGGCAACGTGGTTGTCAAGGGGCTCTGATCTCGGGTTATTCTGCGGATGGTTGGAGTGCTTCTGAAGTGGTGTGATCACACAACTCCGGTCTCGCCGCCAGCAGTTGACAGCTGTCAACACGAAGCCCTGACGCACCCGTTGCCCTTACCGGCAGGCGAGACAGATCTGTCACTCCGATTGTTGTCTGCTGCCACTCCCGTCCGCTTTGTGCAGAGCGTCAGCCCATCGCTGCCCGATACCCTTCCTGCCACTTTCAGAGCTGTTATCGGAATAGAAAGGATGCAGTGTTATCCTGGTGATGTCGGCCGTCTTGCGTTGCGAATGCCCCGTAAGAGCGTACAATGACCCGGTCAAATCGTTCGATTCGAACCTGATTTGCGCTCAATAGTAGCGTTGCGTGGCCAATCTGGCTCTCCGGCTTGATCGACGCAAAAATCCGACGACAATCACTGCACTTTTCGGTAAGAAGACGCATCTTGTGTGTCGGAAGAAAACGACCATATTTCTTCCGTTTGCCGAAAATAGCGTGTGATTGTAATGCGATACGATATCCAGAATTCGCTCCTGCAGATGCTCTGTTCTGCGTCCATCGATGCGGAAGACCGCCTCGCGCGGCTGGATGAGCGTGCCGGCCGCCACCCGGTCGCCGAAGGTTTCCGCGAGCGCGGTCAGTTCTTCGATGCCGCCAGTGCGCTCTGGGTTGCGGGCGAACTCGTCCACGTCGAGGACCTCGTGCTGCATGATGCGCATATGGATGCCCGCGCACCGACGCACGAGTTGACGATTGCCCACGCGATCCTGCGGACGCGCCGGAGGATCTGGCTGTCTGATCCGGATTGGGCGCTGTCGAGCGTCGGTCTCGGGGTGCTTCGGGGCGAGCAGGTTGGTGCCGGGACTGCGTTGCTCGATGCGGACCGGGGGCATTCGACTGAGGCGGAGGAGGAAGAGGACGCCGCCATTGACGACGATGCCGGCGACAACCCGCTATCCCTCGAATTCGCCGAGATCGACGCGGCGATCGAACGGTCGCAGCGCCTGCTTGACGAACAGGCGGGTGAACCCGGCGAGGGCGGATTTGGCGGAACGGAACGCCCGTCCGCGCCGGAGCCCAAGGGACAGCTGGGATTGCTTTTCGATGACGAGTGGGATGAGGGCGCACGGCTCGAGGCATGGCGGTCGCTGATCCCGGCAGCGGATCGGTTGCCGGCCTGCCTTGGTGCCGCGATGCTTTTCGATGCCTGGGAACAGATCGAGCCGCTTCGCAGGCAGCATTGGCTCGGAGGGTTGCTCGTCGGTGCTTACCTGCGCGCCCGCGGCAAAGTAACGTCGCATTTGCTCTGCTTCAACACCGGCCTGAAGACAATCCGCCACGAGCGACGCCGGTCGAAAGAGCAAGAGGTTCGGCTGAGGGCTTTTCTCGAAGCTCTGGTTCTCACGGGAGACCTTGGTCTCAAGGAACTGGACCGGCTGTTCCTTGCCAAGACCCAGATGGAAATGCGTGTGCGCCACCGCCGATCAAACAGCAGCCTACCGAGCCTGATCGAGCTTCTGCTGTCCCGGCCGATCGTATCCGCCGGGCTTGTCGCGCGGCATGTGGGCGTCACCCAGAGGGGAGCGCTGAACCTGGTTCGCGAACTCGGCGCCAAGGAGATGACGGGCAGGGGGCGGTACCGCGGTTGGGGCATACTGTAGCCGACCGCAGCGTCGGCAACCATTGCCGATGATGATATTGGGTCTCGCCAAATTTTGCAGGCGGCAGGTCTCGCTCGCTACGACGGCGTTTCAGATGTAAACCACAATCGACGACGGCAAGGAGGCGGGGCCGGATCACCGACGCTGCCGCCGGTCCGGATCGGCAACTGTTGCGCCGGCACGATCTGGCGATCGGTTTCGACCCGCTTGGCCGCAATGATCGAGTTCGGCCTCCGGCCACCCGGCGACTAACCGAGCAGATTGCGGATCGTGCGCATAAAGGCACGGGCACCCACCGCGATCAGGGCGTCGGGAAAGTCGTAGTCGGGATTGTGCAGGCGAGGGTGGTCCTCTCCCGCCCCCAGGAAGAACATGGCCGAGGGGGCAACGCGGCCGAACAGGCCGAAGTCCTCCGATCCCTTCATCGGCAGCGCCGTAGCGCCTCTGTCATGGCTGATCTCTTCGTCGACAAGCGCGCGACGTAGTTCGTCGACGGCCGCCGGCGCATTGCTGCATTGATGGAAGATGTCCTCGTAGCTGATCGACGATACCAGTCCTGCGGCGTCCGCATGGCTACGGACAAGCGTTTCAGCGCTCTCTACCAGGCCGGTCATCCGCACGTCCGTCAGCGTGCGCAAGGTCGCCCAGATCTCGGCGCGGCCGGGGCTGATGCCGAAGGCGGGTTCGCCAAGGCGCGCATGGGTCACGGTTACCAGCGTGAAGTCGGCATCGAGGCGGCCGCCGGCGCCCAGGCCGGTCAACTCCTCCAAAAGCCTGGCCATGGCGAGCGTCGGGGCGATGCCATCCTCCGGGCAGGAGGCATGCGACGTCTTGCCGGAAAGCACGATCTTCATGCCGCGCGAGGCACAATTGACCGGACCTTCCGCCAGGGCGGCGTGCCCCAGCGGCAGGCCGGGAAAGTTATGCAGCGAAAACACGAAGTCCGGTTTCAGCGCTTCGAATTTCGGGTCGGCCAACACGGCGGCAGCCCCAGCTCCATTCTCTTCGGCCGGTTGGAAAAGCAGGATGGCCCGTCCGCGTGCTGGTCTCCTGTGAGAGAGACCTTTGGCAAGTGCGATCAGGATAGCCGTGTGGCCGTCATGTCCGCAGAGGTGTCCCTTGCCGGCGATTTCGGATCGGTGTGGCAGGGATGAAAGTTCTTCGATCGGCAGAGCATCGAGTTCGGCGCGGATCATGACGGTCGGACCGTCGGCCGCTCCTTGATAGACGGCCGCTATCCCGTGTCCGCCGAGGCTGGTGACGATCGCGTCCGGTTCGCTTGACCGTAACGCTTGGGTCACCGTCCTGGCTGTCTCGGCCTCCTGGCCGGATAGCTCCGGCCTGCGGTGAAGTTCGCGCCGAAACGCGGTGATCTCGTCCAGTTCGCCACCATTCAAAAACATGCCCAACATCCCAAGCTAGAAAATCGACCCCGTGGCGCGCCGACGAGCGAGCCTCGATCCCGGCAGCGAATGTGAAGTGGCGTTTCGGCTCTGTCCAGAGCATCCCGTTCTTCAGGTGGAATCACTGAAGGGGATCCGATGTTCGAGCCATGAAGGTGAGATTGAAGGAAGGGTGCGTCGACGACGTCGTCGAAGGGATACCGCCATCTCGTCATTCGCGACCGCGGGCCGCAGCGGGTGCGCCATAGCGTCTGGATCGCGACCGAGCAGCGGTTGTCGGGGCAGCCACAAATCGACCTCCATCCGGGCGGCCCGCATGCGCTTTGCCTGGTATCCCGGGGACTGGATCCGCGAGGAACTGGCCGCAGGCCAGCTCAAGCCCTTGCCAGTCAAGGAAGGAGCGGAGCGTTGTGGACGATGTATCTCGTCTATCTCGATCCTGACGGCGCCGGACCGGGCGCCCGCGGGTTGGAACAAATCATCCGGTGTGAGGCGCAGAGCATCACTTAAGCCGTTGGCGCGAGGCTGAACACCTATCTGCGGGCGCCGCCGACAAGTGATATCGAACGCGCGGCGGCGGTCACCAGCGGGGCGAAGCGTTCTTCGGTTTCTTCCGGCGTGTAGCGGCTGCGTGATACCGCGATGTTGATCGCGCCGTAGGGCGTGCCGTTGGCATCCAGCACCGGGGCGGCGATCGACAGGTCGCCGTGAAAGTATTCCTCGAAGGCCGTGGCGTAGCCCTGGGTCGCCGATTGTTTCAGCTTTGCCTTCAGCGCGTCGATGTCCCAGGTCGTATGGGGCGTAAACGGGTAGAGATCCGATTTTTCGAGAATTGCATGGGCTACGGTTTCTGGCAGGCCGGAGAGGATGGCGATGCCCGGCGCCGTGCAATAGGCCGGCAGCCGCGTGCCGGTGATGACGTCGTTGTTGAGCACGTGCCGGCTCATGAAGCGCGACACGAAGACGATGTCGGTATCGTCAAGCACGGTGAGGTTGACGGTTTCTTCTGTCGCTTTGCTCAGGTGCAGAAGATAGGGCATGCCGCGTTCGACGAAGCCGCTGGCGCGGGTGTAGTGGTAGCCGAAATCAAGAGCCTTCACTGTCAGCTCAAAGCGCTTTGTGTCGGGGTTCTTGCCGAGATAGCCGAGCTTTGCGAGCGTGTGGGTGAAGCGTTGGGCAGCGCTCATGTCGAGCCCGGTTTCCTCGGCGATCTGTGACAGGCTGAGGTTCGGGCGGCGACCATCAAAGGCTCTTAAGACCCTGAAGGCCTTCTCGACCGACTGAACCAGCAAGGGATCGCGGTCTTCTCCCGACGTTTCGTTTTCGTCTGTCGCAGCCTTGTTCGCCTTGCGCGCCATCAATCCCCCGGTCCCTGCCGTTTCCCACATATCGATAACAGAATCGCCAAGCCCAGGAAAAGGCGCTTGACAGCTAAAATAAACATAATCACACTATGACATAACAATTATCGCATTGCAATAGTTGTTTCATTGCAACGGAGAAAATCATGGACCGCTTCATCCTGACTGAACGGCGCGGCGAAGTCGGCGTCATCACGCTGAACCGCCCCGAAATCCTCAATGCCTGGCACAGCCCGATGCGCCAGCAGCTGATTGCTGCCTTCAAGGCCTTCGAAGAAGACGAGTCGGTCCGCGCCATCATCCTCACCGGTGCCGGCGATCGCGCCTTCAGCGCCGGCCAGGACCTGAACGAGACCCGTACGTTCGATGGCGCCCGCGGTCAGGAATGGGTGGGTGAATGGGAGCGGCTCTATGATGCGATGCGCTCGCTGTCGAAGCCGCTGATTGCAGCGCTCAATGGCGTTGCCGCCGGCTCGGCATTCCAGGTGGCACTTCTGTGCGATTTCCGCATCGCCCATCCGGGCGTTCGCATGGGTCAGCCGGAAATCAATTCCGGTATCGCCAGCACCACGGGCCCGTGGATGATGCGCGAGATGATCGGCTTGTCCCGCACCATCGACCTGACCCTCAGCGGGCGTCTTATGGAGGCGAATGAATGCCAGGCCATCGGCATCATCAACCGCATCGTGCCGCAGGAACGTGTCATGGACGAAGCGCTGTCGCTGGCGCATGAACTCGCCGCCAAGCCGCCGGTCGCCATGCGGCTTGACAAACAGCGCTTCAGGGAGATGACAGAGGCTGGTTTCCGCGACTGCCTCGAAGCCGGCGCCCGTATCCAGCGCGAAGCCTACGCTTCCGGCGAACCGGCGCGGATGATGGAACAGTTTCTCGCACGGCGTGCGGCAAGCAAGGCCTGACAAAGGCCAGGCCGCTTATGGGAGGCGGCGCGCAATCCAAGATAAGAGGGTAGAACAATGACCAACGACAAACGCATTCTGATTGATCGTCGCAACCTGCTGAAAATCGGCGGAGGCCTGGGCGTTGCCCTGGCCGCGCCAGCCATCTTCACGCGGCACGCCTTCGCCGCCGAAGCACTGACCGTTGCCGATCCCGGCGGTCCTTATAGCCCGGGATACCGCAAGGCCTTCTATGATCCCTTCGAAAAGGCGACCGGCATCAAGGTCATCAATGTCGCCCGCGATGCCGAACCGACCGCGCAGTTCCGCGCGATGGTCGAGACGCAATCCTACAGCTGGGACGTCTGCACGCTGACGCTGTCTGCCCGCGACATTCTGGAAAAGCGCGACCTGCTCGAACCGATCAACCTGCCGGCTGCCGACGTGCCCGGGCTGATGCCCGACGCGCTCACCGAACTGTGGCTCGGCGTCGACGTCTATTCCACGATCATGGCCTACCGCACCGATCGCTTCGACGCCGCCAATGGTCCGAGCTCCTGGGCCGATTTCTGGAACGTCGAAAAATTCCCGGGCCGTCGCGCCCTGCGCAAGAACCCGATCGATACCCTGGAGCAAGCGCTACTTGCCGACGGCGTGCCGCTTGCCGAACTCTACCCCCTCGACATCGAGCGCGCCTATGCCAGCCTTGAGAAGATCAAGCCGCATGTCGATGTCTGGTGGACCGGTGGTGCACAGTCGAGCCAGCTGATCCAGAGCGGCGAAGTCGACCTGATCGCGCTCTGGAACGCCCGCGCACAGGCGGTCATCGACGGCGGTGCGCCGGTCAAGATCGGCTGGAACCAGGGGCTTTACTCGATTGAGGGATGGGGCATTCCCAAGGGCTCGCCGCGCGCGGATATGGCCCGGCAGTTCGTCCGGTTCTGTGCCGATCCGAAGCAGCAGGCGCTCTTTACTGAATTCCTCGCCTACGGACCGACCAACCTCAAGGCCTATGAACACATCCCGGCAGAACGCGCCGCGGCGCTTCCGACCTCCGAGGCCAATCTCAAGGTCATGACCATCGCGCGCGAAGACTGGTGGAGCGCCAACCGCTCCGAAATGACCGAGCGCTTCAACGCCTGGATCCTGGGTTAAGGGGAAATTAGATGCTCGCGAAGCCCGAACAAGCCACTCGCCCCAAACTTCTCGTCGACGGACTGGCCAAGAGCTACGGTGCCACCATCGCTCTGAAACCCACGCACGTCGCAGTCCAGACCGGCGAGTTCCTGACGCTTCTCGGGCCTTCGGGCTCCGGCAAGACCACTTTGCTGCAGATGATCAGCGGGCTGGTCTTGCCGACGGAGGGCCGCCTGTTCATCGACGGCAGCAACGAGACCGACACGCCGGTGCACAAGCGCGACATCGGCCTGGTGTTCCAGCACTACGCCCTGTTTCCGCATCTGACGGTGGCCGAGAATATCGGCTTTCCCCTGAAGATGCGCGGCAAGAGCACGGCCGAGATCGACAAACAGGTCAAGGGCGCTCTGGACATGGTTCAGCTCGGCCATCTGGCCGGGCGGTTCCCGCGCGAGCTTTCGGGCGGACAGCAGCAGCGCGTGGCGCTTGCCCGCTGTTTCGTCTACCAGCCATCGATCATCCTGATGGACGAGCCGCTGGGCGCGCTGGACAAGAAGCTGCGCGAACACATGCAGTTTGAAATCAAGCGGCTGCACCGGCAGACCGGCGCCACGATCATCTATGTGACGCACGATCAGGAGGAGGCCCTGGCGCTGTCGGACCGCATCTGCCTGATGAACCACGCCATGGTCGAGCAGATCGGCCCGCCGCAGGAAATCTACGCCCGGCCACGCACTGCCTTTGCTGCCGATTTCATCGGCATCTCCAACATCTTCCGCGGCCGCGTCGAGATCGGCTCCGGTGGTGCCGCCCATCTTTCGACCGAAAGTGGCCGCTTCCGGATCGATGGTACCGGCCTTTCCAACAATGCCGAGATGGCGCTGGTGGTGCGGCCGGAGCATCTCGAACTCGGCTCGACCGGGGCAAACGAAATCAGCGGCCGCGTGGCCGAAGTCGTCTATGCCGGCTCGGAAACCCGCCTGCTCGTCGACATTTCGGCCGGTGAACTGGTGACGGTTCGTGTTCTTCCCGGCAAGCCGTTACCAAGCATCGGCGAAACCATCATGCTCAGCTGGGCGCCGGAAGCGGCCGTGCTGGTGACGCCATGACCGCCGCCGCCATGACCCCAGCGCGCGCCGCGCGTTCCAGCCGCTTCCGCTTCGGCCCGCTTTGGCTGGCGGTGCCGGGTATCGCCTTCCTGCTGATCTTCTTCCTCGTCCCCGTTGCAAGGCTCATGGGCCTCAGCCTCGAAGACGCCGACACCGGTGCGATGACCGCCAGCCACTATGCAAGGATCTTCGAGACCGACGTTTACTTCCGCGTCCTCCTGATCACGTTCCGCATCGCCGGGCTGACGACGCTCTTCTCTTTGTTGCTCGGCTATCCCTTGGCCTACTGGCTGTCGCGCCTGCCCGACCGAACGCGCGGGACGATGATCCTTCTCGTCATGGTGCCGTTCTGGACAAGTTATCTCGTCAAGAGCTTCGCCTGGGTCATCGTGCTTGGGCGCACCGGCGTCATCAACCAGATCGGTCTTGGATCGGGTCTGCTCAGCCAGCCGCTCGAACTGCTGCACAATGAAATCGGCGTGATGATCGGCATGGTCCATGCCATGGTCCCGCTTGCCATCCTCACGATGTTGCCTGTGATGACCGGCATCGATCGCCGGCTGACGCAGGCATCGGGAACGCTGGGCGCGACGCCGGCTAAGGGCTTCTGGCTCGTTTATTTCCCGCTCTCGCTTCCGGGTGCTGCGGCTGCCGGCCTGCTCACCTTCATCTCCTCGCTCGGCTTCTTCATCGTTCCGGCCCTGCTGGGCGGCCGCCAGCAGACGATGCTGGCGCAGCTGATCATCGTGCAGGTCCAGGAGATCCTGAACTGGGCCTTTGCGGGCGCGCTCGCCGCCATGATGCTGGTCGCAGCATTGGTGACCTGCTGGCTCTACGACCGGGTCTTCGGTCTCTCCAGCCTCTCGGGCGAACCCTCTGATGGAAAGGCTGGCAAGACTGGTTTCCTGCGTGCCCTCGGTTTGGCGATCCTCGATCGCGTCGCAACCGTCAGCAGCGCCATCGCGGCCGGCAGCCACCGCCTGCTGGGGGCTGCGGTTTCGAGCCGAATGCTCGGCATCTACAGCCTCATGATGTTCGCCTTCCTGATGCTGCCGACGCTCGTCGTCCTGCCGATCGCTTTTACCAGCTCACAGTTCCTCGAGTTCCCGCCGCCGGGATTTGGTCTCGAATGGTTCCGGACCTACTTCACCTCGGACCTCTGGGTGGCGGCCACCATTCGCTCCTTCGGCGTTGCCTTCGCGACCGCCATCGTTGCAACGGTGATCGGCGGCTTTGCGGCGCTCGCGCTTGCCCGTTCGCGCTCGCGCTGGCGGGGCATCATCTTCGCCTTCTTCCTGGCACCGATGATCGTGCCGCGCATCGTTATCGCCGTCGGCCTGTTCTACCTCTTCGCCCAGATGGGTCTCGTCGCCACCGATCTTGGTCTCGTCATCGGCCACACGGTGCTGGCGTTGCCCTTTGCCTTCGTCGCCATCGCGGCGGTGCTGAAGAGCTATGACTGGCGGCTCGACCAGGCGGCGGCCACGCTCGGGGCAAACCGGGTTCAGGCCCTGCGCTTCGTCACCGTGCCGCTGATCAAGAGCGGTCTGACGGCAGCGTTCCTGTTTGCCTTCATCACCTCGTTCGACGAGCTGACCGTGGCGATCTTCGTCAGCGGCGGCGTCAAGACGACACTGCCGAAGCAGATGTGGGACGACATGATCCTCCAGCTCAACCCGACGCTCGCGGCCGTTTCCGTCGTCGTCTTCATCGTCGTGACGACACTTCTCCTGGCGGCGGAAAAACTCCGCCGCTCCACGTGACACACCATCCGAGATCCTCCCATGACCGTTTCTCTCGAAGGCTTCCTCGGAAGCTTCACGACCAAGGCTGCCCGCAAACCGGAACAGGTGTTCGCCCGTTTCAACGGCGAGCCGATCACTTTTGCCACCCTCGATGCCATGTCGGCAGCCCTTGCCGCCGAGTTGCGTCAACGCGGCCTGAAATCCGGTGACCGCGCCGCTGTCATGATGCGCAATTCGCGCCTGTCGCTGGCCGTCCTGTTCGGCCTTGCCAAGGCCGGCGTCGTCTGGGTGCCGGTCAACGCGCAGCTGCGCGGCGAGGGCCTGCGTTATATCCTCGAACATTGCGAACCGGGCGTCGTCATCTGTGACGCCGAGCTTGCCGAAACGATCGCCGAAAGTGGTGCCGCGCTGCCTGCGGCCGGGCTCATTCTCGCGGGCGAACAGGCGGGTGCGGCGTCGCTCGAGACGATCCTGTCGTCGGGTGCCGCCTTCGAGGAGGCGCCGCCTGCCGCCGACGATCTGTTTGCGATCATGTATACCTCAGGCACCACCGGCCGGCCGAAGGGCGTGCTGGTGACCCACGGCATGATCCGGCTTGCCGGCGAGGCGGTGCGCACGCTGTCGGTCGCCGGCCCCGGCGATGTCTTCTTCGTCTGGGAGCCGCTCTATCATATCGGCGGTGCGCAGCTGATCGTGCTGCCGATCATCGAGGACCTGTCGCTTGCCATGGTCGACAGGTTCAGTGCCAGCCGTTTCTGGGACCAGGTGCGCAGCTATGGCGCCACCCACATCCACTATCTCGGCGGCATCCTGCAGATCCTTTTGAAGCAGCCGGAAAGCGTACGCGACCGCGAGCATCCGGTGCGGATCGCCTGGGGCGGCGGCTGCCCGAAGGAGGTCTGGCCGCTGTTCAAGGAGCGCTTTGGCGTCGAGATGCGCGAGTGCTACGGCATGACCGAAGCCTCCAGCATCACCACCTGCAACGCCACCGGCGTCGTCGGCGCCGTCGGCCAGCCGATGCCCTGGTTTTCGGTCGATATCCTCGACGACAAGGGCGCGCCGGTGCCGACGGGCGACAAAGGAGAGATCGTCGTGCGGACCTCGCTTCCGGGCGCGCTGTTCAAGGGTTATCTGCGCAATCCGGAAGCAACCGAAAAGACTCTTCGCAACGGCGCGCTTCATACCGGCGATTCCGGCTCCTTCGATTCCGATGGCAATCTCTGGTTCCATGGCCGGCTCACAGATAGCGTCCGTTGCAAGGGCGAGAACGTTTCTGCCTGGGAAGTGGAGCATGTCGCCGCCGCCTATCCGGCAGTGGAAGACTGCGCCATGATCGGCGTTGCCGCCGATGTCGGCGAGCAGGATATCAAGCTCTTCGTCAAGCCGAAACCGGGCAGCGCCATCGATCCGATCGACCTGTCGGGATGGCTCGCCCATCGGCTCGCGCCCTACCAGAACCCGCGCTACATCGCCGTCGTCGAGGAGTTCGAGCGCACGCCAAGCCAGCGCATCATGAAGCACCGGTTGCCTGCTGGTCTCGACAACTGTTGGGATCGGCTGGCGCGGCAGTAGGGTCGAGGTTTTTGGACGAAGACGGTGAACGAAGGGAGGCGACGGGATGGATCAATCTGACGAGATCGTGCTGGTCGGATGCGGCAACATGGGGTTTGCGCTGCTCGAAGGCTGGGTCGGGCGTGCGGGTATTCCCGCCGGTCGAATTCACGTGATCGAGCCTGCGCAGGCACTTCGCAGCCGCGCGGCGGCTGTGGGTGCCACCGTCCATGCCGATGCGGCCGAGCTACCACAGGCGTTGCGGCCCCGCGCCGTCATCATTGCCGTCAAGCCGCAGGTCGTTCGTTCGATGCTCTGCGCTTACCGCCGGTTCGGCGGAAAGGCTGCTTTTGTCAGCATTGCCGCCGGCGTGCCGATATCGACCTTCGAGGCGACGCTTGGCGAAACAGCGATCATCCGCGCCATGCCCAATATGCCGGCTTCGATCGGGCTGGGGGTGATCGCCGCCTTTGCCAACGCCCATACCGACGACGGCCAAATGGCCTATGTGAATAACCTGCTCGCGGCCGTCGGCGCCGTTCATTGGCTGGCGGAAGAAAAACTCGTCGATGCGGCGACGGCGATTTCGGGGTCGGGGCCGGCCTACCTCTTCCATTTCATCGAGTGCCTGACAGAGGCGGGCGTTGCCGTTGGTCTATCGGCGGAGACTGCTCTCGCCTTGGCAAAGCAGACGGTCGAGGGTGCTGCTGCTCTTGCCGGCACCAGCGGCTTTTCGCCGGCAGAGTTGCGCCATCAGGTGACCAGCCCGAACGGCACTACGGCTGCAGCGCTCCAGGTCCTGACGGCCGAGCCAGGTCTGTCTGAATTGATGACGCGGGCGGTCGCCGCTGCACATCGCCGGGCGCTGGACCTTGCGGTCGCCTGATCGCCGGCCGGAGATGTGTCAGGGCGTCGTAAACGACGCGTCGCGCACACCGGGAATATGAAAGGTCTGCTGGAAATAGGACCGCAGCGCCTGCATCGGCGGCGTGAATTCCGCCCCGCGCCGCCAGGCAAGGCCGACATCCATGGCAGGCACCGGATCGCGCACGGTGATCGTCTCGATGCGCCGGCCTTCGAGCGACCAGGGGCGATGAACCATGTCGGACAAAATGGTCACGCCCTGGCCATTGGCGACCAGCGAACGGACCGCCTCGACCGACGAGGTCCGGAGATTGACGCGCGGCTGGTAGGTCGAGGCGCTCCAGTATTTCAGCGACGAGTGCGCTGCCTCGTCGACCGTCAGCATGATGTAGGGCTCCTCGGCGATCTCGCGAAAACCCACGCTGTCGCGTTGAAGCAGCGGATGCTGGGCCGGCACCCAGAGCCGGCGCGTCGAACTCATCAGCTTTTCGGTCGTCAGCGCCGGGTTGAGGATGTTGGACGTCAGGAGCACGGCCATGTCGTAACGGTTTGTCAGCAGGCCTTCCTCGATCGATTCCCGCTTGAGTTCGAACAGCTGCAGTTCGAGTTTTGGAAACAGGCGCCGCAGCCGCTCGATATGCTGCGGCAGGAAGTAGCCGATGACGGTATAGGTGGCGGCGATTGCCAGCGTGCCCTCGACGGCGCTGCTGACGACGTTGAGATGCGTCGCCTCGTCCACCTTCTTGAGGATCTCGTAGGCGTGAGAGAGGAACTCCCGCCCTGCCATCGTCAGGTCCATGCCGCTCGGCGTGCGCAAGAACAGGTTGGCGCCGACGATGCGCTCCAGCTCCTTGATGGCCGTGGTGACTGCGGATTGGGAGATCGAAAGATCGATCGCCGCCTGCGATATCTGGCCAAGTTCGGCGGTTGCGACGAAGTAACGAAGCTGACGAAGGCTGATCGACATCCCGCATTTCCCATCTGATTATTTTATAATGCGGCTGAAAAAATCAGAAAGTCTGCCGCACTTTTGCGCAATCGGCTGATCGTCCTTCAGGCATCTTCGCCTAAACCTCTCTAAAGACGCTAATTTTTGCAGGCGCTTTTTGCAACTGCGAATTCTGAAATTCAGATAATCGGCATATGAAAATAGAATTTTTCAAATGCTTCGTTTCACCCTAGCGTTTCTCCAGAGGTCAGGGTTGCCGGGAGAGCAATCTCCAGGAGAGCGACCTGTAACAGAGGGATGAGGCATTGCTCGACGTCGTCGACATCAATTGCGACATGGGAGAAGCATTCGGCCGCTGGCGCATCGGCGATACGGACGATGCGACGCTGATGCCGCTGATCAGCTCCGCCAACATCGCGGCCGGTTTCCATGCCGGCGATCCCAACCTGATGGATGAGACGGTTCGGCTTGCCGCCGAACATGGCGTCGGCATCGGCGCCCATCCGGGCTATCGCGATCTGCAGGGGTTTGGTCGCCGCAAGATTGCCGGCACGCCACGCGAACTCGTCAACGACATCGTCTATCAGGTCGGCGCGATCCGCGAATTCGCCCGTCGTCACGGGGCACCGCTGCAGCATGTGAAGCCGCATGGGGCGCTCTATATGGAGATGGCGATAAACCGCGAGCTCTCGCAGATCTTCATGCAATATATGCGCACCGTCGCGCCGAACGCCTTCGTCTTCTGCATGGCGGGATCGGCGACGGAACTGGCGGCACAGGAGGTCGGCCAGCCCGTCATCCGCGAGTTCTATGCCGACCGCGATTATGACGACAGCGGCTCGATCGTCTTTACCCGCGATGCCGGCCGGCCGGATGCTGCGGCGATCGCCCGCAAGGTCGTTCGCGCCTGCCGGGAAGGGCGGGTGCGCACCGTCACGGGCGCCGATGTAGAGGTCCCGTTCGAATCCATCTGTTTTCATTCCGATACGCTGGGCGCGCTCGATATCGTGCGCCTCATGCGGGAGGGGCTGAGTGCCGAAGGCATTCGCATCGCTCCCGTCTCTCAGGTCAAAACCAGATAACATAGCGGAGGCAACCATGAGCAAGCACGAAATCCGATCGCCCCTTCCAGGAACCTTCTATCGCTCGCCTGCTCCGGATGTTCCGCCGTTCAAGACGGATGGCGATGCCGTTTCCTCCAGCGACGCCATTGGCCTGATCGAAGTCATGAAGACCTTTCAGGAAATCCAAGCCGGCGTGGCCGGCGGCAGCATCCGGTTCCTCGTCGACAATGAAGAGCCTGTCATGGCCGGCCAGGTGATCGCCGAGGTCGAACAATGAAACTGCGCTCGGTTCTCGTTGCCAATCGCGGCGAAATCGCCGTCCGCATCATCCGCGCCGCCAAGGCGCTCGGTATCCGCACGGTTCAGGTCTATAGTGCCGCCGACGCCGACATGCTGGCCGTCAAGCTCGCCGACGAGGCGATCGAGATCGGGCCGCCCGCGCCGAAGAAATCCTATCTCAACATAGAAGCGGTGATTGCGGCGGCCAAACGCGCCGATGTCGATGCGGTTCATCCAGGCTACGGTTTCCTGTCGGAGAACGGTGATTTCGCCGATGCCGTGGTTGCCGCCGGCCTCATCTTCATTGGACCTTCAGGTGATGCCATCCGCCTGCTGGGCGACAAGGTCGCTGCACGCACTGTTGCCGAGAAGGCCGGCGTGCCGACGGTTCCGGGCAGCGATGGCCGGATCTCCAGCCTGACGGAAGCGCTTGCCGTAACGGAGCGCACCGGCTTTCCTGTGATGATCAAGGCGGCAGCCGGCGGCGGTGGCCGCGGTATCCGTATCGTCAACGATCCGGCCGAACTCGAAACGCAGTTTCCGCAGGCGTCCGCCGAAGCGCTGGCATCCTTTGGAGATGGCGGCCTCTATCTGGAAAAGGTCATCACCCGCGCCCGCCACGTCGAGGTGCAGATCCTCGGCGACGGTACGGATGTCGTGCATTGCTATGAGCGCGAATGCTCGCTGCAGCGCCGCCGGCAGAAGGTCTGGGAAGAGGCGCCGTCCTTCCTGCTTCCGTCCGTTGTGCGCAAGGAGCTCTGCGACAGTGCCGTCGCGCTGGCGCGCTCCGTCGGCTACCGCGGGGCAGGCACGGTCGAGTATCTCTATGACGACGAGACCCGCGAATTTTACTTCATCGAGGTCAACACCCGCATCCAGGTGGAGCATCCGGTCACCGAGATGATCACGGGCATCGATCTGGTCGAGGAGATGTTCCGCATTGCCGCCGGCGCGCCGTTGTCGATCCGTCAAGCCGACATCGCCGTCAAGGGCCACGCCATCGAGTGCCGGATCAATGCCGAGGATCCGAGACGCGGTTTCATGCCGGCGCCGGGCAAGATCGAGAGGCTCGATGTGCCCGAGGGCGAGGGTATTCGTTTCGATACCATGCTCTACGAGGGCTATGTGATCCCGCCATTCTACGATTCCCTGCTCGGCAAATTGATCGTCTGGGGCGATGACCGCAGCGCCTGCCTGGCTCGGCTTTCGCAGGCGCTGGCACAACTGAAGATCGAAGGCGTGCCGACGACGATCCCGTTGCATCGCGCACTGGCCGCTGACGCACAGATCGCTACGGGCGCCTTTCATACCCGCTTTCTCGAGACATGGCTTGAAACTGAATTTGCCGCCGATGGCGGCCGTGCCGCGGAGGTCGCGTGATGCCGACACGATATACGTTCGGAGGCGACGAGCACCTGTTCGTCGAGTGCAGCGACGAGATGTCGTTGGAAGCCTTCTTCAAGAGCCTCTCGATGGCCAACGGCGTCAAGGAGAGCGCCATCAAGGGCATCACCGAGATCTGCCCCGCGAATGCGTCGTTTCAGATCAAGTTCGACCCGGATCAGATCAAGCCGGATGATGTGCTGAAGGAAGTGCGTGCCATCGAGGGGGCTGCCGAGCGGGCCGAGCCGGTCATCCGCACCCGCATCGTCGAAATTCCCGTTTTCTACAACGACCCCTGGACGCATGAGACGCTGATGCGTTTTCGCGAGCGCCATCAGGAGCCGTCGGGAACCGATCTCGACTATGCGACGAGGATCAACGGCTACGGTGATGTCGACGATTTCGTCGCTGCCCATTCCGGCTCGCCCTGGTTCGTGTCGATGGTCGGCTTTGTTGCCGGCCTGCCGTTCATGTACCAGATGGTCGAAAGGCAACGGCAGATCCAGGTGCCGAAGTACCTGCGGCCCCGCACCGACACGCCGAGGCTGACCGTTGGTCATGGCGGCTGCTTCGGCTGCATCTATTCGGTGCGCGGTGCCGGTGGCTACCAGATGTTCGGCATCACGCCGATGCCGATCTTCGACCCGACGCAAACCACCAGCTATCTTCGTGATTTCATGGTGTTCTTCCGCCCAGGCGATATCGTCAAGTTCAAGCCGATCGACCGGGACGCCTATGACCAGGCGGTCGAGGATGTCGACAAGGGGCGCTTCAGCCCGCCTGTGCGCGAGGTCAGCTTCGACCTGCGCGAATTCCAGAAGGATATCACTGGCTACAACACCCGGCTGGAGGGCATGATCAATGGCCATTAAGGTGCTGCATCACGGTCTTGCGACCACCGTCCAGGACCTTGGCCGTCCGGGCTACTTCCACCTCGGCATTCCGCTCGGGGGCGCGATGGATCGCTACGCGATGCGCGCCGCCAATCTGCTGGTCGGAAACGACGAGGGAGCCGCGGGTCTTGAGGCGGTGTTCCTCGGCCCCAAGCTCGAATTTACCGAGGACGCTACCGTTGCCGTGACCGGTGCCGACATGCCGGTCAAGGTCGACGGCGTCGAGCAACCGGGATGGACGGCCTTTGCCGTTCGCGCCGGGCAGACGCTGACCTTCGATTTCCTCAAATCCGGCGCCCGCATTTACATCGCCGTTGCCGGCGGCATCGACGTGCCGCTGGCGCTTGGCAGCCGATCGACCTACCCGATCGGTGCGCTCGGTGGCTACAAGGGCCGGCCGCTTGCGGCGGGCGACGAACTGCCGGTTGGTGCAGCCAATGGGTCGGGTGAAGGTCGCTCGGTGGCTGAGCCGTTGCGCCGCCTGCCCGCAGCCCCCGTGGCGCTTCGCGTCCTGCCCGGTCTCTACTGGGATCGCCTTTCCGACGAGGCCAAGCGGAGCTTCTTTGCCGACGAATGGAAGGTGGCGCCGGAGGCCGACCGCATGGGCTACCGCTTCCGCGGTGGCACCAAGCTTTCCTTTGTCGACCGCGAGCAGCCGTTCGGCGCTGGCTCCGACCCGTCCAACATTGTCGACAGCTGCTATCCCTATGGCTCCATCCAGGTGCCCGGCGGAACCGAGCCGATCATCCTGCATCGCGATGCGGTGTCGGGCGGCGGCTACTTCATGCTCGGAACGGTGATCTCCGCCGACATGGACCTGATCGGGCAGATGCAGCCGCATACGCCAACCCGCTTTGTCGAGGTGACGATGGATGAGGCATTGGCGGCGCGGGCAGAGGAAAACGACCGGCTGGAAGCCCTGCGCACGTCGCTGCGCTGACGAGGCCACAGGAAGCGGAGGGGAAGATGGAGCGCGGGCATCGGAAGGGACAATCGGTAGCCGCGCCCGGATACGCCGGCAACGCTACCGAACGCGTTCGCCTATTCGACGACGCGCGTCAGATAGGCGGCGGTGACGCTTGGGCCTGGAATGATCGCGACGATCTTCATCTGCGCGATCGTCCGGTTCATCGAGGCGTCTATGTGGTTCTCCAGCATCGCCGCGGCCGCTGCGGTCGCACCGCGCGTCATCAGTTCGACGATCAGCCGGATCTCCGCAATCACCGCCGGGTCTCCCGGAAGACCGAGCTGCCGCAGCAGCCGTTCCGTCGCGGCAACCGGCAGAAGGTTGTTGCGGATCAGTTCGCGCAGGCGCTCGTTCGGCATGGCCAGCACGCAGCACTCGGTAAACTGCGTGCGGATGTCTTCGAGGTTCTGCCAGGCGTCGGTCGGTTGCGAACGGTCGAGTTCGCTAAGCCGGCTAAACAGGACGGCAAGCCGATCCCTGTCGATATGGCTGGCGGCAAGGGCAAGCGCCTGCGGTTCGAGCAGACGGCGCAGCATGAAATGGTCCTTGACGGTCTGGGCCGTCAGCGGGCCGGCGATCCAGTGCGAGCTTTGGTTCTTGCGCACCAGCCCGCGCTCGCGCAGCCGCGTCAGCACGTCGCGCACGACGGTGCGGCTAACGTTGAAGTGGTTGGCCAGTTCGTTTTCGATGATGCGGTACTGGCCGAAGATGACGCAGCCGGCGACGTCGTTCTCGATTTCCGTGTAGATGCGCTCCCAGGACGAGCGGCTCTGCAGCGCCTCGTCGGCGTGTTGCGGGATGGTGAGTCCGAGCGACTTGATGTCGGTGCGGTTGGGCTCGATCGCCCGGCCCGGCGGCCCGACGAGATAACCGCGCCCCTTGAAACGGTGAACGAGCCCATCGCTTTCCAATTGCAAGAGCGCGCGCTGAACCGGCGCGCGCGAGATCTGCAGGATCTCCGCAATCGGCCCCTCGAGCAGAACGAGGCCGGCCGGCAGGATGCCGTCGGCGATATTGCTGCGCAGAACGTCCTCGGCAATTTCGTAGCGGCGCTGGGTATTCTGGCCGAGGCGTGGCTCGCTCATGCGATCGGGCGTCTTCCGTTTGGCTGGCAATTTCGTCCTCTTTCTTTACGCCACTTGCCTGGGGATGTGACAGCTGAAAATAAATGCATTTTGCATACTGGATGGCAAATTAAATGTGCGATTGCCTATCATGTCTGGCAATGAACACATAACGCGTGACCGCTGTTCAGGCGAATGTGAGTGCCGTTGCTGCCCTGTCAGTTGCGTCTATATGGTGCGCTGGAGCGGTTAGGAACTCCAGATTGCACGGTATATCTGATTGTATGGCGCATTTTCCGGCCGAGGTCGGCGTCTGCGATTGCGTGTCGGGATGATGGCGCATTTCACTTCGAGATAAAAGACGAATAAAAGTCTATTGCATACAAAAATCATTCATGTCATTGTTCGTGACATGCAAGCGCTCAGAAGAAGCGTGCAGGTGGAACTTATCTTTTGAACCGCAAAGGACCTTCATCCCCGACGCGCATGTGACCATGCGCGAACGCAATCGCATGTCCGTTCGGATGCCGCATCGGCTCCGGCGACGGCGAAGCTTTGGGGGCGGGCGTTACGGCGGCAAACTGGCAGGAAACCAATGTCGACGGTCCTTCAGCTCAAGAACATCACCAAAACCTACGGCGACATGCGCGCGCTCAGCGGCATCGATCTCGCCTTGCCAGGCGATGCCTATATCTCGCTTCTCGGGCCGAGCGGATCCGGCAAGACGACGCTCTTGAGGGTCATTGCCGGTTTCGAGCATCCGGATGGCGGCGCGATCCTGTTTGACGGCAAGCGCATCGACACAGTGGCGCCGCACCAGCGCGGCATCGGTTTCGTCTTCCAGAACTTCGCGCTCTTCCCGCATCTGTCCGTCGCGCAGAACATTGCCTTCGGCCTGGAAAACAGGGATGTCGATCCGGTCACCGACCGGCGTGTCGTCGACGCCAGGGTGCGCGACATCATCAGCCTCGTCGGCCTTTCCGGTCTTGAGGGCCGGGCGGTCACGCAGATATCCGGCGGCCAGCGACAGCGCGTCGCGCTCGCGCGCACGCTGGTCACCGAGCCGCGCATGGTGCTTCTCGACGAGCCGCTCGGCGCACTCGATGCCAATCTGCGCGCCCGGATGCGGGCGGAGTTGAGGGCGATCCGCGAGCGTTGCGGCGTCACCTTCCTGCATGTCACCGGCAGCGAGGCCGAGGCTCTGGCCATGGGCGATACCGTCCTTGTGCTCGAAAGCGGCCGCATCGCCCAGTCGGCCGATTCCGACACGGTCTACAACAGGCCCGCGTCTCCGGCCGTTGCCCGCTTTCTCAACTGCTACAACCTCTTTCAGGGACGGATCGAAGGCGGTGCCTTCGTCGGCGGCGTCGGCCGGTTTGGGCTCGGGTCAGCCGCACCGACGCGGGCGGCATCACCGGCCTACGCCATCCGCTACGACCGGGTTTCGGTGCGGCCACGCGAAGCCGCCATCGCCGAGGACGAGATCAGGATCGAGGCCAATTTCGTCGCCAGCGAATACTCCGGCGCCGCGGTCAATTCCTTCTTCGCGCTCGATGACGGCCGGGTTTTCGAAGTCGAAAGCCACCTCAGCCACGCAGCGCCCGAAACCTATGCCGAACAGGGCCGCTACGCGCTCGTCTGGAAGCGGGAGGACGCCCTTGTTTATGCCTGAGATCGTTTTCGCAAAATCCGGCGCCATGGCGCCGCACCGTTCCCGCCCGGAGAATGAGAGATGAGCATGATGGCCGTTGCGGAGCAGACGGAAACCGAACCCGTCGTCGAGAAGAAATCACCGGGAAAGGCGCTTTGGCTGCTGGCACCCGGCGTCATCTGGATGAGCCTCTTCCTCGTCCTGCCGATGCTGATGATGGTCTATGTGTCCTTCTGGACGCAGACGACCTTTACCATCGAGCCGACGCTGACGCTGAAAAGCTGGGTCACCTTCTTCACCAGCGACACCTATCTCGGTGCGCTCTGGACCACGGTGCGCATCTGGCTGATCGTGCTCGTCGCCACCGTGCTGGTCGGCTATCCCGCCGCCCTTTTCGTCGGGCTGTTCGTCAAGAACAAGGCGCTGCAGACGGTGCTTCTGGTCCTGTGCGTCATCCCCTTCTGGACGTCGTTCCTGATCCGCGTTCTCGCCTGGCGGCCTATGCTCGGCAAGGAGGGTGCGATCAACATGATCCTGATGAACCTCGGCATCACCGATGCGCCGATCGAGGTGCTGTTGTTCTCCGAACTGTCGGTGATCATTGGCATGACCCAGATCTACTGCGTCTTCATGGTCGGGCCGATCGCCTTCATGCTCGGCCGCATCGACACCTCGATCATCGAGGCCGCTCAGGATCTCGGCGCCGGCTTCTGGCGGATCTTCCGCACGATCATCCTGCCGCTGTCGATGCCGGGCGTGGTCGTCGGGGCGATCTTCGTCTCGGTCATGGTTCTCGGTGAGTTCGCGACCTCAGCCGCGCTTTCGGGCCGCAAGGTCAACCTGCTCGGGAACATCATCGTCACCCAGGTCGGTTCGCTGAAATGGGCCTTCGCGGCGGTCGCCGGCGTCGTGCTCACCATCCTGATGGGCGCGGTCGTGGCCGCCCTGCTCAGGGTCGTCGATCTCAGGAAGGAGCTCTGATCATGAATGCCAGCGGCATCAAAACCGGCCTTGGCGCCTATACCGCGCTCTTCCTCGTGTTCCTCTATGGCCCGCTCGTCGTGCTTGCCATCCTGTCCTTCCAGACGGGACCGGAAGGCGGGCCGCAGTTCCCGATCATCGAATGGTCGACCTACTGGTACAAGCATCTCTTCGGCCTGACGCCGCCGTCGCGCATCGCGCCGCTGCCGATCGAGCAGGCGCTGGTCCGCTCATTGGGTCTCGCGGTGATGACCATGATCGTCTCGACGGTGCTGGGCGTCACGGCGGCGCAGGCGTTCCGCCGCAAGTTCCGCGGCTCGGGCGTGGTCTTCTACCTCATCGTTCTCGGCATGATGGTGCCGGGCGTTCTGGTAGGTCTCGGCATGGCG
The DNA here is from genome assembly GCF_059419585.1 of Ensifer sp. GW821-FHT05G01. Classification (NCBI taxonomy): domain Bacteria; kingdom Pseudomonadati; phylum Pseudomonadota; class Alphaproteobacteria; order Hyphomicrobiales; family Rhizobiaceae; genus Ensifer; species Ensifer sp. GW821-FHT05G01. Next base: position 87,937 of record NZ_JBWKSC010000007.1, on the reverse strand, counting down.
CTCGTCGCAAACACGCTCGGCATCGACCGTCACTGGTGGAGCACCGCCTTTGTTCTCCACGTGGTCTACACCTTCCCCTTCGCCTTCCTGGTGATGCTGGCGATCTTCAACCGCTTCGATCCGAGCATGGAGGAAGCGTCCTGGTCGCTCGGCGTCACGCCGGCACGCACCTTCCGCAAGGTGACGTTCCCGCTGATCTTCCCCGGCGTGCTTTCCGCCATGCTCTTCGCCTTCACGCTCTCCTATGACGAGTTTTCCCGTACGCTCTTTGCCTCGGGCCGCGACCTGACATTGCCGCTGGCGATCTACGGCACCTTCTCGGTCGAAGTGCATCCGAACGTCTTTGCCTTCGGCGTGCTGACGACGCTGTTTTCCTTCGCTCTGCTCGGCACCTATGCAGCGCTGATGATGCTGTCGGTGCGCCGCGCCAAGCGGGTCGCGATCCAGGAGGAGGCGTGATGGCCGGCTCTTCCGCACGCGGCTCAGCGATCGTCACCGGTGCCGGTTCCGGCATCGGCCGGGCCATCGCACTGCGGCTGGCGACTGATGGTTATGCCGTCGCTGTCAACGATCTCTCGCCTGAAAGCTCGGCGGCGGTCGCCGGAGAGATTGTGGCAGCCGGCGGTGTAGCAACGGCAATATCGGGCGACGTGTCCAGCGAAGCCGACGTCACAGCGACCGCCGAGAAGGCGGCCCAACGCCATGGCCCCGTGGCGCTGCTCGTCAACAATGCCGGCATCGCCCATCAGGCGCTGTTCGAAAATCTCGAGGTCGCCGATTTCGATCGGATGTTTGCGGTGCATGTGCGCGGCACCTTCCTGATGACCAAGGCGGTGCTGCCGGGAATGCTTGCCCGCGGCGAGGGCGTGATCGTCAACATGGCCTCGCAGCTCGGCCAGATCGGCGGCGTCGAGCTCGTGCACTACTCGTCTGCCAAGGCCGCGATCATCGGCATGACCAAGGCGCTGGCACGCGAGGTGTCGAGCCGCGGCGTGCGGGTGAATGCAGTCGCGCCCGGCCCCATCAATACGCCACTTGTCATGGGGCTTTCGCAGGATTGGCGGGACGCCAAGAAGGCGCAGCTGCCGCTCGGGCGTTTCGGCGAGCCGGACGAAATCGCTGCGACCGTTTCGTTCCTCGCTTCGCCGTCGGCAAGCCTGTTCGTCGGCCAGACGCTCGGGCCCAATTCCGGCGACGTAATGCTTTGACAGGAAAGATGAACATGCCAAATCCTCCCAAGACGTCCCGCATCGTTATCGTCACCGGTGCCGGCATCGGCATCGGTCAGGCCGCCGCCAAAGCCTTTGCCGCCAAGGGCGATCATGTGGTCATCACCGACATTCTCGAGCGTGAGGGCACGGCCACGGTCGAGGCCATCGTCGATGCTGGTGGCTCCGCTGAATTTGCCTATTACGACGTCCGTTCGACATCGGCGACCGACGCGCTGGTCGCTGATCTGGAAAAGCGGCACGGCCGCATCGACGTCGTCGTTGCCAATGCCGGCATTGCCCATCGCACCCCGCTGGCCGCACTCACCGACGACAAGTGGGACCTGACCTTCGACATCGATTTGAAAGGCATCTTTCGCCTCGCGCGCGCCGTCGCACCCGGCATGCGCCAACGCGGCGAGGGCAGCATCGTCGCGCTCTCCTCGATCATGGGCGTTGCCTATGGCTGGGACGAGCATGTGCATTATTCCGCCGCCAAGTCCGGCGTGATCGGTCTGGTGCGGGGGCTTGCGGTCGAGCTTGCTAGCGACGGGGTTCGCGTCAACGGGGTGGCGCCTGGCTACATCCGCACGGCGCAGCTGCTGTCGAAGGAAAACTCGCTTGGGCCTGAGGGCGCGGAGGCGGCTGCAGCCTTCATCCCGATGAAGCGGCTTGGAACGCCGGAGGATATCGCCGATGTCATCGCGTTCCTCGCATCCGACAGCGCGAGATACATGACCGGCCAGGTGCTGGTCGTGGATGGGGGCCTCCTGGTGGGGCGCTACTAGCGTCGCGCTGCGCGGCGAAAGAACAAGGGGTTCGCATCAAGCGTGCCCCGGGGAACAACAACAACTGGAGAAGAGACAATGCCCAATCTGGAAATCAATCGCCGCTCGCTCCTCAAACGGTCTGCCGGGATGATGGCGCTGGCGATGGGCGGCGGCACGCCGTTCCTGTCCTCGCGCGCCGCCTTCGCACAGGCCGCCGACCTGGCAGGCCAGCAGCTGCGCACCATCGGCCTTTCGGTCACCGTTCAGGAGCGCATTCTCGAACAGTTCAAGGCCGCTGCCGGCGTTGGCGGCACCTCCGGAACGGCCGCGACCTTCCCGGACGCCCAGACGAAGATCCTCTCCGGCTCGAAGGACTATGATTGCTGGGAAATCATCGCGGAACGCCTGCCATCGATCGTCATGACCAACAATGTCGAGCCGATCCCGGCCTCGGCCTTGAAGAACTGGGCCAACATCCGCGATACCTTCACCACCGCGAGCGACAAGTGGGATCGTTCCGCCCAGATCGTCGGCCAGATCTGGACCGACGAAAGCCAGGCGGCGCTGAACATGGTGCCGGCGGTCTATAACTACGATTCCATCGGCTACAACCCGGATGTGCTGTCGGCCGAAGAAGCCAACAGCTGGACCGCGATCTTCGATCCGAAGTGGAAGGGCAAGTCCGGTATCAACACCGACCCGCTGATCGCCATCGGTCAGGCGATGATGGCGATGAACTCGCTCGGCCTTTCCGACGTCAAGAACCCGGGCAATGCGACGGCGGCCGAGATCGACGAAGCTGCAAAGTTCCTGATCTCCAAGAAGAAGGAAGGTCAGTTCCGCGCGCTCTGGGGCGATTTCGGCGAACTCGTCAACCTGATGGCATCGGGCGAAATGGTCGTCTGCGATGCCTGGCAGCCGGCGGTCATGGCCGTCAAGGCGCAGGGCAAGCCCTGCCGCTACGCCGTGCCGAAGGAAGGTTATCGCGGCTGGGCGATCGGCCCGGCGATGATTGCCGGTACCGCCAACAAGGAGGCGGTTATCGCCTATGCCGACTACTGGCTCTCGGGCGAGCCGGGCATCACCGTCTCCGAGCAGGGCTACTATTCGCCGTCGACCAACATCAAGAACGTCATGGCGCCGGAGAAATATGCCTTCTGGTACGAGGGCAAGCCCTGGGTCGGCGCCGAGGAACGCGGCATCAAGGAAGGCGACCTGCGCGACGGCGGCTCTCTCGAAGAGCGCGCTAAAAACGTCGCCTACTGGCACCAGTGGCCGGATGAATACGACCATCTGATCCAGAAGTGGGACGAATTCCTCAACGCCTGACGAAGGATGACAGCCGGGAGGCAAATGCCTCCCGGTGTCTCAAGACACGGGCGCGTGGCCATTGCGCGCGCGCGCTACCAGCCAGTGATTTCAGCAAGCTCCGGAGAGCCACGATGATCTTCGACCTCGAACTCAACAATGTTGGCAAGGTCTACGACAACGGCACGCCCGCCGTGATCGATTTCAACCTGTCGGTTTCCAAGGGCGAGTTCATCGCGTTCCTCGGGCCGTCCGGCTGCGGCAAGACGACGACGCTGCGCATGATCGCCGGCTTCGAATCGATCTCCTCCGGCGAGATGCTGATCAAGGGCAAGCGCATGAACGACATCCGGCCGGAACACCGGCCGACGTCGATGATCTTCCAGAGCTACGCGCTCTTTCCGCACATGACCGTGCGCCGCAACGTCGGCTACGGGCTCGACGTCAAGGGCATGGCAAAGGCCGAGCGTGACGCCAAGGTCGACCGTATCCTGGCGACGCTCGGGCTCGAGGATATCGCCGAGAAAAAGCCCGACCGGTTGTCGGGCGGCCAACGCCAGCGCATCGCGCTCGCACGCGGGCTCGTCGTCGAGCCGGATATCCTGCTGCTCGACGAACCGCTCGGCGCGCTCGACGCCAACCTGCGCAAGGCGATCCAGAACGAGTTGAAACTGCTGCAGAAGACGCTCGGCGTCACCTTCGTCTTCGTCACTCATGCCCAGTCCGAGGCGCTCGCGCTCTCCGACCGCATCGTGGTGATGAACCAGGGCAAGGTCGAGCAGATCAGCCCGCCGCACCAGCTTTACACCCGGCCGAACACGGCGTTCGTCGCCCAGTTCATCGGCAACAACACGATCTTCCAGGGCGAGGTCGACGGCGCATCGGATGACCGGACGCTGGTTTCGACGCCGCTCGGTCAGCTTTCCGGTCGACCGAACGGCACGCTCGCCAGGAAATCGAGGGTCAACGTCGTCATCCCGGCCGAAGCGATCGAGGTGCACCCCGCCGCTCTGGTTTCGCGTGACCAGATTGCGCACACGGTCGGCGGCAACGTCGTCGGCGCCAGCGTCAGCCGTTTCGACGTGGTCGGCCACGTATCCCATCTGACGGCAACACTTGGGGACGGGCGCACCGTCTCGCTCGAAGCCCATGTCGACAAGTACCAGCCCGATGCCTTCCCTGTCGGCGCCGACATTCTTTTGAGCTGGCAGCCGGGCAAAGCCACGGTCATTCCAGCCTGACGTCACAGCCAGCTTGACCTTTTGAACGATAAAACACGAAGGAGACATACCATGGCCAAGGAAATCCTCTGCAGCTTCGGCATCGACGTCGATGCGGTCGCCGGCTGGCTCGGATCCTATGGGGGCGAGGATTCGCCTGACGATATCTCGCGCGGCCTTTTCGCGGGCGAGGTCGGCAGCCCGCGCCTCCTGAAGCTGTTCGAACGCTTCGGAATCAAGACCACCTGGTTCATTCCCGGCCACTCGATCGAGACCTTCCCGGACCAGATGCAGGCGGTTGCCGATGCCGGCCACGAGATCGGCATTCACGGCTACACCCATGAAAACCCGATCGCCATGACGCGCGAGCAGGAGACCGCGGTCCTCGACAAGTGCATCGACCTCGTCACCAAGCTCTCGGGCAAGCGCCCGACCGGCTATGTCGCGCCGTGGTGGGAGTTTTCCAACGTCACCAACGAGCTGCTGCTGGAACGCGGCATCAAGTACGACCACTCCCTGATGCACAACGACTTCACGCCCTATTATGTGCGCGTCGGCGACAAGTGGACCAAGATCGACTACTCCAAGAAGCCGTCCGACTGGATGGTGCCGCTCACGCGCGGCAAGGAAACCGATCTCATCGAAATCCCGGCCTCCTGGTACCTCGACGACCTGCCGCCGATGATGTTCATCAAGAAGTCGCCAAACAGCCACGGCTTCGTCAATCCGCATGACATCGAGCAGATCTGGCGCGACCAGTTCGATTGGGTCTACCGCGAGATGGACTATGCGGTGTTTCCGATTACCATCCATCCCGATGTTGCCGGGCGCCCGCAGGTGCTGATGATGCTGGAGCGGCTCTATGCCCACATGATCAAGCATCCCGGCGTGAAGTTCGTGACGATGAACGAGATCGCCGACGACTTTGCCAAGCGCTTCCCGCGCAAGAAGTGAGCGACTGACGGGGGCGGTCTGCGTACCGTCCCCGCCTTTTTACCGATTGCCCGCCTTTTTACCGATTGGATGACACCATGTGCTCTCTCTGCGGCGTCCTTGGAGGCAACGAACACTGGGCCGATGCCGTGGCGCGGCCGGGCGTCTATACCCGCAATGTCGAGCGCATCGACCGAAGGCGCGAGCGCGCCAACCGTGTGCGGATCGCCAACGGGATGCTGGCGCGCTTCGGCCTCACAATCACGGACTGGCAGGGCGCATCCTTCGTGCTTGCGACCCGCACTGGCAAGAGCGAGATCATCGAGGATCTCGGCCACCTCTGGCCGGCGGCCGAACGGCTCTGTGGCCGCCCCTGCGATCCGCTCGACGTGGACCTGATTGCTGCCGCGGAGGTCGCGATCGATGACTGAACCGCAGATCCCGCTTTTGACCCCGATCAACCTGCTCACGGGCTTCCTCGGCTCCGGAAAAACGACGCTCCTTGCACGCCTGCTCGCCGACCCCGCCCTTTCCGACGCCGCCGTCCTCATCAACGAATTCGGAGAAGTCGGTCTCGACCATCACCTGGTCGAGCGCATCGACGACACTATGGTGCTGCTGCAATCGGGCTGTCTCTGCTGCACGGTGCGCGGCGAGCTTGCCGATGCGATCAAGGACCTGCACTCGAAACGCGAGCGCGGGCTGGTTCCGCCCTTCCGCCGTATCGTCGTCGAGAGCACCGGGCTTGCCGATCCGTTCCCGGTCCTGTCGACGATCAAATCCGATCCGGTTCTGCGCCATCATTTTCGCCCCGGCAACGTGATTACCACCGTCGATGCGGTCAACGGGCTCCGTCAACTCGGCAGCTATGTCGAGTCTAATCGACAGGCCGCCGTTGCCGACCGGCTTGTTGTCACCAAGGCCGATCTGGCGCCGGCGGCCGATATGTCGGGCCTGGTCGAGAAGTTGCGTGGCATCAATCCGGATGCGCCGCTCTTGACCGCAACCGATCCCGCCTTCGATGTCGCCGACCTCGTCGATGAAAACCTCAGCCTGCGTGCAGCGGCGCTGCAATCGACAAGCGGGTTCTACTGCGAAGCGCCGGCTCAACTGGCAACGGCTGACGGCGGCGTGCATCAATCGGCGGTCACATCCTTCGTGATGATCGTGGAGCGCGCCATCGACTGGACGGCCTTCGGTATCTGGCTAACGATGCTGCTGAACCGTCACGGCGACAGGGCGTTGCGGGTGAAGGGCATTCTCAACATCGCCGGCGAGGAGCGCCCGGTCGCCATTCATGGCGTTCAGCATCTGGTGCACACGCCTGTGCATATGGAGCGCTGGCCGGATGAGGATCGCCGTTCGCGCATCGTGTTTATTGTTGACGGTCTGGATGTCGAGCTGCTGAAACGGTCGTTCGAGGCCTTTGCCCTCGACCGGTCGTCGGTCGGGGATGGGGCCGTGCCGAAACTCAGCCTTCAGGAACGTCAGTCGTCTTCATGAGCAAACATCTGCCTGATCAACCGACACCAGCGACACCATCCCTCCATCTCGAAGGGCGGCCGCGCCTGCGCGTGCTCGGCACGGCGATTTCGCTGCTGGAGGAGTTGCGGGTTCGTGCCGAGGCCGATCTCGGCATCGAGGTGGTGTTCGACAACAACGACTTCCTGACGACCCAGCACAAGGCGGCGCAGGAGCCGGATAGTTACGACATCTACGATCAGTGTTTCCACAATCTGGATATCGTCTGGTACTGGCGGGCGATCCAGCCGATCGAGATCGGCCGCATTGCGCTCTGGGACGAGATCAACGACCTGACGAAGACTGGCCATATCGGCCCGAATGCCCGCCTGGGGCAGGGCGACGCGCCGGTCAAGAAACTGTTCGTGCAACCCAATCTCGAGCTTGGCGACACACCGTCGAGCACGATCTCGATGCTGCCGACGACGCACAATTTCGACAGCTTCGCCTACAGGACCGTTGTCGCCCCCAATACGGTGTCGATGAACAGTTGGGCGGCGTTGCTCGACGAACGCTGGGCAGGACGTGCAGCCCTGGTCGACGAGCCGGCGATCGGCATCTTCGATGCGGCACTGGCCGCGCAGGCGTCCGGATTGATGTCGTTCGACAATATTGGCGCCATGACGGTCGACGAGATCGATCGGCTGATCGGCCTGCTCGAAGAGCGCAAGAAGAACGGCTACTTCCGCGCCTTCTGGCGCACGGCCGAGGATGCGGCGCGGCTGATGGTGCGAGGCGAGACCGATATCCAGAGCATGTGGTCGACGGGTATCAGCATCCTCAACGGCCAGGGCGTTCCGGTGGAACAGGCGGTGCCGGCCGAAGGCTATCGCGCCTGGCACGGCGGCTTGTGCCTTGCGCGTCATCTGTCGGGCCGCATGCGCGACGTCGCCTATGAGTATCTCAACTGGTGGATTTCCGGTTGGCCGGGCTCGGTGGTCGCACGCCAGGGCTATTATATCTCGACGCCGGAGCGCTCGCGACAGTGCATGTCGGCGGCTGAATGGGACTACTGGTATGGCGGCCTGCCGGCTACCTGCGACCTGCCGGGGCCAGACGGTACAATCCGCATCCGGGCGGGATCGGTCCGCAGCGGCGGTTCCTACTGGCAGCGCGCCAACTGCATCGCGGTCTGGAACACCACCATGGACGAGCACAATTATCTGGTTCGCCGCTGGATGCAGCTGGTCGAGCGATAGAGGGGTATGCGATGACGCAGGATCTTGGCGGGCGGTCGATCGCGCAGTTGTCTGCGCTGCTGCAAACCGGTGCGCTCGATCCGCGAGACCTGACAGCCTGGACGTTTGAGCGGATCCGCAGCCACGACGACCAGGCGATCTTCACCATGACCCTGCCGGAGCGGGCGATGCGCGAGGCGGATGCTTCCGCCCGTCGCATTGCCGCCGGTCGCCCGCTTGGGCTTCTCGATGGAATTCCCGTCGCGTGGAAGGACCTGTTTGCCATTGCAGGGGTTCCGACGACAGCCGGATCGGCGGTCCTGAAGGACGCGCCGGCAGCGCAAGACGACGCGGCCGTGGTAACGGCGCTCGGCCATGCCGGCATGGTCAGTGTCGGACGGGTCAACATGAGCGAGTTCGCGTTTTCCGGGCTCGGCATCAACCCGCATTACGGCACGCCGCGCAATCCGCGCTCGCTCGATGTCGATCGACTGCCGGGTGGCTCGTCCTCCGGTTCCGGCGCCGTGGTTGCTGCCGACCTTGTGCCCGTCTCGATCGGTACTGACACGGGCGGGTCGATCCGCATTCCCGCCGCCTTCAACGGCGTTGTCGGCTACAAGGCGACCCGCGGCCGCTATTCCATGCGCGGTGTCTTTCCGCTCGCCAGGAGCCTGGATTCGCTCGGGCCTCTCTGCCGCACGGTCCAGGATGCCGTCTGGGTCGATGCCGCCATGCGCGGTCTGCCGGCGCCGGAAATCCGCCGTGGTCATCTCGATGGCCTGTCGATCGTCGTGCCGACGACAGCGGTGTTCGATGGTGCCGAGGACGGTGTCGTCTCCGCTTTCGAGGCAGCAATCGGCCGGCTGCAGCGGGCTGGCGCCCATGTGCGTCGCCAGCCGTTTCCGGCGTTCGAGCGCATCTTCGAGACCATGGCGCGCCATGGACCGCTGGTGACGGCCGAAGCCTACGCCTTGCATCGAGACCGGCTCGAAGGCCCGCAGGCCGCAATGATGGACCAGCGCGTCGTGGCTCGGGCGCGGCTGGGGCAAAATATCAGCCTTTCCGACTACATCGCCACGCTTGAGATACGCGAGGCGTTGATCGCCGAGGTCGCCTCAAGCGTTGGGCCGAACGAGATTATCGCCTTTCCGACGGTCGCGCATGTCGCGCCCGCCACCGATCAGCTTCTCACGGACGATGCCTTGTTCGTCGAAACCAATGCCAAGACCTTGCGCAACACGTTGATCGGTAATTTTCTTGACTGGTGCGGCGTCTCGCTCCCCTGCGGCACTGGCAAAGCCGGCATGCCGGTCGGCCTGCTGCTCTCCGCCCAGCCGCATCACGACGCCCATCTGCTGTCGATGGCGCTTAGCGCTGAAGCGGTGGTGCGCGCCGATTGAGCTTTCACTACGCCCAGCGACAAGAGCAAGCGCACTTTGCGACTAGCCGGAGAGCCAAAGGCATAGTCTACTGCTTGAAGACCTCCGGAAACGCCGGTCGCAAAGGCCCTGAAGAGGCTGCGACATCAAAGGCGACCGGTCAGGAATAATGGGCCGCGATCGGCCGTCGCTCGGCAACATGGGAACAGCCGAAGCGAACGGACGGCGGACGGGATGGGAGCTTCGCATGGACGTGAGTTATTCCACGGCAGGCACGGCGGCGCGCGAGCGCAAGCGGTATTGGGACGAAGCGGTGTCGAGCACCTACTTTCCGCTCGACCTGCGCTTCCAGAATTCGGCGGAGTTTTCCGGCGACTTGAACGTCTGGGACCTCGGCGCAGTCTCGCTGTCGCGGCTCGATTCCGACGGCCTTCTCTACCGTCGGCAGAAGCGGCACCTGCTGCATGAGCGCGAAGAAAGCTACCTGATCACCGTACCGGAAAAGGCGGAGATCAGTTTCGAGCAGAGCGGAAAGGCCGTGCGCTGCAAGCCGGGCGCCTTCTTGGTCGAGCGCAGCCACTTGCCTTACGAATTCAGCTACACCGCCAAGAACACGCTCTGGGTGCTGAAGGTGCCGATCGCGACGCTGCGCCCGCGTGTCGGCCTGCCCGAACGTATCGCCTCGCTCAGCTTCGATTCCACCCGGGGCACCGGCGCATTGTTCGTCGACATGATCCGGCTAATCGCGCCACGGCTTGTGGAGATGGATGCACCTGCCCGCGACATGACCGGCAAGCATCTTGTCGACATCCTCGCTATGTCGCTCATCTCCGATGAGCGCATGCTGATGTCGGATGCCGGGTCGGTTCAGGTTGGCCACCTGCACCGCGTCGAAAGCTATGTCCGCGCCAACCTTGCCCGTACCGATCTCGGGCCGCAGGTGATCGCCGATGCCTGCGGCATCTCGGTGCGCTATCTGCACCAGCTGATGAAGCGGCAGGGCACGTCCGTGTGCCACTGGATCCGGGTCCAGCGGCTTTTGCGCTGCGACGAGATGTTGCGCGATCCGGCCTGCCGCAAGCTGGTTTCGGAAATCGCCTATGCGCTTGGGTTCAGCGATCACGCGCAGCTCAGCCGCCACTACAAGGCGCATTTCGGCTACAGCCCGAGCGAAGCGCGTGAGCGCTACAGCCTGACGAGCCCCAGCGGCTCCGGCTGAACCGGGCGGCCGTTCGTTCCAGACACACGCGAGGTGAGCGCGCCCGACCGGGCGAGGGCGAAGCCTTGCCTGCTTTTCAATGAACCGAAGACAGGAGACGAACCTTGCAGAACCTTCGCGTTGCCGTCGATGTCGGTGGCACCTTTACCGACATCTGCATCATGGACGAAACCACCGGCCTGATCCGGGTCGAAAAGACGTCATCGTCGGCAGATCCGATCGACGGCATCATGTCCGGCGTCGAAAAAGCCGGCATCGACCTGTCGAAGGTGGCGCTGTTTTCGCACGGTACCACCGTTGCCACCAATGCCCTGATCACGCGGCGCCTGCCGCGCACGGCGATGGTGTGTACCCGCGGCTTCCGCGACGTGATCGAGATCCGCCGCGCCAACAAGGAAGACCTCTGGGATACCTACAAGGACGTGGTGCCACCCTATGTGCCGAGGCGTGACCGGCTGGTCGTCTCCGAACGTATCGACGCGCAGGGCGGGATCGTAGAAACGCTCGACGAGGACGAAGCCCGTGAAGTCGCGCGCATTCTCAAGCGCCGCAATGTTGCGGCCGTCGCCGTCTGCTTCATGAACGCCTTCATGAACGGTGCCAACGAGCGGCGGATGAAGGAAATCCTGATGGAGGTGATGCCCGGCGTACCGGTGTCGACCTCGTCGGAAGTCCTGCCCGAAATCTTCGAACATGAGCGGTTCTCGACCACGGTCGCCAATGCGGCGCTCAGCCCCGTCGTCGTCGACTACACCTCGAGGCTCGGCAAGCGGCTACAACAGGACGGCTATGAGCGTGACCTTTTGCTGCTGCACACGGGCGGCGGGGTGATGACGCCGAAGAGCGTCGAAGACTTTGCTGCGCGGCTCGCCGGCTCCGGCATCGCTGCCGGCGCGATCGCCAGCAAATACATCGCCGAACTCTGCGGCTTCAGGAACTCGATCGGCCTCGACATGGGCGGCACCTCGACCGACGTGTCGCTTGCCTATGACGGCCAGTCGCGCATCACCAAGGACTGGTTCATCGAATTCGGCTATCCGATCCGCTTTTCGTCCATCGAGGTTCTGACCATCGGCGCCGGTGGCGGTTCGCTTGCCTGGACCGACGAGGCGGGATCGCTGCGCAATGGGCCGCAATCGGCGGGCGCCAATCCCGGCCCGGCCTGCTATGCCAAGGGCAACCGCCAGCCGACCAACACCGATGCCAATGTCGTGCTGGGCCGCCTTGGTACCAGCCTGGCCGGTGGCAAGATCACGCTTGATGCGGACCTGGCGCTTCGGGCGGTTCGTGAGGGCGTGGCCGAGCCGTTCGGGCTCGAGCCGCACGCGGCCGCCGACGCCATCATCCGTGTGGCCAATGCCAACATGTCTGACGCTGTACGGCTGATCTCGATCAGCCGCGGCTATGACCCGCGCGACTTTGCGCTGGTTGCCTTCGGCGGTGCAGGCGCCCTGCATGGCGCGGCGATCGCCCGCGAGCTGTCTATCCCCGCGGTCATCGTTCCGCCGAACCCCGGTGTCACCTCGGCGCTCGGCTGCCTTCTCGTCGACATGCAGCACGATTTTTCCGAGAGCTATCTGAAGCCGGCTAACGACGCAGACGCAACGGCCATCGAAGACGCCTTCGTCCGCCTCGAACAGGAAGCGCTGGAACGGCTCGCGCACGAGGGTGTGGCCGACAAGGATGTGGTGCTCCAGCGCAGCATCGACATGATGTATCTCGGACAGTGGCGGTCGCTCGCTGTCTCCGCGCCGTCGCCTGTCACCGACATCGCGCCGCTGGTCGAAGCCTTCCATCGTGAGCATCAGCGCGAATACAATTTCCGCCGTGACGAGACACCCGTCAGCCTGTTCCGCATCAACCTGAAGGCAGTCGGCATGGTGCCGAAGGCATCGCTTGCAAAGCACGTGCCGACCGGACTGATCCCTACGCCGAAGACGCGGCGCAATGTCTGGTTTGCAGCCGACGCCGCGGTCGATACGCCCGTCTACGAGCGCGAGACGCTGCCCGCAGGCTTCGTCTTCAAGGGGCCTGCCATCGTCGAACAGCTTGATTCCACCGTCGTCGTCCCGCCGGGAACGACCGCGGAAGTGGACACATACCTCAACATCATCATCCGCATCGAAGGTGAAGCGAATGTCTGAACAGCAAAACCTTGACCCGGTGACCTTCGAGGTCCTGAAAAACTCCTTCATCACCAGCGTCGACCAGATGGCCGAGCAGATCTTGAGAACCTGCTATTCCTTCGTCATCTACAACCGCGACTTTTCGAGCGCCCTTCACGATGCCGAAGGCAATTCGGCCGCCCAGGGCAACCAGGACATCGCCGTCCATGTCGGTACGCTGCACTTCACCTGCAAGGACGTCATCCGCGCTTTCGACGGCGACATGCATCCGGGCGACGTCTACGCGATCAACGATCCCTATGCCGGTGGCACCCATTTCAACGACGTTCGGCTGATCCGGCCGATCTTCGTCGACGGCAGGATCATCGCCTTCAGCCAGTCGAACGGCCACTGGTCGGATCTCGGCGGCAGCGTGCCCGGATCCTTCGACGTCGCCGCCAAGGAAATGTTCAAGGAGGGCATGCGCATCACGCCGATCCGTCTGTTCGACAAGGGTCGGTTCTGCAAGGACGTCGCTCATCTGATCGCCTCCAACACCCGCGACCCGGCCTCGATCATTGGTGATATTCATGCGCAGGCCCAGGCGACCCAGGTCTGCGAGCGCGAGATCCTTCGGCTCGTCGGCAAATACGGCGAGGGCACCGTCAAGCAAGGGCTTGGCGCTGTGCAGGATTATGTCGAGCGGGCCATGCGCCAGCGCATTGCCGCGCTGCCCGACGGCGAGTGGGAAACGCAGGACTTCATCGACCGCGATCCGGCCGGCAACGAAGGCATGATCCCGATCAAGGTCAAGCTGACGATCAAGGGCGATCGGGCGATCTACGACTTCACCGGCAGCCATCCGACCATCGGCTCGATCTACAATTCGGCCTTCGGCGCGACCTTCTCGGCGGTCGCGGCCGGCATGAAGACCTTCTTCCCCGATCTGCCGCTCAACAGCGGCTTCTACCGGGTGTTCGAAATCATCGCGCCGGAGGGCTCGATCGTCGACGCCAAATGGCCGGTGGCCGTTACCGGCTTCCTCATGCCCTTCGAGAAGATCATGAACGCGATCTACGAGATCTGGTCGAAGATCATTCCGGAGCGCGCCATCGCCTGCGCCTTCAATCTCGAATATCTCCTGACCGGTGGGCGCGACGCGCGGGCGGCGGAAAAGCCGATCTTCATGTTCTATGACTGGTTGCCGGGCGGCTGGGGCGGTCGCAATGGCATGGACGGTTGCAACGTGACGACCGCCTGCTTCGGAACCGGACTGATGGCCCAGCCGGTCGAAGGACAGGAGCGGGCAAATCCGATCCTGACCACCGAATTCGAGGTGCTGACGGATTCGGCCGGCCCGGGGAAATGGCGCGGTGGCGCCGGGGTGATGAAGACTTCCCGCATGCTGGAGGCCGAAAACACCGTCATTTCCTATATCTGCGACCGCGAGCGCGCCATCGTCTGGGGGATCGAGGGCGGCTTGCCCTCCATGCCGCACGGATTGACTTTGACGCGGGAAAAGACCGGCAGGAAGGAGTGGCTCGGCGCCACCTTCTCTGACGTGGCAATCGAGGCCGGCGACATCTTCTCGCGCCCGACCGCCGGCGGCGGTGGCTTCGGCGATCCGCTGGAGCGCGATGCGCAGCGTGTCCTTGCCGATGTCATCGACGACTATGTCTCGGTCGAGCGGGCAGCCAAGGACTATGGCGTCGTCATCCACCCGGTCGATCCGGAAATCTGCGCCTACGAGATCGATGCGGCGGCGACTGTCGCGTTGCGACGACAGATCAGGGCTGAGCGCCTGGGCTGGCTTGAGACGGATCCAGCCGAGATCTCGGCGCGATTCAAGGCCGGCGAGATCGACGCACTCGACGCGGTTCGCCGCCACGCCGTCATCCTCGACTGGGACACGGGCGATCTGCTGCCCGTCTCCACCGAACAGTTTCGCGACATGTATCGCAAGCGCTCAGCCGCCTGCTGGCAGTAACAACGCAAACGACGCGGCCGGTGGGCGGAGCGCCCACTCGGTAGACAGGGGGACGGCATGGCAGGTGTTACGATCGTCGCGGCCACGGAGGCCGACAGATCGGCGTGGAACGAGCTTCACGCGGGGTTCGCCGCGTTCTATGGCGTTCATCAGACCGACGAGATGCGGGACCGGGTCTGGGGCTGGATCCGCGACGGTGCGCTCGAATGCAGGCTGGCGCTCGATGGCTCCGGCCGCCCGATCGGGTTGACGCACTTTCGCGAATACATCCGGCCGCTATTGGCGGCGCGGGGCGGCTTCCTCGACGATCTCTTCGTGGCGCCCGAGGCGCGCGGCAGCGGGGCGGCCCCAGCCCTCATTCGGGCCGTCGCCGATATCGGACGAGAGCGTGGCTGGTCTGTCATCCGCTGGATCACGCGCGACAACAACTACAGGGCCCGCGGCCTCTACGATCAGCTGGCCACCAGAACCGATTGGCTGACCTATGATATTGCCTTGTAACACATTGAAACCGGAGATGCCGATGACCGCACAGCCCAATTCCACCGAAGCGCGGGACATGGCCTACCATCTCCATTCCTACACCAACCCGCGCAAGCTCGAGCGGGAAGGGCCGCTGATCATCGACCGCGGCGAAGGCATCCACGTCTTCGACAACAGCGGCAAGCGTTATATCGAGGGTATGGCTGGGCTCTGGAGCGTGGCTGTCGGCTTCGGCGAGAAGCGGCTGGTCGAGGCCGCGCGTCGCCAGATGGACAAGCTTCCCTATTACCATACCTTCTCGCAGAAAGCGCACGGGCCGGTGGTGGATCTGGCGGAGAAGCTCATCGGCATGGCGCCGGTGCCGATGTCCAAGGTCTATTTCGCCAATTCCGGATCCGAGGCGAACGATTCCGCGATCAAACTGGTCTGGTACCGCTCCAACGCGCTTGGAAGACCGGAAAAGAAGAAGATCATTTCGCGCATCAAGGGCTATCATGGCGTAACAGCGCTGAGCGCGAGCCTGACGGGGCTGCCCAACAATCATCGCTCCTTCGACCTGCCGCTTGCCAACATCCTGCACACGACCTGCCCGCACTACCGCACCGGTGCCGAACCCGGCCAGGACGAGCTTGCTTTTTCGCGCTGCTGCGCCGAAGAGCTGGAGGCGCTTATCCTTGAGGAGGGCCCGGAGACGATCGCCGCCTTCATCGGTGAACCGGTCATGGGTGCCGGCGGTGTCATCGTTCCGCCCGAGGGCTATTGGGCGGCGATCCAGGACGTGCTGCGCAAATACGACATCCTGTTGATAGCCGACGAAGTGATCTGCGGTTTCGGGCGCACCGGCAACATGTTCGGCTCAGAGACCTTCGGCATGCGCCCTGATATCATGACGCTCTCCAAGCAGCTGTCGTCGTCCTACCAGCCGATCGCGGCGCTCATGATCAACGACAGTGTCTATGAGCCGATCGCCAATGAGGCCGACCGGATCGGCGCGCTCGGGCACGGATTTACCGCGAGCGGCCACCCGGTCGCCGCTGCCGTATCGCTCGAAAACCTCGCGATCATCGAGGAGAAGGACCTGGTCGGCAACGTCCGCCGCCTCGCACCGCATTTCCTCGGCCGTCTGAATGCGCTCGAACGGCACCCGTTGGCTGTCGAAGCGCGCGGCATCGGCCTCATCGGCGCGCTTGAGCTTGAGGCGGCGGATGGCGCGGCCGCTGGCGCAACCGGCGCCCGGGTAGGAGCGATCCTGCAGAGGAACGGGCTGATCTGCCGCAATATCGGCGATTCCATCGCCTTTTGCCCACCGATGATCATCACCGCGGCCGAGATCGACGAGATGTTCGATATCGTCGAGGCGAGCCTTGGCGAGCTCGGTCAGCAGGCAGCGGCATAAGGGCCTCCATGTCGGGCCTACGTCAGATAGCGGGCCGCCGACACGCCGGCCCGCAGACGTTTCTGATAAAAGAAGATCTTCGCAACGAAGCAGTTGAAAGCCGAAGGTGCGCGCTTTCCTTCGGTTGCATCTTCATCCTTCGTCGTAGCTAAAAGACGCAGATTGACACGCCTTCAATCCTGGACATATCATTAAGTCAAATTACTTGACTTATTAATGCGTCATCGAAACCTGGAGGGGAGTTCGTCATGTCGGCAGTCGAGGAAATGCGGTTCAGACCAATTGCAGGAGGGACCGGAGGGATCATTCATTCAGTGACGGCAAGGTTGTTCGGTGGGGCCATGGCCGCATCGTTGGCCCTGCTTGCGGCGGGCCAGGTACAGGCCGAGTCCGTTCTGACCATGCACATCGAAGAGCAGACGAGCTGGGTGCAGAATTTTAACCCGTTCGATCTCGGCGGGCGGCGCCAGAGCACCATGGACTTCGTCTACGAGCCGCTCGTCATCTTCAACGACTACGACGGTGGCAAGCCCGTCTGGCGGCTGGCGACCGGCTACAAGTTTGCCGACGACCTGAAGTCGATCACCTACACGCTGCGCGACGGCGTGAAGTGGTCGGACGGCAAGCCGCTGACATCGGCCGATATGAAATTCACACTTGAACTGATGCTGAAGAACCCGGCCGTCGATATCGTCGGCGTCGGTGAGAGCGTCGCCTCAGTCGAGGCGGTGTCGCCGACCGAGGTCAAGATCAACCTCAAGGACGTCGATACCCACTTCCCGGAATCACTCGCCGACTTTCCTGTGGTGCCCGAGCATATCTGGAAGGACGTCGGCGATCCGCTCGCCTTCAAGAACGAGAAGCCTGTCGGTTCCGGCCCGATGACCGAGATCCGCCGCTTCACGCCGCAGGTCTACGAGCAATGCCGCAATCCCAATTACTGGGACGCAGCGACGCTGAAGGTCGATTGCCTCAAGCTGCCGCAGATTGCCGGCAACGATCAGATGCTGGCGCTTCTGCCCGAAGGGGGCCTCGACTGGTTCGGTTCGTTCCTGCCGCAGATCGACAAGACCTATGTCGGCCTCGATCCGGAACACAACGCCTATTGGCAGCCGCCGGCCGAAACCGTCTCGTTCCAGATGAACCTCAAGTCGGCCAATGCCGGTAACGCTGAAGCGTTCAATGACATGACTTTCCGCCGCGCCTTCAGCCTGGCGATGGATCGCACATCGATGGTCGATATTGCCGGTTTCGGTTATCCCGTCGTCAATGCGCATGCGAGCGGCCTGCCGCCGCGCTTCGACAGCTGGCGCAACAAGGCGGCCGAAGGCGCTAAGGACGAATGGCTCGCTTACGACATCGACAGGGCCAACAAGCTGCTTGACGATGCCGGCTACAAGAAGGACGGCGAAGGCTTCCGCACGACGCCGAGCGGCAAGCCGATCACGTTCCCGATCATCGTCCCCAACGGCTGGACCGACTGGATCGATGCGGTCCAGATCGCCGCCGAAGGCCTGCGCAAGATTGGCATCAATGCTTCGGTGGCGACGCCGGAATACGAGCAATGGCAGAAGCAGATTCTCGACGGCTCGTTTGAAGCGGTAATGAATTCGCGTGCTGACGGGCCGACGCCGTTCCGCGGCTACTTCCAATCGCTGTCGACCGCTTTCGGCGGACGCATCACCAGCGCCCCCTCGCGTTACTCCAATCCGGAACTCGACAAGGTGTTCGACAACTACCGACGGGCGACGACGGACGAGGACCGCAAGAAGCTGTTTGACGAGGTGCAACTGATCGTCGCCGACAATCTACCCGTCGTTCCCGTCTTCAACGGTCCGACCTGGTATCAGTTCTCGACCAAGCGCTTCACCGGCTGGGTCTCGAAGGAAGAACCGGCGATGAATCCTGAGGATCACGACAACAACCGCATGCGGCTGGTGCATTTGCTGCGGCTGAAGCCGGTCGAATAGAGCCAGGGAAGGGCTGACGGATGCGGCTTCCCCGCCGACGGCTTGCCGTCTACTGCGTCGCGTTCCTGTTTGCGATCGTGATGAACTTTGCGGTTCCCCGGCTGATGCCGGGGAGCCCCGTCGACAGCATGATCGCCCAACTCGGCCCGCGGGCAACGCCCGCGGCTATCGCGGCGATCAAGGCGCGTTTCGGCGCCATCGAGCAGCCGATGTGGCAGCAGTTCGTCGACTATATCGTCGGGCTGGCGCATTTCGATCTCGGCGTGTCGGTGAAATATTATCCCCAGACAGTGCTCGAGGTTCTCGGCCGGTCGGCCGGCTGGACGGCGTTCCTCGTCATGACCGCCATCGTTTTTTCACTGTCGATCGGGGTTTCGCTAGGGGCACTTGCCGCCTGGCGTCGCGGCGGCCGTTTCGACAGCTTCGTCTCGCCGTTTTCGGTGGTTATGATCGCGGTGCCGCCCGTCATCATCGCGCTGGCGACGCTGTTTATCTTCGGCGTCACGTTGCGCCTGCTGCCGGTCGGCTATGCCTATGACCCGAACCTCGATCCAGGGCTCAATTTCACGTTCTTCGGCAGCGTTTTCCTGCATGCGATCATGCCGGTTCTCACCCTTTCGCCCTACCTGATCGGTGAGTTCCAGACGACCATGCGCTCCAGCATGATCTCGGTGCTCGGCGAGGATTATGTCACCATGGGGAGAGCCAAGGGGCTGTCGGAAACCGCCGTGATGTTCGGCTATGCCGCCCGCAACGCCATGCTGCCGGTCTTGACCAATCTGGCGCTGATGCTCGGCGCGGTGTTCGGCGGGTCGATCGTCACCGAGATCGTGTTCAACTATCCCGGCCTCGGCCTCACGCTCTATACCGCCAGCGTCGCGCGCGACTACCCCGTCATCCAGGGACAGCTGCTGCTGATGACCTTGGCGACGCTCGGGGCAAACCTGCTTGTCGACATCCTCTATGGCGTCGTCGATCCGCGCATTCGGGAGGGGCGGGCATGACCTCAGGTCTCGCATTATTGTGGCGGCAGAAGAAGGCCGTCGCCGGTCTCGCCATCATCGTCGCACTTTGCCTGATGGCGCTGCTGGCGCCGGTAATCGCGCCGGGCGACCCCGGCGAACGGGTCGGACGCTCGCATCAGCCACCGACCGTCGAACATGTGTTCGGCACCACCAAGATGGGACGCGACGTCTATTCCCAGTTCGTCTGGGGCGCACGCCCTTCGCTCGCCGTCGGTTTCGCCACCGGCCTCGCCATCACCGCGCTCGGCACGATCGTCGGGCTGGTCGCCGGCTACTTCGGCGGGCGTACCGACGCCACGCTTGATCTCGCGACCAACGCTGTGCTCGTCATTCCCAACATCCCGCTCCTGATCTTACTCGCCTCCTTTGCGGGCACAGTCGGGCCACTGGCGATCATGGCGATCATCGCGCTCACCTCATGGCCCTGGGGCGCGCGCATGACGCGCTCGCAGACGCTGGCGCTGCGCAACCGTGAATTCGTCGTCGCCGCCCGCATGGTCGGCGAACCGCACTGGCGGGTGATTTTCGTCGAGATCCTGCCCAATCTCGTGCCGCTGATCGGCATCAACGTCGTCGGCAGCATCATCTACGCCATCGTCGCCCAGACGACGCTCGAATATCTCGGCTTCGGCGATCCCCTGCGCGTCACCTGGGGCACGATGCTCTACAACGCCCAGAACTCGTCGGCGATCATCATCGGCGCCTGGTGGGATATCGGCGCGCCGGCTGCAGGCATCGCGCTCGTCGGTCTTGGTCTCGCTCTTCTCAACTTCACATTCGACGAGATCGCCAATCCGCAGCTTCGTTCAGGCCCTGCGCTTAGCCGTTGGCTACGGCTGAACCGGCGGCGCAATCGGGCGCTGGAGGTGGGACAATGAGCGAGCCGCTGCTGCAGGTGCGCAATCTGGATGTCGATTACCTCACCGACGACGGCGCCTTTCGCGCCGTCCGGAACGTCTCCTTCGACATCAAACGCGGCGAATTGTTCGGGCTTGCCGGCGAATCCGGTTGCGGCAAGAGCACCATCGCGTTTGCGATCACCCGCCTGTCGAAGCCGCCGGCCTGGGTGG
The DNA here is from genome assembly GCF_059419585.1 of Ensifer sp. GW821-FHT05G01. Taxonomy (NCBI): domain Bacteria; kingdom Pseudomonadati; phylum Pseudomonadota; class Alphaproteobacteria; order Hyphomicrobiales; family Rhizobiaceae; genus Ensifer; species Ensifer sp. GW821-FHT05G01. Next base: position 67,165 of record NZ_JBWKSC010000007.1, on the reverse strand, counting down.
CGGGAGGCGAGATCCTGCTCGAAGGCCGCGACCTGCTGCAGATGCCGGAAACGGCCCTCCAGGATGTGCGCTGGCGACGCATCGGCATGGTGTTCCAAAGCGCGATGAACTCGCTCAATCCGCTGATGCGGGTCGAGGCGCAGTTCCATGACGTCCTTGCCCGCCATACCGGCGCGACGCGGGCACAGACGCGGGCACGCGCCGAGGAGATGTTTCGTCTGGTCGGCATTCCGACCAGCCGGCTCGACGACTACCCGCACCAGTTCAGCGGCGGCATGCGCCAGCGCATCGTCATCGCGATCTGCCTGGCGCTTCGGCCACAGCTGATCATCATGGACGAGCCGACGACGGCGCTCGACGTGGTTGTGCAGCGCGAAATTCTTGAGCAGGTCGTCGACCTGCAAAGCACACACGGTTTCTCGGTGCTGTTCATCACCCACGACCTGCATCTGATGGCGCAGCTCTGCCATCGCATCGGGGTAATGCTGAATGGCGAACTGGTCGAGGTCGGTGACGTCAGGCAGATCAGCCGGACGCCCGCGCATGACTATACGCGCAGGCTCTGGGGGGCGATCCCGCAGTTGCCCGCTTCCGTCAGGAGATTGGGGGCCGTAGAATGAACGTCATGCCCGTCGCTTCACCTGTCGTGCCGACGCCAACCGACGCGATCGTCCAGCTCGAGGCGATCGCGCGCAGTTTTGGTCATGTCGAGGCGCTCCGCGGCATCTCGCTGGCGCTGAGACCGGGCCGTGCGCTGGCTCTGGTCGGCGAATCCGGCTGCGGCAAGACGACATGCGCCCGCATCATCGCGCGCATGGATGCTCCGACCGCGGGATCGATGCAGTTTCGCGGCCGCGATATCACCACCGTCGGGAACGCTGCCGACGAGAAAGCCTATCGCCGCGCCGTCCAGATGGTGTTCCAGGATCCATTCGCATCGCTCAATCCTGTCTTCACGGTCTATCATCACCTGGCAAGACCGCTCGCCCTGCACGGTCACGCCAGGGGCAGGGCGCAGTTGCGGCAGGCCGTCGACACGCTGTTGAGCGATGTCGGTCTCGACCCGGCCCTGACCGCGCACAAGTTTCCGCATGCGCTTTCCGGTGGCCAACGCCAGCGCGTCAACATCGCCCGGGCGCTCGCCGTTCGGCCCGACGTCCTCGTCGCCGACGAGCCGACATCGATGCTCGACGTCTCGATCCGACTGGATATCCTCGAACTGCTGGCCGGCATCAAACGCGATCGCGCTCTCGCCATGCTCTACATCACCCACGATATCGCCACGGCCGCGCACATTGCCGAAGACGTGGTGGTGATGTTTGCGGGCCAGATGGTCGAATGGGGCGAGACGGAAGCGGTGATCGGCGATGCGCGTCACCCCTATACGCAACTGCTGCTCTCTGCAGTTCCCGATCCCGATCGCCCCTTCGTGCCTGGTGCAAGCGCCCGCTTCCTCGGTCATGCCGAGGAAGTCCGTCGCGTCAGCCGCCCGGTCTCCAGCGTGGTCGAACAGGTCGGCCCCAACCACTTCGTGCGCGCGCTTGGCGCCGCCTAACGCCCAGTACAACAGGTTTGCTCATGGATTATCTCGTCAATCTATCTCTGCTTCGACCAAAACCCGACCTCGACCTGCGGATGGAGGCGGCCGGGGTGACGATCAGGCGCGCTTTGGCGCCCGAGTTCGAACTGGTGACCGCGTGGGTTCGGGAAAAATTCGGTGCGGGTTGGGCTGGCGAGACCGCCGTCGCGCTCGCGCGTCAGCCTCCGACCTGCTTTCTCGCCACGCGAAACGGGCGTCTCCTTGGCTTTGCCTGCCATGAATCGATCGCGCGTGGGTTCTTCGGTCCGACCGGCGTCGATGAGGCGGCTCGCGGCGAAGGCATCGGGCACGCGTTGCTGCTTGCCTCTCTGCTCGATTTGAAGACGATGGGCTACGCCTACGTCATCATCGGCGATGTCGGGCCGTCGGAGTTCTACGAGAAGACCGTCGATGCGATGCCGATCCCCAATTCCGCGCCCGGCATTTACGCCGGCATGCTCAAGATCGACGAATAGCCCTGCAGGAGATGATGATGACGATCGCCACCAAACCGGAATTTCGGCTGGAAACACTCTGGACGCCGGCAAAGACGGATACCCAAGCGGTTTACTCGCTGACATTGACGAACGCCTCCGATCGCCCGCTGAAGGACTTCCGCCTTTGCGTTTCCGGGCCTGCCCGCATCGACCCGGCTGCCACCGTCGAAGGTGGTGCTTTACTGAGCCGGCTATCCAATCATTCCGAGTTTGCGCCGCCGGCCGACCTGGTGCTGCAGCCGGGAGCTGTGTGGACCGTGAAGGCCCATGGCATGAGCTTCGCGCCGCAACACTGGACCGACGGTGCCAACTCCGCCTATCTCGTTCTTGCCGATGGCAGCACGGCGCCGATCTCCGTCGTGCCGTCGCGGGCCCATGGCGACAATGCCGAGCTGAAGCGCGGCGCGGTCATCTACCCTGTGCCGAAAGTCGCGCCGGTCGCCGTTTCCATCGTGCCCTGGCCGCAGGAGGTATCCGTCTCCGGTCGCCTGACGCCGCCGCTTGGGCTCGATCTAGCGCCGGAGGGGCCAGAGGCCGCGGCCGCGGCGGAAGCATTTGCGGACCTCACAGCCAGCCTGTTTCCGGTCGAAGGAATTGTGCGCCCGGTCGCGGAAGGCGGCCTTCCGGCAACGCTCGCGCTCGCAGGTGACCTTGCGGAGGAAGGCTATGTCATCCGGTTCTCGCCGGCCGGCGTTGCGGTGACCGGCGGCACGCGCACTGGTCTGCTCTATGGCCTGATCACGCTCGGCCAGATTCTGCGCGGCGCGCGGCTCCATCCGGGAACGTTCCTGTTTCCGGCCGGCGGTGAGATCCGGGACGAACCGGCGCTCGGCTGGCGCGGCACGCATCTCGACGTTGCCCGTCAGTTCTACAGCACCGCCGAGGTCTCGCGGTTCCTGCGGCTGATGGCCTGGAACAAGCTCAACCGTTTCCACTGGCACCTCTCCGACGACGAGGCCTGGCGGATCGAGATCGATGCCTATCCGGCATTGACCGACGTGGGTGCGTGGCGCGGCCATGGCCGCAAGATCCCGCCGCTGCTCGGCTCCGGCCCTGATGTCACCGGCGGCTACTACACCAAGGCGGCCGTCCGCGAGATCGTCGCGCTTGCCGCGACACTGGGTATCGAGGTGATGCCGGAGATCGACGTTCCCGGCCATTCTTTCGCCATGCTGCAGGCCATTCCCGAGCTGCGCGATCCTGAAGAGGCCGGCAGCTACTATTCGGTGCAGGGGTTCCCGGACAATTGTCTGAACCCGGTGCGCGAGGAAACCTATCGTGTGCTCGAAGTCGTCTTCGACGAACTGATCGACCTCTTCCCGTCGAAGATCATCCATGTCGGTGCCGACGAAGTGCCGCTTGGCGCGTGGTCGGGTTCGCCTGAGGCGCTTGAACGTCTGCGGACCGTCGCCGGCGACGAGATGGCGGAGGCTCACGCCAAACGGCTGAATGTCGTCACCAACACGCATGGCGCCGACGAGATCGACGGGTCGGGTGCTGCCGTGCTGCAGGCGGAGTTTCTCGCGCGCGTGCAGGGGTTCCTTGCAAGCCGCGGCTGTGTCACCGGCGGCTGGCAGGAGGCCGCCCATGGCAACGTGATCGACAAGCAAAAGTCGTTGCTGTTCGGCTGGCGGACGGTCGAGGCCAATGCCGAGCTTGCCGGTGAAGGCTACGACATCGTCGTCTGCCCGGGGCAGGTTTATTATCTCGACATGGCCAACAGCCCGGCCTGGTCCGAGCCCGGCGGCAGCTGGGCCGGGTGGTCGGATCCGGAAAAACTCTACCTGTTCGATCCGATCGAAGGCTGGACTGAGGCCCAAAAAAAGCATCTGCGCGGATTGCAATGCTGCATCTGGTCGGAGCCGATGACCGATCGCGGCGTGTTCGACCGGCTGGTGTTTCCGCGACTGTCGGCACTGGCCGAAACGGGCTGGACCCGCCCGGAGCGCAAGAATTTCAAGCGCTTCGAGGCGCTGGTCGGGCTGATGCCTGTCCTCTACGGCTTCTATTCCGAGCAGTAGGCCTGTGGCTCGACGGGGCGACAAAGCAATTTGATGCCCCGTGCCCCTTGCATTTTTGGATGGGCAGACGCCGCGAATCAACGTTTGCGGCGTGGCCGTCACCCGTGACATAAGGGCGCCGCAACGTTTCGGGCCCCTAAAACATGATTCGTATCGAGAATATCAGCAAGCAGCTCAGCCACCGGATCCTCTTCATCGAGGCATCCGCGGCCCTCAACAAGGGCGAGAAGGTCGGCCTCGTCGGCCCCAACGGTGCGGGCAAGACGTCTCTCTTCCGGATGATAACGGGTGAAGAGATGCCCGATGAAGGCCAGGTCGCCGTCGATAAGGGTGTGACGATCGGTTACTTCAATCAGGACGTCGGCGAAATGGCGGGCGGCAGCGCCGTGGCCGAGGTGATGAACGGCGCCGGGCCGGTGAGCACCGTTGCCGCCGAACTGCACGAGCTTGAAGCCGCCATGGTCGATCCCGATCGTCTCGACGAGATGGACGCGATCATCGAGCGCTACGGCGAAGTGCAGGCGCGCTACGAGGAACTCGACGGTTATGCGCTCGAAGGCCGCGCGCGCGAAGTGCTTGCGGGCCTCAGCTTCTCCCAGGAGATGATGGACGGCGACGTCGGCGCGCTTTCGGGCGGCTGGAAAATGCGCGTTGCACTCGCCCGCATCCTGTTGATGCGCCCTGATGTCATGCTGCTCGACGAGCCGAGCAACCATCTGGATCTCGAAAGCCTGATCTGGCTCGAGGCCTTCCTCAAGGGCTACGAAGGCGCACTCCTGATGACCTCGCACGACCGCGAGTTCATGAACCGGATCATCACCAAGGTGGTGGAAATCGACGGCGGCCAGCTCAACAGCTATTCCGGCGACTACGGCTTTTACGAGCAGCAGCGGGCGCAGAACGAAAAGCACCAGCTGGCGCAGTTCGAGCGCCAGCAGGCGATGCTTGCCAAGGAAATCAAGTTCATCGAGCGCTTCAAGGCGCGTGCCTCGCACGCAGCCCAGGTGCAGAGCCGGGTCAAGAAGCTCGACAAGATCGACCGGGTCGAGCCGCCCAAGCGCCGGCAAGCCGTGTCGTTCGAGTTCCGCCCGGCGCCGCGCTCAGGCGAAGATGTCATCAACATCAAGAACGTGCACAAGAAGTACGGCGAGCGCAGCATCTATGAAGGCCTCGATTTCATGGTCCGCCGCCGCGAGCGCTGGTGCATCATGGGTATCAACGGCGCCGGCAAGTCTACGCTTCTGAAGCTGGTGACGGGCTCGACCGATCCGGACGAAGGCAGCGTCGCGCTCGGCGCCAGCGTGAAGATGGGTTACTTCGCCCAGCACGCCATGGACCTGCTCGACGGCGAGCGTACGGTGTTCCAATCGCTCGAAGACGCCTTCCCGCAGGCTGGCCAGGGGCCGCTCCGTGCGCTTGCCGGCTGCTTCGGCTTTTCCGGCGACGACGTCGAGAAGCGCTGCCGAGTGCTTTCGGGTGGCGAGAAGGCACGGCTGGTCATGGCGATGATGCTGTTCGATCCGCCGAACCTGCTGGTGCTCGACGAGCCGACCAACCACCTCGATCTCGACACAAAGGAAATGCTGATCAAGGCCCTGGAGCAGTACGAGGGCACGATGCTGTTCGTGTCGCACGACCGCCACTTCCTGGCGGCGCTATCGAACCGCGTGCTGGAGTTGACGCCCGAGGGCGTGCATCAGTATGGCGGCGGTTATACCGAATATGTCGCACGCACCGGCCAGGAAGCGCCAGGTCTGCGCAGCTGATTTCGATCGATCGCGGCCACGCCGCGACAATGGTCTGAAACGACAAGGGCCGAAGCGCGTTATGTGCTTCGGCCCTTTCTTTGTTGATCATCTTATCTCGAAACCGTTGCGGCGGTTCGGACGACCGGCGTCAGGCGCGCTCTTCCCAGACCTTGGCGAGTTCGACCAGTGTTTTGACGGCGCTCTCCATGTCCTGGCGGCTCACCCATTCGAGCGGCGAGTGGAAGGCATGGCCACCGGCGAAGATGTTGGGGCAGGGCAGTCCCATGAACGACAGGCGCGAACCGTCGGTGCCGCCGCGGATGCTGCCGCGCACCGGCGTCATGCCCGCACGGCGCACCGCTTCCAGGGCATTTTCGGTGATCTCGGGATTGCGGGCGAGGATCGCCTTCATGTTGCGATACTGCTGCTTGACCTCGAAGGTGTAGGAAGAGCCCGGATAGGCGGCGATGACTTGTTTGACGATGCCTTCGATCAGGGCCTCCTTGGTCGCAAGGCCCTCGTCCTCGAAATCGCGCACGATCAGGCTGAGGCTCGCCTTTTCCATCGTGCCGGTGACGCCGGTCGGGTGGATGAAGCCTTCTCGGCCCTCGGTGCTTTCAGGCGCGATGTCCTTCGGCAGACGATCGATGATGGCGCCGGCGATCTTGATGGCGTTTTCCATCTTGCCCTTGGCAAAGCCCGGATGGATGGCAACACCGGCGATGGTGATCTCGACGCCGTCGGCGGAAAAGGTCTCATCCTCGATATGGCCGGCGGTCTCACCGTCGATGGTGTAGCCGAACTGGGCGCCGAGCTTCTTCAGGTCGACCTTGTCGGCCCCGCGGCCGACCTCCTCGTCGGGCGTGAAGAGGATGCGGATGGCGCCGTGTTTGATATCGGGATTGTCCATCAGGATTTGCGCTGCCGACATGATCTCGGCAACGCCGGCCTTGTCGTCGGCACCCAGAAGCGTCGTCCCGTCGGTGGTGATGATGTCGTTGCCGATCTGGTCGAGCAGAACAGGGTGCTCGCTGACGCGGATGACCTGTTGCGGGTCGCCGGTGAGGCGGATGTCGCCGCCCTGGTAATTCCTGACGATCTGCGGCTTGACGTTGGTGCCGGTGAAATCCGGCGCCGTATCCATGTGCGAGCAGAAGCAGATGACCGGGACCGGCTTGTCGACGTTCGACGGAATGGTGGCGTAGACATAGCCGTGTTCGTCGAGATGCGCGTCCGACACGCCCATCGCCTGGAGTTCGTCGACCAGCAACCGGCCGAGCGTCTTCTGCTTCTCGGTGGTGGGCGTGGTTTTCGACTTGGCATCCGATTGGGTGTCGATAACGACGTAGCGAAGGAAGCGATCGATAACAGTGTCGGTCATGGGCAAAGCGTCCAATATATCTGCGTCAACGATAATCCCGCTATAGCGCATCGCCGCCACTACCGTGAATGGTCTTTTCGCCACGCCGACGGGTTTTGTCGACGCGGCGAAGGCGGTTCGTGGTCGGTTGCGGACGTTACGACGATTTCGCTGTTGAACAGGCAAGTGCCGTTTCCGCCTTCGGGCGAAGACCGAAGACGAACAGGCTTGCGGCGGCCGATAGCCAGACACCGACCATGCCGTAGAGCATGACCCAGCCAAATCCCTCACTGAGCGCCGCATGGATGACGCTCTCCGACATGCCGTAGCCGGCGTCCAACGTGCCGCCTGCGGAGATCTTTTCGGCGAGGCCGCGCAGTTCGCTTACGGTTATTTGTCCGGCAAATGAGCTTTGCAGCGAGGACAGTACGCCTTCGACCAATATCAGGCCCATCAGGGCGATGTTGATCGCGAGCGAAATCATCCGGGCACTGGTGTCTATCCCCGAGGCCATGCCAACCCGTTCGGCGGCGACAGCACCGGTCGCGGCGTTGGTGACGGTGGTGTTGGTCAGGCCGATGCCGATGCCCGCGACCACGCATCCCGGCAGCATCGTCAGCCAGCTGGCGTCGGCATGGCTGCTGCCGATCTTCATCATCAGGAAGCCGAGACCGATCGTGAACAGGCCGGCGGGGATGACGATCCCCGGACGGAAGCGCAGCATGAGGCGTTCGGCAAAGGGCGGGATGACCAGTGGGGGAAGCGTATAGGCGAGAAGTGCCACGCTCGCGGTGACGCCGTCATAGCCAAGGCCTGCCTGAAACCAGATCGGCAGGTAGATCATGAACGGCCAGAAACTGATGTTCATGCCCATCGATCCGAACAGGGCACCGGAGAAGCTGCGGACGCGGAACACCGAAAAATCGAACATAGGCCGGGCACTGACTTTTTCGGCAATGACGAAGCCGATCAGGCTGACGACGGCAAGGCCAAGGATCGACAATGCGGTCGGGCTGGCAAATCCGAGTTCGGGCCCTTGCGTGATGAAATAGGCGAGGCAGAAGACCGCGACTGACAAGGTGACGATCCCGGCGATATCGAGGCGCTCGGCACCCGGATCGCGCGATTCCTGCACACCTGCGAGCGCCAGCGCCACCGCGACGCCCGAAAGCACGACGTGAACGAGAAACACCCATTCCCAGCTCAGAAGTGCAACCGTTGCGCCGCCGATGATCGGGCCGAAGCCGAGGCCCAGACCGAAGATGGTGCCCCACCAGCTGAAGGCGATCCCGCGCTGGCGGCCGGATGGGAACTGGTGCGAAAGAACGGCGATCTGGCAGATCAGCATTACGCCGCCGGCCATGCCCTGGAGAAAGCGTGCGATGATCAACACCGAGGCGTTGTCGGTCAGCCCGCAGATCAGCGAAGCGATGCCGAAGGCGACAATTCCGGTGACGAAGATGCGCTTGCGGCCGTAGCGATCGGCCAGCGTTCCCGCGGCCATCAGCACGGCGGTGACGGCGATAGTGTAGGCGTTCATGATCCATTGCAGCTGTTTGAAGTCAGCGCCGAGGACCTGCTCCAGCGTTGGCAGGATCGCCGGGATGCTCGATATCTCCAGGCCGAACATCGCGGTGGAGAGGCAGACGGCTGCCAGTGCCAACGCGCTGCGGCGGTTGATGGGTTCGTTCATTCTCATGATCTTTCAATGCTGCGGCGGGATGAAGGACGCGCCGACGCCGGCTCTTCCATGCGCTCCGCGCGATTTGATCTCGATTGGCAGGGGCACCATAATCGGGCCTTGATCACAACTGAATTGTATGGATAGCTATTTCAGAGATAGCAAAATCGGATAGATGCAATGACGACGCTGGATGTGGATGCGGTACAGGCCTTTGTCGCGATCGCCGATTTCCAGAGCTTTACCCGCGCGGCGGAGTTTCTCGGCAGCACGCAAGGGGCGATCAGCGTCAAGCTGAAGCGGCTTGAAGATCGGCTCGGCGTGCGGCTGCTGGAACGCACGCCAAGGCAGGTGCGTCTCTCGGCACAGGGCGCCGTCTTCATAGAAGGCGCACGGGAGTTCCTTGCGGCGCACGAGCGGGCGCTTGCCGGGCTTTCGTCCACGCGGCGCCGCTTCGGCCTCGGTATCGCGGCCCATGTGGCCGGGCCGGAAGTGCCGACATTGCTGGCGCGTCTTTATGCCCATGATCCGGGGCTGTGCATCGAGGTTCGGCTGGAAACGTCTCGAAATCTGCTTGGCGCCTTCGACCGCGGAGAGCTCGATGCCGTCATCATCCGGCGCGACGAGGATCGGCGCGACGGCGAGACGCTCGGGCCGGAACATTTCGGCTGGTTCGCGTCACCCGGCTTCAAGCGCGCGCCTGGCGAACCGCTTCGCCTTGCAGCGCTGGCACCGCTCTGTGGTGTGCGCGATATCGCGACACGCGCGCTCGATGCGGCCGGCGTTCCCTGGGTGGAGGTGTTCGTCGGCGTGTCGACCGCCGTCAACGCCGCCGTCTCGGCGGGCCTGGCGGTCGGTCCGTTCTCCTGCCGCCTTGCGCCTTCCGATACGATCGAAGTCAGCAAGCAGTTTGGCCTGCCGCCGCTTCCGTCCTCGGAGATCGTTCTGCATTCGACTTTGACCGATGCGCGGTCCCGCAAGGCCCTGCAAACTCTAGCTGCCGCCTTCCGTGAGCGGCACGCAGTCTCAACTGAATCCGACATGTCGGCACAAAAGACATGGCCGAAGATCGAACTTGCTGCGTCCTGAGGGCTGCGGGCGCGACTGATTCTTGGAGGTCGTGTCCGCCGCCATTAGCGGCTGGAGCGTCCCCGCCTGTGAGGACGCTGTGGGCGGACAATTACCGCGTGGTGGCGAAGCGTCGCTGTTCCAGACCGATCCTGCGCGCCGGTGCCGCCGGCGCCTTGACCCAGCCTTGGCCGGTCGGCACTTTTCTGTCTGGCTTGCTGGCGCTTGGCCCCTTCAGCCAGCGGATGATGGCCTCGAAGCCGTGTTTGGCGAGGCGTTTCGTGATCCGCAGGCTGTCATCATCGAGATCGCAGGCGAGGCCAATTTCCTTCCAGTCGAGCTTGTTGCCGGTCTGGGGCGGCATTGCGCGCCTGACCACGAAATCCAGCATGTAATGGCGCAGGTTGTCGTAGTCGTGCTTGGGAAGGGCTCGGGCGAGCCGCAGCTCGCAGAACGATTCAATCTTTTGATGAAAATTGTGAACCGGGGCAGTCAATGGGGGCATGTCACTTGCAACTCATACGTGGTTAGCCGGCGAGACGCCGGGGTACGGGCAGCTAAGTGAATCGCGTTAATGAAGCGTTTCGCCGATCAGAGATTGCAACGCGCCTGTGCGCACGATGCGGCAGAGGCGGCCAATCTCCACGCGTGACGGGAGGTCCCAAGGCTCGGGTTTACGACCACCGCAGCGCTGCGGTCATTACGGGGAAGTCCCACAATTGCAGCTCTTCCGCGGTCAGAAGAGCGAGCGTGATCGACAGACCCTGCATGTCGAGCGACGTGACATAGGTCCCGACCAGCGAGCGCTCGATGGCAATGCCCTGTTTCTCCATGAAACGGCGGGCGGCGTTGTACGCCAGGTAAAGTTCGGCAGGTGGGGTTCCGCCAAGGCCGTTGACGAAGAGCAGCGCCTTGGCGCCGGGCTGCACCGCGATGTCGCCGACGATGGTTTCGCAGAGTTGGTGGACGATTGCGTCCGAGGCGGCGAAGGGCTGCCTCGAATGCCCGGGCTCGCCATGGATGCCGATCCCGACTTCCATTTCGCCGGCGCCGAGTGCGAAGGTGGTGCGTTGCGTGTGCGGAACAGTCACGCCGTTGAGTGCGACGCCCATCGATCGTATCCGCGCGCTCAATCCGTCTCCGAGCTGTTTCAACGCCTGCAAGGGCATGCCCTGCTCGGCGGCCGCGCCTAGCAGTTTCTCGACGACGAGCGTTCCGGCAACGCCGCGCCGCCCATGCCCTTCGCCGACCCGCGCCGTTTCGATGTCGTCGGCAACGATCACGGTTGCGATGTCGTGGCGGCCCGCCGCCATCTCCATCGCCATCTCGAAGTTCATGATGTCGCCATCGTAATTCTTGACGATCAGCAGGCAGCCATTGCCGCTGTCCGTCTCTTCGATGGCGCTGATGATCTGGCTCGGCGTCGGCGAGGTGAAGACGTGCCCGACGCAGGCGGCGTCCAGCATGCCCTGGCCGACAAAGCCGATGTGCATCGGCTCGTGGCCGGCGCCGCCGCCGGAGATGACGGCGACCTTGCCGGGCAGAAGATGCCGCCGCCGAACGCATCTTTTGTCCGCTCCGAACACGACGAACGTCTCATGGGCACGCACGAAGCCTTCGACGCTTTCGGCCGCCATGGTTTCCGCAGTGTTCATAAACTTCTTCATCGAGCCCCTCCCAAGGCGACGACTGTCTTACTGTTCAGCGGCGGGCCTGTACGTGGACGTCATTCCGGTCCACCCGAGATCGCGGCGATCTTCTGCACGAGTTCGGAGATCGCCTCCTCCAGCAACCGGTTCCGTCGCTCGTCACCAAAATCGGGGACCATCAGCGACAGGTGACGCAGCTTTTCCGACGACCCGAGCTCCGGCAGTTTTCCGGGATGCGCATTCTGGTAGGCAGCAAGGAACCGTTCCTGCTCGGCAGCGCTGAAATGGCAGACGCGAAAGATCGTCGCGAGATGACGGGCAGGCAGTGGCGTCGCATAGGTCGGACTGGTGATCTGCGTGACGAAGCTGCGGTGTTTTCCAAGCTCGGTCGCGAGCCGCTGGCGCGTCCCGGATGGGCGGTTGTCGATGATCTGCGCCAGAATGGATTTGTAGGCGATGATGGCGTCTTCGTTGTCTTCGCGCGCCATTCTAGTCTCCGGCTGCCCTGGTCCCGTCGGCATTCAGCCCGACAAGCGCCGATCCTATCGCGGGACGTTGTGCCGGCGCCACGGAAAAATGTCTGAGCCCCGCAGCGAGCAGCGCCGGCAGGAAGGACGGATTGCCGGCCATGTCCCCGCAAATACTGACGGGCTTGCCGGCGCTCAGCGCCATTGTCTGGGCAATGAGACGCAGAACAGCCGCAGCCGCCTTGTCGCGATAATCCCTGATGTCGGAGCCATCGCGAGCCGATGCCGCCAGGTACTGCGCAAGATCGTTGGTGCCGAAGGAAAAGAACTCGGCGTTGTCGAATGTATCGAGCATCAGGGCTGCGGCCGGCACTTCGACCATCATGCCGATCTGTGGAATGCGATGGGCTATCTTGCGGTGAAGCAGCAACTCGGCTTCCTGGGCAAAGATCTGCCGCATGTCGTCGATCTCGGAAGGAAAGGTCACCATCGGCAGTAGCACGCGCAGGTTGCCGAAAGGGGCGGCACGCAGGAGGGCCCGGGCCTGAACCCGGGCGATTTCCGGCCGGGCGAGAAGCAGCCGGATCCCGCGCATGCCCATGGCGCCCGTACCGTCGTCGAGGCCAGAGAGCGGTTTGTCGCCACCGATGTCGAGCATGCGGATCGTCACGGGCTCGCCACCCGCCCATTCCAGCGCGCGCCGATAGATCTGGAACTGCTTGTCTTCGTTGGCTGCGTCCGCAAGCGAGCGCACGGCGAATTCCGAGCGCATCAATCCGATCCCCGCAGTCGTCGTCGCGCCGATGCCGTCGATCTCCGAGGGGTCGTTGACATTGATCGACAGCAGGATGGGGACGCCGTCCGATGTCTGCAGCTTGCCATGGTCAATCGCAGCTGCGTGGGTCTGTGATGGCACGCGCGCCGGCGCCGACGACAGACCCTCAGCTTGCGCATCGAGAAAGACCATGCCGGCATCGCCGTCAATCCGCACCTGGCTGTCCGTGGCCACGTCAAATCGATCACAGCCGACCACCATCGGGATGGATTTCGCGCGGGCAAGCAGCGCGACATGGCCGGCGGCGCTGCCGCCAAAAAGCACGATGCCGCCCCCTGCGGACCAATCATGGCCCAGAAACCGGCTCGGCTCGATGTCCTTGCCGACGAAGATCGAGCCGGCCGGAAAGTCTTCGATGGGTGTGCCGGACCAGATGCCGAGCACGCGGTTCTTGATGTCGAGGATATCGACGGCGCGGGCGCGCACTTCTTCCTCATCGGCACCCTCGAGTTCGGCAACATGGGCATCGATGGCGGCCACCCAGGCGAAGACGCTGTGCTCTCCGGCGCTGACGCGTTCTTCTGTCATTTCTGCAATCGTCGGATCGCGCAAGACCTCGATCTGGAAATCGATGATATCCCTGCTGTCGTCGTCCACCCGATCGGCAAGATGCTGAAGCGCAGCGACCGCGGTTTCGACGGCCTGCGCCAGCGTGCCTGGGTCGGACGCCCGTGGCGCAACAGGCATGGGGACCAATGTCGACCTTTCCGCGAGATAGACCGGGCCGGATGCTGTGCCGGGGGAGGCGCCTGTCGCCTGGAGCTTACGTGGTGCGGCCATGCTTCTTGTCTTCATCGAAGTTTCGCTCGATGAGTTCCTTGAGCGCGCGGATCGCTTCCTCGGCGAGAACGCCATCCGCCCGGATCCTGAGGATCGAACCCTTCCTGATCCTCGCGCCCATGATCTTGATGATGCTCTTGCCGTTCAGCCATATGTCGCTGCCGTTGACGGCGACTTCGATCGAGCAGGGAAATGACTTCGCAAGCCGGGTAAAGGTCACGGACGGGCGCGCATGCAGCCCCACGCCATGCTTGACCTCGATTTCCGTCTGGCACTTGGCAGCCAATGGTTCGACCTCTCCTATGGTTAGCCTCGATCCGCTCATCAGGGCGAAAGCTCCTCGGCAGTCGCGACGACCTTGGAAAGCGAGGCGCCGCCCGAGGCTTCGGCCGCGGCCATGACCGCACCCTCGACAAGCGGCGCGTTGCAGATCGACACCCTGGCAGAACGGGGCGCACCCAGCATTTCGATGGCCATTTCGCTGTTGGTCTCGGCGCCGCCGAGATCGACGAAGACGGCAACGCCGGCCTCCGACCAGGCGCTTTCGATCGCCCGCAGAATGCCGGTGGCATCGGTGCCGAGTTCTCCGTGAACATTGCCGCCAGACCAGGCTAGCGGCACGCTATCGCCCACCATCTGCCTGACCATGTCGGCGATGCCCCGCGCCACCAGCGGCGAGTGAGAGACGATGACGATGCCCACGTTCATGGTCGTTGCGGTCATTCCGGGCGGTTCTCCTCAAGGTACCGGCAAATGGCTACGGTCAGCAGGGCGCAACTCGACGCACCCGGATCGACATGGCCGATCGAACGGTCGCCGAGATAGGCCGCGCGGCCGCGCATCGCCTTCATCGGGGCGGTGTCGTTGGCGGACAGTTCGGCCCGGCGGGCTATATCCGACAGCCGGGAGCGGTGTGCAAGTGCATCCTGCACCGGATAGAGAACGTCGAGCAGGGTCTTGTCGCCGGCGGTCGCCCGGCCCCGCCGCGCCACTGCATCGATAGCGCGCTTCAGGATGATCGGAAACGCACCACCTGCCTCCTGGGTGCGAAGTTCGCGGCCCATTTCCATAAGCAATGTCCCATAGAGCGGCCCGGCTGCGCCGCCGATGTTCATCACCAGCGTCAAGCCGATCTTCTCGACGGCATCGGGCAAAGGCAGGCTGGAAAGATTGGCTTCCTCGGCGCTGACTGCCTCACAGCCGCGCCGCATGTTGGTGCCATGGTCTCCGTCGCCGATGGCGCGATCGAGCGCGCACAGATGGTCGCTGTTGGCCGCGATGGTCGCGCGGCAAACTTCGATCAAGCCGGCAATCAGCATCGGTTCCATCTGCACCAGCGTCCTCCCAGCCGCTTCGTCGCCTTATGCCATGGCCGCCGCGACCTCGAACACGCCGGCAACCGCCACCGCGCCCGGATCCGGCACGCCTTCGAGATCCTTCTCGCCGACATAGGAAGCGCGGCCGGCCTTGGCCTTCTTCATGGTCCTGGTCGATTCCGCGCCGGCGGCCGCTGCTTCTGCCGCTGCCGAAACGCTTCCCGAGGTCAGGGCCTTGAGTGCCGGGGCAAGCGCGTCGACCATGGTGCGATCGCCGACCTCGGCGCCACCATAGAACGTCATCCGGTCAAGCCCGGCAAGCAGCGCCGCTGCGATATCCGCCTTTTCCGTCATCGCCTTGGCGGCAGCGGTGAAGAAGATCGACAGAAGCACGCCACTTGAGCCGCCCATGCTGGTGCTGAGGATATCGCCGATCGACGCCAGTGTTGCTGCCGGCTGCTTCAGCGGCAGACCCGACAGCCGGGCCAGGACGCTGCGCGCTCCGGTGGCAACCGTCGAGCCGGTGTCGCCATCGCCGACACGGCCGTCGAGCCTGTTGAGTTCGCCCTCAAGCGAGACCAGATGTTCGCAGAGCGCCGCGATCAGCCGCTTCGTGCGCTCGTCGTCGCTGGCCGCAGCCGCGCCATTGGATTTGGCGGCGACCTTCGGTGCGGGAAGCACGACGATGGCGTGGCGCTCGACAACGGGAATCCAGGCATGCGGCGCGACCGCTGCCGCAAGCGCTGCCTCACGGCTGTCGTCCAGCGTAATGAGCGAGAGCGAGAAGCCGTTCATGTTGAGCGCCGTCATCATCGGCGCCGGCCCGATGATCAGCTTGACGCTGGCGGCAAGCGGGGACGACAGCACGGCATTGGCAATAACGCTCATTTCCAGCGGTGGCACGGCGCCGAGATTGTTGATCAACAGCGCGTGCGGCCCTGCCTCGCGCTGCGCTGCCGCAAGTCGCGCAGTCATGGTGGCGACGATATCGGCGACCGGTTGAAGCGCGATGCGTTCGACGCCCGGCTCGCCGTGGATGCCGAGCCCCAGCTCGCCTTCAGCCTCGCCGAGGCGATCTTCGTGCGCCTGGCCGGGCACGCTGCAGGTGCTGAGCGACATGCCGAGCGAAATGATGTCGCCGGCGGCGCTAGCGGCGTGGGCTGCGACCGATGCCAGGTCCTCGCCCGCCTCGGCATGAAAGCCGGCGATCTTGTGGACGAACAGCGTGCCGGCGACGCCGCGCGGCTGGTTGATATCCGGTATGGCGATATCGTCGGCGACAATGATCATGTCGACGTCGAAGCCTTCGGCCCGTGCCTTTTCCGCCGCAAGGCCGAAATTCAGCCGGTCGCCGGTATAGTTCTTGACGATCAGCAAGGCGCCCTTCGGACCGGTGACCGCCCGGATCGCTGTCAGCACCGCGTCGACGCTTGGCGAGGCAAAGATTTCGCCCGACACGGCCGCTGTCAGCATGCCCTTGCCGACGAAACCCGCATGCGAGGGTTCGTGTCCGGCGCCGCCGCCGGAAATGATCGCCACCTTCGACTTGTCCCAGTCGGCACGCAGGATCACCTTGATCTCGGGGAAGGTATCCAGACGGGCGAGGCGTCCCGCACCGCTGGTCAAAAGCAGACCATCGACCGCTTCGGTGACGATGTTTTCCCGACGATTGAAGAAATGTTTCATGGAATGATACCCGTCTGTTTGTCGTTGCATGCCGTCTTTGTTTGACCTTTGCGGCTCAGACGAGCCGTTGTCCACCCGCATCGAAATAGAGCGGATCGCGAAGCGTCAGATTGATCCGGTCGCCCGGCCTGATCTCGATATAGGGATCGGCGAGGGTGACGAGCTTGTGATCGCGAACGCGGATGTGCAGATGGTTCTGGTCGCCCAGATGCTCGATCCAGTCGACCTGCGCATTGGCATTCTGGCTGACGGCGATCTCGAGATGTTCGGTCCTTGCCCCGATCGTCTTCGTGCCCGCGGGTGGTGCGGCGCCTTCGAGCAGGTCGGCCGGCAACAGGTTGATGTGCGGCTGGCCGAGCCGGGCCGCGACATGCAGGTTGGCGGGATTGGAGTAGATTTCCCGCGGGGTGCCGACCTGCATCAGCCTTCCCTCCGCCAGAATGCCGATACGATCGGCCATGGTCATCGCCTCCACCTGGTCGTGGGTGACGTAGAGCAGCGTAGAGCCCAACTCCTTCTGGATGCGTTTCAGCTCCAGCCGCAGTTCCGAGCGCAGCTTGGCGTCGAGCGAGGAGAGGGGCTCGTCCATGAGATAGATAGACGGTCTGCGCACCAGAGCGCGACCGATGGCAACGCGCTGCATCTCGCCGCCGGAAAGCCGCGTCGAGCGGTTTTCCAGCTTGTGGTCGATCCGCACCATGCGGGCAATCTCGCGCACCCGCCGGTCGATCTCCTCGTTGGACAGTTTGCGGACCGGTGCCTTTAGGGGGAAGGCCAGGTTTTCGTAAACCGTCATGTGCGGGTAGAGCGAATACTGCTGGAAGACGAACGCGACATCCCGTTCGGCCGGTGCCTGACCGGCGACATCCCGGCCGCCGATCTCGACGCGGCCATTGTCCGGCTTCTCGAGGCCGGCGATGAGCCGAAGCGTCGTCGTTTTGCCGGCTCCTGTCGGGCCCAAGAGCACGACGAACTCGCCGTCGCGGATCGCAAGATCGAGACCGCTGATGGCCTGGTTGTCGCCGAAGCGCTTGTTGAGACCTTTGAGAACAACGTCAGCCATGCTGGGCTCCCGAATAAAGCGATGAGGCGACTGCGCGACCTGACTTGCAATCGAAGAGCGCGAGGTTGGCGGGGGTGAACTCCAACCCGACGGTTTCGCCGATCTGGAAATTGCGGTTTGCCGGCACGCGTGCCTTGATCAGCCCGTTACCGGTTTCGATGGCTACGACCTGATTGGTTCCGAGATACTCGCTGCCGTAGACAGCCCCGCGCAGCGGTGAGGCATCGCTGAAGCGGATATGCTCCGGCCGCACGCCAAGCGCGAGTTCGCCGATCGCAACATCCTGATGGATCTCCGGCACGATGACGTCGACGCCGTTGAGCGAAATTGCGGATGCGCCCCTTTTCAGGCCGGATGTGAAACGCAGAAAGTTCATCGGCGGCGAGCCGATGAAGTCGGCGACGTACATGCTCGCCGGCTTGCGGTAGATCTCCTGTGGCGTGCCGAATTGCTCGATGACCCCATGGTTCATCACCGCGATCTTGTCGGCCATCGCCATGGCTTCGTGCTGGTCGTGGGTGACATAGACCGTCGTTGCGTGCACGCGGTTGTGCAGCTCTCTCAGCTCATGGACCATCACCTCGCGGAACTCCGCATCGAGCGTACCGAGTGGCTCGTCCATCAGAAAGCATTTCGGCCGCCGCACGATCGCCCGACCGAGGGCGACGCGCTGCCGGTCGCCACCGGCTAGGCCCGAGACGGAGCGGTCGAGGATATGGCTGATCTGCAGGAGCCGTGCGGTCTCTTCGACGCGCTCGCGGATTTCCGCCCTGGGCATGCCCTGGGACAGCAGCGGGAAGCCGATGTTCTTGCGCACGTTCATATGCGGGTAGAGCGCAAAGAGCTGGAAGACGAAGGCGATGTCGCGAGCGCTGGCCCGGTTGAAGGTGACGTCCTCACCGTCGAGATAGATCTTGCCGCTGGTCGGCAATTCGAGCCCGGCGATCATGCGCAGCGTCGTCGTCTTGCCGCATCCGGAGGGTCCGAGAAGCGCCAGGAACTCGCCGTCGTTGACGACGAAGCTCGACTCCTTGACCGCGACGAAATCGGCGAATTCCTTGCGCAGGTTTTCAATTCTGATCTCGGCCATCGGTCACTCCGGAAATTTCGAAACGATGATGAACATCACCGTGCCGGCAAGCAGCGTTACGAGCGAGTAGGTGTAGAGCACCAGCGCAAACGGCTGGAACAGCATCAGAAAGCCGGTGGCGATCAGCACGGTCGCGATGTTTTCCATTGGGCCGCGCCGGAAGAAGAACGGCCGCTTTGGAGAGGTCTTGGTAGGTGTCCGGGTCAGATCTGTCATTTGCGCACCGCTCCAAAGGTGATGCCGCGCAGCAATTGCTTGCGTAGGAGAATTGTGAAAACCAGGATCGGGACCAGGAAGATCGTCGTGCCGGCCGCAACGGCCGGCCAGTCCTGGCCGCCTTCGCCGATGATCGTCGGGATGAACGGCGGCGCGGTCTGTGCCTGGCCCGAGGTCAGGAGTGCCGCGAAGGCATATTCGTTCCAGGCGAAGATCAGGCAGAAGATGGCGGTTGCCGCGATGCCGGTGGTTGCCTGCGGCAACACCACCTTTCGAAACGCCTGCAGCCGGGTATAGCCGTCGATCATCGCTGCTTCCTCGTATTCCCGCGGGATTTCGTCGATGAAGCCCTTGAGCAGCCAGACGGCGAGCGAGACGTTGACGGCGGTGTAGAGCAGGATCATGCCGAGCGCTGTATCGGAGAGCCCGAGCTCGCGGTACATAAGGTAGATCGGGATCGCGACGGCGATCGGCGGCATCATGCGCGTCGACAGGATGAAGAACAGCAGGTCGTCGGCAAGCGGCACCTTGAAGCGCGAGAAGCCGTAGGCCGCCAGCGTTCCGAGGAAGACGGCAAGGAAGGTCGAGCCGAACGCGATCACCAGCGAATTGACGAAGCGTGGCAGGAAGTTCGACGGACCGGCGATCACCATGTTGCGCTTGCGCGTGACCTCGTCGCAGGTGCTTGTCGGCTCCGGCAGGGAGGCGATGTAATCAGGGGTCTGCCGCGTCCTCGTCGTGAACAGGTTGCAATAGCCTTCGAGCGTTGGCGTGAAGACGATCTTGGGCGGATAGCTGATCGAATCCGGCGGCGACTTGATGCTGGTCAGGAAGATCCAGACGAGCGGAATCAGCGTGATCAGGGCGTAGACGATGACGATCGTGCCGGCCACGCGTTTGCTGGTGTCGCTCGGCGCGACGACCGAATGGGCGGTGTTGGCGGAGCTCATCGTTGTTTCACCTTGTTGAGGGCTTTGACGTAGATGTTGGCAAGGCCGAACACCGCAACGAAAAGAATGATCGCGAAGGCGGACGCCCGGCCGGTTGCCCAGCTTTCGAACGCCGCACGCTTGAGTGTGATCGAAGCGACTTCGGTGACGGACCCTGGGCCGCCGCCGGTCAGCAGCGTTACCATGTCGAACATCTTGAAATTCTCGATGCCGCGGAAAAGAACGGCGAGCATGATGAAGGGAAGGGCCATCGGCACGGTGATCGACCAGAACTGCCGCCAGCTGGAGGCGCGGTCGACTTCGGCAGCCTCGTAGATGTAGTCCGGGATCGAGCGCAGCCCGGCGAGGCAGATCAGCATCACATAAGGGGTCCACATCCAGGTATCGACGATGATGATCGCCCAGGGCGCCAGCGAGACGTCGCCGAGCATCCGGATCTCGGAGGTCGGAATGCCGGTGACCATCGAGGCGGCATAGGCGAACAGGCCGATCTGCGGCTCATAGAGGAAGCGCCAGAAATTGCCGACCACGGCCGGCGAAAGCATCATCGGGATCAGGATGATCGTGGTCCAGAAGGCGTGGCCGCGAAACTTGCGGTCGATGAGATAGGCGAGCGCAAAGCCGATGACGGTCTGCAGCACGATCGTCCAGAAGACGAAATGGGCCGTCGTCTGCATCGCCTGCCAGATATCGGGGTCGGTCAGAACGCGTTCGTAGTTCCTGAGGCCGACGCCTTCGACGACTGCGTTCGGGCGATTGGCCCGATAGTTGGTGAAGGACAGATAGATTGCCCAGAGCAGCGGGAAAATATTGATCGCCAGCAGCAGGGTGATCGCAGGGGCGATGAAAGCCCAGGCGATCGCCCTGTCGGAGAGGCCGCGTACCCGCCGGGCAATGGGCGCCGTCGTTGCCATCGCGGCCGTCTCGGCGATGGAGGAATGGGAAAGGGTCAAGGTATCACCTGGTCTTTTGGGTCGGGATTTCGAGGCGGCCCGCAGCGATTGCCGATGGGGCCGCCCTTAGCGGCACGAGATCTCCGGATTTCGAGCCCGGACTAGATCTTGCCGTCTTCCTCGAACACCTCTGTCCAATCCTTCACCAGGCCGTCGAGCGCTTCCTTGGCGGTGCCGTTGCCGGCGACCACGTAGTTGTGCACGCGTTTCTGCATGTCCTGGAGCAGGGAGGCATAGCTCGGCTCGGCCCAGAAATCCTTGACGATCGCCATGGAGTCGAGGAACGCCTGGGCATAGGGCTGGCTGGAGGCAAAGCCCGGTGCGTTGACGACAGCCTTCAGGCAGGAGTAGCCGCCGAGTTCCCACCACTTGGCCTGCACGTCAGGCTGGGCGAACCACTTGATGTATTGCAGCGCTGCATCGCGCTTTTCAGAGTAGGACACGACCGATATGCCCTGTCCGCCGAGTTGGGCGAAATGTGCTTTTTCGGCCGGATTGGGGAAGAAGCCGATGCGATCGCCACCGACCTTCTCGTCCTTGTAGAGACCGGGCCAGGTGAAGGCGAAATTCATCTGCATTGCCACCTGCCCCGATTTGAAGGCATCGGCGGATTCGACCATGTAGACGTTGGAGCTGCCGGGCGGTGTGCAGCAATCGTAAAGCGCCTTGTAGAATTCGAGGCCCTTCACCGCGTCGGGAGAATTGACGAAGCCTTCCATCTCGTAGGGCTTCTTCGGGTTCTCATACTGGAAACCCCAGTCGTAAAGCACGTTGGTGACACCCATGGTGATGCCTTCCGAGCCGCGCTCGGTATAGATCGAGGCACCATAGACGGTCTTGCCGTCGACTTCGCGCTTCTGGAAGAACTCGGCGATCTGCTTCAGCTGATCGTAGGTTTTCGGCGGGCCGAGATCCCAACCGTATTTCTCCTTGAATTCCTTCTGCAGTTCCGGCTTTTCGAACCAGTCCTTGCGGTAGGTCCAGCCGACGACATCGCCCATTGCCGGTAGCGCCCAGTAATTCGGCGTGTTCTTCGGCCATTCGGAATAGCCGACGACGGTCGCCGGCACGAAGTCATCCATCTTGATGCCTTCCTTGTCGAAGAACTCGTTGAGCTTGACGTAGTGGCCGTTCTCAGCCGCGCCGCCGATCCACTGGCTGTCGCCGATGATCAGGTCGCAGAGTTTGCCTTGGGAGTTGAGTTCGTTGAGAAAGCGGTCGGCATAGCTGGTCCACGGCACGAATTCGAACTTCATGTCGATGTTGGTCTTGGCGGTGAAATCCTTGGACAGCTCGACCAGAGCATTTGCCGGGTCCCAAGCGGCCCAGCACAGTGTCAGTTGTTCGGCCTTGGCCGCATTCGGCAACGCTGACGATAGGGCAAGCGCCGATGCGAGCCCGAGAAGGGCTTTCAATTTCATCTGCATGAGTTCCTCCCAGAACTGAAAAAGCCGGCTCCCCGCCAGCGTCGAAACGGTATCGACTTCAATGAATGCTCACATGAACTCCTCACGTGTCATGTTTAGCAATATGTTTAGTGAACAGCATTTTTATAAACAAAGCAAGCGCCAATCGTTGCTGCGTTGCACACAGGGCGTGGGGTGGGCGCTACGCGAAAGGCTGGGCCCGAAAGCGGCAAGGCCCGGTCACCTCACGGCGGCCGGGCCTCGTCTTCAGGTTAGCGGGCTATCGCAGAGGGATAGCTGCTGGAGATCGACCGTCTATGGTCTCAGGAGAACGTCAAGGCGCGGTCGCCGTCCGCATCCTTGATGCGGGTGGGAAGTCCGATCCGGTTGAGGATGTCGAGGAACGGGCGCGGCGGCAGTTCCTCGACGTTGACCATCTGCTTCACGTCCCATTCGCCCGATGCAATCAGCATGGCGGCAGCGACCGGCGGTACGCCGGCGGTGTAGGAGATGCCCTGCGATCCGACTTCTTCGAAGGCTTCCTTATGATCGGCCACGTTGTAGATGAAGACTTCGCGTTCCTCGCCGTCCTTCAATCCCTTCACGAAATCGCCGATGCAGGTCTTGCCCTGGTAGTTCGGTGCCAGCGACGACGGATCCGGCAGCACGGCCTTGACCACCTTGAGCGGCACGACCTCGAGGCCTTCGGCAGTTTTCACCGGCTGCTCGGACAGGAGGCCGAGGTTTTTCAGGACGGTGAAGACGTTGATGTAGTGATCGCCAAAACCCATCCAAAAGCGGACGTCGGCGCCGTCCATGTGCTTTGCCAGCGAATGAACCTCGTCGTGGCCGGTCATGTAGGCCTTGCACTTGCCGACCACCGGCAGGTCATATTCCTTGCCGACCTCGAACATCGAATTGGTCTGCCACTGGCCGTTCTGCCAGGAGTAGACGACGCCGGTGAATTCGCGGAAGTTGATCTCGGGGTCGAAGTTGGTGGCGAAGTACTTGCCGTGGCTGCCGGCATTGATATCGACGATATCGACGGCGATGACCTTGTCGAAATACTCATCCTTGGCGAGGCGTGCATAGGCGTTGACCACGCCCGGGTCGAATCCGACGCCGAGGATGGCCGTGACGCCCTTTTCCTTGCACTCCTTCGCCCGCTTCCATTCGTAGTTTCCGTACCACGGTGGCGTTTCGCAGATCTTCTTCGGGTCTTCGTGGATCGCGGTGTCCATATAGGCAGCACCGGTATCCATGCAGGCGCGCAGCACCGACATGTTGACGAAGGCGGAGCCGACATTGATGACGATGCCGGCCCTGGTCTTTTCGATCAGCGCCTTCGTTGCCTCGACATCCATGGCATCAAGCGCATGGGCTTCGAGTGTCACGTCGGTCTTCAGGCTCTTCTTTTCGCGGACCGAGGCGACGATCGCGCGGCACTTTTCGACCGTTCTGGATGCGATATGGATGTCTCCCAGTACATCGCAGTTCTGCGCGCACTTATGCGCCACGACCTGAGCCACGCCACCGGCGCCGATGATGAGAACGTTCTTCTTCATTTCGGGTGATTTTTCCTTCTTTTGTGGGGGTATGCGAGCCTTAGGAGAGGCTCTGTTCGTAGTCGGCGAATGAAAATTCGCGGACGAGCCTGACGCTGCCGTCAAGCTCTCTGACGGCGATCGACGGCATGCCGACGCCGTTGAACCAGTTCTTCTTGACCATGGTGTAGCCGGCCGCATCCTGGAACGAGACGCGGTCGCCGACTTTCAGGGGCTCCGGAAAGCGGAACTCGCCGAAGATATCGCCGGCAAGGCACGATTTGCCGCAGACCATGATGCTGTGCGGGCCTTCGTTCGGCTCGACCTTGGCGTTTTCGCGGTAGATCAAGAGGTCGAGCATGTGCGCCTCGATCGAGCTGTCGACGATGGCGAGGTCCTTGCCGTTGTTGAGCGTGTCGAGGACGGTGGTCTCAAGCGTCGTGCTGCGGGTGATCGCGGCTTCGCCGGGCTCCAGATAGACCTGGACGCCGTGACGGCCGGAAAAGGCCTTCAAGCGCTCGCAGAAGGCGTCGACCGGATAGTCGTCGCCGGTAAAATGAATGCCGCCGCCGAGACTGACCCAGTCGGTGCGGGAAAGCAGTCCGCCGAACCTTTCCTCGATCTCGCCCAGCATCCGGTCGAACAGGCCGAAATCCCTGTTCTCGCAGTTGTTGTGGATCATGAAGCCGTTGATGCGGTTCATCGCAGTCTCGATCCGGGCCGCATCCCATTCGCCGAGCCGGCTGAAGGGGCGGGCGGGATCGGCAAGGTCGAAACTGGACGAGCTCATTCCCGGATTGAGGCGCAGGCCGCGGGCGATGCCGGATGCCTTGTCGGCGAAGCGATCGAGCTGGCCGATCGAGTTGAAGATGATCTTGTCGGCGTGGCCGATCACCTGGTCGATTTCGTTGTCGCCATAGGCGACGCTGTAGGCATGGGTTTCGCCGCCGAATTTCTCGCGCCCCAGCCGCACCTCGTAGAGGGACGAAGAGGTCGTGCCATCCATGTATTCACGCATCAGATCGAAGACCGACCAGGTGGCGAAGCATTTGAGCGCAAGCAGCGCCTTGGCGCCGGATTTTTCGCGCACATAGGCGATCTTCTCCATGTTGCGAAGGAGCTTCGCCTTGTCGATCAGATAGTAGGGGGTCTGGATCATGATGTGCCTTGTGTCTTCAAGATGTCTTCGGATGCTTGGGCTGTCGGTGGGCAGACCAGGGTTATCTGACGGTTAGCCCCAGCGCCCGCCGCTTCATGGCGCGGGCGGCAAGCGAGATATTGACCGAGCTTTTGGAGCGATAGTTCATGGCCAACGTGCCGACGTTACCCGCCTCGCCGATCATCGGTGCGGTGGGCAGTTGTTCGGGCAGCGAAGATTGGTTGGCAGCCGGTGTCGGGCAGAATACTTCGTCTCTGATCGAGCCTAGCCAGATTAGATCGTGTTCGCATGTTTGTCTCAGGACGGCCGCAGCCTCAAGAAAATCCGCTTGCGCAGCCGCATCCTGCGGGTCGAGGCGAAGGCGCTCCTGGCTGGCATGAATTGCCGCCGCAATGCCATGTGGATCGCACTTCGGCTTGCGCCACAACAGATATCGCCCGTCGATCAGGTCGATATAGTCGTCAAGCATGGCGACAGGCAGCTGTTCTGAGGCAAATGGCCCGAAGAACTGGAAAGGGTCGACGACGGATGCGGGCTCAAGACATGTGCCGGTGTCGTGCGATGTATCAGGCTCGAAGTCGACAATGCGGGCGACCGTCACGGCGATCTGCGGCCAGTTAGACAACGCCTGCTCGGCAACGTGGCATTTCAGGTCGGCGTCGCAGCGAAGCGAATGGATGATGGCGAGGCTGGTGCGTGCCGCCGCGTCGAGCTCGAATTGCTCTGGGCCGTCTGCGCAAGCAGACCGTCGTGTGCTTTTCAGCGTGTTGCAATCGAACAGCTCGGCGAGCGCCGCCCGGCTTTCGCCGAGCGCGGTTGCGATGTCGAACGCGGTAAGCAGGCCGGAGCGCCAGCCGGCGGTTTGGGGAAGATTTTTCATTACATGCTGTCGAGAGCTAAGGCCTGCTCGCTATCAGGAAATCCGCTTGTGGCGGTGCGAGGCGGCGACCGATTTCATCGTCTCAGCTAACAGGGAGATAGCTGGGATGGCGTGACATGCCCCGGTCGCGCACGGTAAAAGCCGCGGCCGGGTTACGATCCCGCTTTGAGGCGCACGGGTTCTCGAAGGGCATATGAAGTCACGATCAGCATGCAACTATCGTAAATGCGACGGCGCATATGTCAAGGCAATCGGCCGGATGCGCGCAAGCGCCGCACTCTCCGGCGTGGCTTTCGGTCATCGATGCGGCTTCCCGAACGGGGCATGCGCGGCGCCAGAACGTACCAGAAAATGAGGAGTAGCAAAAAATCGCGGCGGTCATGCGAATCTTGGAAGAGCGATCCCTCTCGGGCTTCAGTTCTGGTTTTGCATTGATTGATAACCGGGCGCCGTGCTGTCACATTATGACGGTCGCTTGATGTGCAGCCATCCTCCCGGCTGCCAAGCGATGTTCCCTCTGGAGGTTACACCTCTCGCGTCGCGTGGAGGTCATATCTCTCAATTTGAGGCCGCCGTTTCACGGTGGCCTTTTTCTTTTCTACCCTGCGGCACAGCTGGCAAAACCACGTCCGAAATCGGGTGGACTTGCGGACTCGAAATCTCCGTGGTAACGTTCCCACGAATTCATGCCATGGGAGGGCGTGTGGAATGCAGCGGAGGCGGCCGACGATCATTGACGTCGCGCGAAAGGCGGGGGTGTCGAAGAGCACCGCCGGCCGGGCACTCTCCGGCGCGTCCAATGTTACGGACGAGGCGCGCGAGCGTGTGCTCGAGGCCGCCCGTGCCGTCGGCTATGAGCGCAACGATCTGGCCGTCGGCATGCGCTCCGGCCGCACAGGTCTGCTCGGCCTCGTCATTCCTGACATCACCAATCCGTTCTGGGCCGAGGTGGCGCGCGGTGCGCAGGACCGCGCGGCCGAAAACGACACTTCGCTCCTGGTGTTTTCTTCCGATTGGGATCATGGCCGCGAGGCGAGCCATCTGCGTGCCCTGCGGCAGGCGCGGGTCGATGGCGCCATCATCAATCCGGTTGCCGACAGCTTCGACGATCTCGACAGGTTCGGGCTGCCCTTCGTGCTGATCGGTTCGAGTGCTGAACGTTTTCCGGCCAATTCTTCCGTCGGTTCCGATATTGCCCAGGCGGTCAGGCTCGGCATGGACCATCTGGTGTCCAAGGGGCATCACGCGCCGGCGCTGATCCTCGGGCCGAAATCGCGTATCGCGCGGGCCCGGTTTCTGCGCACTTTTCATGAACATTGCGTCGAGCGCGACATCGACCCGGCGGCGCTGCCGATGGAAGATGGCGAATATACCGTCGAAGGCGGGCGCACCGCGATGATGCGGCTGCTTGCACGCGACCGGGTCGGCCATCTCGCGGTTTTCGCCGCCAACGATCTGATGGCGCTCGGCGCCATGGTCGCCGTGCGCGAAGCCGGTCTGCGTTGCCCGGAAGACGTCTCCATCCTCGGCTTCGACGGCATTCCCGCAGGCGCATTTTCCTGGCCGGGACTGACGACGGTCGCCAAGCCTGGGCGCGAGATCGGCGTGCGCGCCGTCGATTGCCTGTTTGATGAAATCGCCGGCCGCCCGGAGCATGGGCGGGTGTTCATGCCATGCCGGCTGATCGAGCGCGGCTCATTGGCCGATCTGTCGCTCAACCAGCCCAGACGCGCAGCAAGCTCCGGGAGGGGGTAAGCAATGACCAATCGTGACGAGGCGGTGATGTCGCCTAAATTTGGGAACGTTCCCAAATCGAGCGCGCGCCGCGGGCAGGGCCGCGTGGCGGTCGCCGCCGATGGCTGGCGCCGGTGGTGGCCCTATTACGTCATGATGGCGCCGGGCATCCTGTTCTTCCTCATCTTCCATTACCTGCCGATCTGGGAGGCGCGCATCGCCTTCGAACAGGTCCGCATCGTGCCACCCAACATCTGGGTCGGCATCAAGCATTTCCAGGTGCTGTTCTCCTCGCCGGTGTTCTGGCAGGTGCTGGCCAACACCCTGATCATCTCGGCCATGAAGATGGTGTTCTTCCTACCGGTGCCGATCATCGTCGCGCTGCTTTTGAACGAGGTTCGCGGCGGTTCGCTGCGCAAGTTCATCCAGTCGGCGATCTATCTGCCTCACTTCCTGTCCTGGGTGGTGATCGCCGGCATCTTCATCGCAGCGCTGTCGCCGACCGATGGCGCCGTCAACAATATCATGGGCATGGCCGGCATCGCGCCGCGGTCGTTCATGACCGATACGGGCGCGATCCGCTGGGTGCTGGTCTTCACCGAGATCTGGCGTTCGGCCGGTTGGGACAGCCTGCTTTATCTCGCCGCCATCATCGCCATCGACCAGCAGCTTTATGATGCCGCCGAGATCGACGGCGCCAACCGCTGGCAGAAGATCCGCCACGTCACGCTGCCCGGCATCGTACCGACGATCGCGACGCTGTTCATCCTCAATGCCGGCATGTTCCTCAACGCCGACCTCAACCAGGTGATCAACCTCTCCAACGATGTAGTGCGCAGCAAGATCGATATCGTCGACACCTATGTCTACCGCATCGGGCTGCAGACCGGCGAATACTCGCTGGCAACGGCCGCAGGCCTCTTCAAGGCCGTGCTCGGCACGATGATGATCGTGATCGCCCATTTCGTTTCCAAGCGTCTGACCGGAAAGGGAGTCTGGTAATGGCCCTGTCGCGCAAGACCCCGATCGAACGCATCGAATATGCGATCATCGTCTCGACGCTGCTGCTGCTCGTCGTCGTCACCGTCCAGCCGATCCTCAACCTGCTCGCCGTCTCGCTGTCGAACCCGGCAAAGGTGCCGGGCATGAGCGGGCTGACCATCATCCCTCGAGGGTTCTCCTTCGAGGTCTGGAGTGTTCTGCTGCAGCACCCCAATGTGCAGCGCGGCATCTTCAACTCGATCTTCATCACCGCTGTCAGCACCGTGATCGGCGTGGTCGGTACCGCGCTGATGGCCTGGGGGCTTTCAAGGCCCGGCCTGCCGGGTCGCAAGGCGCTGTTTATTCTCGTGCTCGTCACCATCGTGTTCGAGCCGGGCATCATTCCCGACTATTTCGTCAACAAGCGCCTGGGCCTCCTCGACAGCTACTGGTCGGTGATCCTCTTCAAGGCGGTCAATGCCTGGTATCTGATCATCCTCATCCGTTTCTTCGAGGAGATTCCGCAGGAACTGCTGGAGGCTGCCGAACTGGATGGCGCCAACCCGTTCCAGGTGTTCTGGCATCTGGTCCTGCCGCTCGCAAAGCCGGCGCTCGCCACCATCTCGCTGTTCTATCTCGTCTTTCACTGGAACGAGTTCTTCCGCGCGATGATCTACCTCAACGATCAGGGCAAATGGCCGTTGCAGGTGGTGCTGCGCCAGTTCGTCATCGATGGCGACAAGGTCGCGATCGTCGGCGCCAACAATGCCAGCAACAACACCGGCGCCAGCCAGATCGACCTGAGATCGCTGAAAGCCGGCATGATCCTGCTCACCATCGTGCCGATCCTGGCGATCTACCCGCTGATCCTGAAATTCTTCACCAAGGGAACCATGAGCGGCGCGCTCAAGGGGTGACGAAGACACCAGTTCCAACAAAGAAGCCTATCTAAACGGAGGAGACGAAATGCTTAGAAAAATGGTCCTGCTGGCATCGACTGCGCTAGCACTCAGCCTCGGTGCTGCCGCCCCGACATTGGCCGAGCCGGTCAAGATCCGGGTGGTGTCCAAGGACTTCACCCCGTCCAACCCCGACGACGTCAAGCACCTGCAGCGCATTGAGGACGCACTTCGGGTGCAGGGCACCGATCTGGACATCGAACTCGTCGACCTGCCATCTTCCGGCTATGCCGACAAGCTGTCTGTCATGCTGCTCTCGGGAGACATCCCGGACCTGATCTATTTCCAGGGCGGCGACGCCAAGATGGTCGAGCAGGGGGTGCTCGAGGATCTCGGCCCGATGCTGGCCGACACCAAGTACCTGAAGGACGCGCTGTGGCCGCACAATGTTGAGCGCCTGAAGAACTACCCCTACCTGCTCTACGTCTATCCGGTGCGCGGCCCCCAGCCGGTGATCCGCAAGGACTGGCTGGAAAAGACCGGCCTCAAGGCGCCTGAAACCGTCGAAGACTATGTCACCCTGTTCAAGGCGATCAAGGACGGCGATCTCGACGGCAACGGTGTCGCCGACAGCTATGGCGTGACCACGGCCGACAACACCAACGAGCTCGATTCGATCTTCAACCAGGCCTTCGGCATCACCGGCACCTGGATGAAGAACGCAGGCGGCGAGTGGGTGCATGCGCGCACCACCACGCAGGAGAAGGACAAGATCGCCTTCTACGCCTCGCTGCGCGAGCAGGGCCTCTACGATCCCGAATACATCACCACCAAGTTCGACGTGAAGGAAGACAAGTTCTACACCGGCCGCGCCGGCGTGATCTTCGGCTCCTCCGGCGAGGTTATCGACATCTATGGCGGCAAGATGCGCCAGGTTCATCCGGGCACCGAGCTCGTGCTGCTGTCGCCGCCGAAGGGACCGGGCGGCCAGGGTCTCGCCGCCGTCGACGTCTCCAAGGAATCGCGCGGCTTTGCGATCTCGTCGGTGTCGGAACACAAGGCCGAAGTGATGAAGCTCTTGGACTTCATGGCAAGCCCGGAAGGCCAGATGTTCGACCGCCTCGGCTTCGAAGGCCAGGAATACACCAAGGACGGTGACGCCTATAAGGTCACCGACAAGATCGCCACCTGGTATGCCCGCTTCATGGTGGCGGCCAACTGGACCCCGCCTGTTGTCTGGCAGTCGGAAGCGGCCCAGCAATCGCTGGCGACGATCCAGAAGGACTTCAAGCCGGACAACACCTTCGTCTGGCCGGCCGACTATGCCGCCGATCTCGATGCCACCGAAAACGTCTACCGCTCCTGGGTCTACAAGTTCATCTCCGGCGCCGCCAAGATGGATCAGTGGGATCAGTACGTCGCGGAGTGGGAAGCGGCCGGTGGCAAACGTCTCAACGAGTATGCAAGGACTGTTCTCGATGCACAAAAGTAGCGTTCAAGGGCTCTCTCTCAAGGGGAGAGTCCGCGCGCTCATCCATGGCGTCGCGCTTGGCGACGCCATGGGGGCGCCGGTCGAAAAACTGCCGGCCGCCGAAATCGCTAAGCGATATGGCCGGGTCAGCTCGCTGGACACCGAGTGGCACAAGATGTCGCTTGACGCTACGGCCCGCAACGGCCGGGTGCGCGGCAACGGCATCGTCACCGACGACACGCTGATGACGCTCTGCCTCATGGATATCTATGGTGACGTCGGCCGGCATCTCGATGCCTGGGACATGGCCGACGGTATGGTCAGGCAGATCGCCTGGGTGCCGCGCTACGTGCCGGAACTGCAGCGCGAAGCGATGCTGATCGAGCGCCTTTTCTATCCGGAGAAATGGATCTTCCAGCGCCACCAGCTGACATCGTGCGATCCGCGCCAGGGCGGCATCGGCAACATGGTCAATTGTGGTGCCGCGATGTATGTCGCGCCAATCGGCGTCGTCAACGCCTGCGATCCGAGGGCCGCCTATGACGAGGCGATCGCGTTTGCCTCCGGCCACCAGGAAAGCTTCGGCCTCGAGGCCGCCGGCGCGTTTGCCGCCGCGGTTGCCGCTGCGTTCGTTCCGGGAACGGATATCGAAGGCGTGATCGAAGCCGTTCTGGCATTGGCCAAGGACGGGACGCGCAACGCCATTGCCGACATCGCAGACGTTGCCCGCAAGCTCAAGGTGCAAGGTGCTGATCATCAGACGGTCGTTGCCGCCTTCCATGCGGCGATCGCGCCCTATTCTCCCATGGGCGACGACGTCAACCACACACCCGCCAAGGCAGGTCGTCTGACGGCTGCCTATCAGCCGAGCCGCCTCGGCTCGATCGAAGAGCTGCCGCTGGCGCTCGGGTTCTGCCTGCTCAACGACGGAGATTTCCGCCGCTCGATCGAGGACGGCATCAATTCCGGTCGCGATACTGACTCCATCGGCGTCATGGCTGGTGCGATCCTCGGCGCGATGCACGGCGAAGGTGTCATCGACGACGCCGACCATGCCCTCCTCGACCGGGCGAACCGGCTCGACCTCACCGCTTCGGCCGATCGCTTCACCGAAGTGGCAACGACCATGCTTGCCGCCGACCAGGCGGCCGCCGACCGGCGGGCCAGCTTCCGCGCCGCCCTCACATTCTGATCGATAACGAAAGACGCATGATGCCCAAGCTCAGCAAAGAGACGATTTACGAGAAGATCTATGCCGGTTTTATCGGCAAGGCCATTGGCGTTCGCCTGGGCGCACCGGTCGAACCGACGATCTGGAGCTATGAGCGCGTCCAGAAGACCTATGGCGAAGTCACCCAGTATCTGCGGGACTTCAAGAATTTCGCCGCCGACGACGACACCAACGGCCCGGTCTACTTCATTCGCGCTCTGCGCGACTACGGTCTGAAGGCGAGTGCTGCCGATGTCGGCAAGACCTGGGTGAACTATGCTGCCGAAGAGCACGGCATGTACTGGTGGGGCGGCTTTGGGGTTTCGACCGAGCACACCGCCTACCGCAACCTGCGTGCCGGCATTCCTGCGCCGCAATCCGGATCGATCGCCCAGAACGGCGCGACCGTTGCCGAGCAGATCGGCGGGCAGATCTTCATCGACAGCTGGGGCTGGGTGCATCCGGGCGAGCCGCAGAAGGCAGCCGACGCTTCGGCTCGCGCTGCGAGCGTTGCCCATGACGGCGACGGCCTGAACGGCGCGCGCTTCTGCGCCGCCGCCATCGCTGGGGCTTTCGAGGCGACCTCGATCGCCGAGGTGATCGCCGCCGCCATGGCGACCATCGACGCGAAATCCACCTATGCCCGCGTGGCGCAGGCGGTGATCGACTTCCACAAGGCCAATCCCGGCAACTGGCGCGCCTGCCGCGACATGCTGACTGCCGATTGGGGCTATGACCGTTATCCCGGAGTCTGCCACATCATCCCCAATGCCGGCGTGACCGTCATGGCGATCCTCTATGGCGAAGGCGACCTGCCGCGCACTGCCGAGATCGCCACCATGGCCGGCTGGGACACCGACTGCAACGCCGGCAATGCCGGAGCGATCGTCGGCACGTTCCAAGGGCTTCAGCCGGGTTGGGACAAGTACAGAAAGCCGATCAACGACTTCATCGTTGCCTCCGGCGTGGTCGGCTCGATCAATATCGTCGACATCCCGTCCTTCGCCCGGGAACTGACGGTGCTGGCGCTGCAACTGCGCGGTGATGACGTGCCGGCTCTCTGGCTCGAAGACTTCACCCGTCGCGGAGTGCGCTTCGATTTCGACCTGCCCGGTTCGACCCACGGTTTCCGCACCGAGGGCTTCAACCAGATCAGCCTCAAGGGCTCGACCGAGAAACAGGCCGAAGGTTCGCGCGGTTCGCTCGAAATCCAGCTCGACCGCCTCGAGCGCGGCCAGGGCGGACGCATCTTCTGGAAGCCGTTCTATCGCCGTTCCGATTTCGACGATGAGCGCTACCGCCCGATGTTCTCGCCGCTCGTCGATGCCGGCCAGACGGTGTCGTTCAAGCTGTGGCTCGACCCCTGGAATGGCGACGGCAACCTGCGCGTCGCCCCCTATATCCGCCGGGCCATATCCGGCGCGATCGAGGAGACCGGCGCGTGGCACGTGCCCAACCACGAGGGTTGGCAGGACTATGCGTTCACCGTGCCTGAAGGTGCCGAAGCGATCGACGAGATCGGCATCCAGGTCGAGTATTTCGGTCGGTTGAAATTCCTCGGCCGCCTGTTCCTCGCCGATTTCAAGGTCGAGGGCGCTGGCCACACCGTCATCGATCCCAGGGGCGAAGTGCAGGAATGGGGTTCGATTTCGCGCTTCACCTGGAACCGTGGTCACTGGACCCTGCAGGATGGTCGCATCCATGCGCATACGGCCAATGATGCCGATCTGTGGACGGGCCATTACTACGCCCGCGACGTCGAGGTGCTGGCGGATGTCAAGCCGCTCGCCGGGCCGTCGCAGCTGGTGACGGCGCGTGTTCAGGGCACGAGCCGGTTCTATGCCGCAGGCTTCGACGGCGACGAGGTGGTCATCCTCAAGGAGGATTTCGGCACCACCGTTCTCGCGCGCGCACCGTTCAAGCGCGAACTTGGCAAGAGCTACGGCTTCGCGTTCACCGTCAAGGGTGGGGCGTTGTCCTTCGCTATCGACGGCAAGCCGCTGATCGAGGCGAGCGATGACCAGTTCGTCTATGGCATGGCCGGTCTTCGCCTGGGTGCGCTCGGTCGCATGAGCGTCGGAACCATCGAGATCGTCGAGACTGCCTGAGCGGTCTAGTTCCCGCCCGCCGGCCTGTGAAACGGGCCGGCGGGCGGCGCCAAGAGCCGCACCGGCGCATCAAATGGGAGGAGAGACCATGTCCGAGATCGAACTCAGGAATGTGGGAAAGAGCTACGGCAGTATGTCGGTGCTCGATGATATTTCGCTCGACATGGGCAGCGGCGAATTCGTCGTCCTGGTCGGCCCGTCCGGCTGCGGGAAGTCGACGCTCTTGCGCATGATCGCAGGGCTAGAGGACATCAGCGCCGGAGAGATCACCATCGGCGGCCGCATTGTCAACGACATGCCGGCCAAGGAACGCGACCTTGCCATGGTGTTCCAGAGCTACGCGCTCTATCCGCACATGAAGGTCGCCGACAATATGAGCTTTGCGCTGAAGCTCGCCGGCGTGTCGAAGAGCGAGATCAAGCGTCGCGTCGATGAAGCAGCCGACATCCTCGGGCTCGGGCATCTGCTCGAGCGGCTCCCGCGCGAACTGTCGGGCGGCCAGCGGCAGCGTGTGGCGATGGGGCGCGCCATCGTGCGTGACCCGCGCGCCTTCCTCTTCGACGAGCCGCTCTCCAACCTCGACGCAAAGCTTCGGGTGAAGATGCGCGGCGAGATCAAGAAGCTGCATCAGCGCCTGGGCAAGACAACGATCTACGTCACCCACGACCAGACGGAAGCCATGACCATGGCCGACAAGATCGTGGTGCTGAACGGCGGCAAGATCGAGCAGATGGGGCCGCCGCTGGAGCTCTACAAGAACCCGCAGAACCTGTTCGTCGCCAGCTTCATCGGCTCGCCTGAGATCAACCTCTTGCGCGGCGAGGTCGATGGCCAGATGCTGCGGCTTGCCGATGGCGCCCGGCTGCCGCTGCCTGAAGGTCACGGGCTCGCTTCGGGGCGCAAGATCGTTTACGGCATCCGCCCGCAGCACATCCACCTTGCCGACAGTGGCATCGCCGCCGAGGTCGTGCTGGTCGAACCGACCGGGGACGCGCAGGAGGTGATGCTTCGGGTCGAGACCACCGACATCACCATGGTTCTTGGCGAAAGCGCCCTTCTGCAGTCGGGCGCAAAGGTGACAATCGGCTTTGACACGGCCAATGTGCTTTTGTTCGACGACAAGACGGGCGGGCGCCTCCAATGAACGATTTCGTCAGAAAGCACTGGGATCCTGATGCCGAAGGGCCGCTTCAGGGGATCAAGGTGCTCGACCTTTCGCGTCTGGTCGCCGGCAACATGCTGTCGCTGCAGCTTGCCGATTTCGGCGCCGACGTGATCAAGATCGAGCCGCCGGCGGGCGACCCGCTGCGCGAGTGGAAGGACGAAGGCCTGTCGTTGTTCTGGAAGACCTATGGGCGCAACAAGCGCTCGGTGGTCCTCAACCTCAGGGAAACGGCCGATCGCGAGGCACTCTGGGCACTGGTCGCGAGCGCCGACGTTTTCATCGAAAATTTCCGCCCGGGAACACTGGAACAGATGGGCTTCGGCCCGGACAAGCTTCTGGTGCGCAATCCCGATCTCGTCGTCGTGCGTGTGTCCGGCTTCGGCCAGACCGGTCCCTATGCGGCATTTCCCGGCTTCGGCACTATCGTCGAAGGCATGAGCGGCTATGCCTACCGCACCGGCTTTCCCGACCGGGAGCCGGTGCTGCCGCCCTTGGCGCTCGCCGACATGATCGCCGGCGTATACGGCATGTCGGCGACGATGACGGCGCTGTTTGCCCGCGAAAAGGGCAGGGCGCGCGGACAGGTCATCGACCTGTCGCTGCTGGAGCCGATCTTCTCGGTTCTCGGCCCAGAGGCCGCAATCTATGCGCTCAACGGCACGGTCAAGGAGCGCATCGGCAGCGCCTCGAACACCGCCTGCCCGCGCAACGTCTATCAATGCGCCGACGGCAAGTACGTCGCGCTCTCGGGCTCGACGCCCGCCGTTGCCCGGCGGATCTTCGAGATCATCGGCCGCCCCGACATGAACGACGACCCGCGCTTCCGCTCCAACAGCGAGCGCCTCAAGCACCGCGATCTGGTCGATGAGGCGATCGGCGCCTGGTTTGCGGTTCGTTCCCACGACGAGGCGCTCGCCATCATGCGCGACAGTGGGGCAACGGTCGGGCCGATCTACAACATTGCCGACGCGACCGAGGACGCGCATTTTTCCGAGCGCGAGGTGATCGTCTCGCTCGACGATGCCGAGCACGGGCCGCTGCCCATGCACAACATCGTGCCGCGCCTGTCCGAAACGCCGGGCCGCTTCCGGCGGCCGGCGCCGGGTCTCGGGGAGCACACGGCCGAGGTGCTGGCGGAGGTCGGGCTCTCCGCTGCGACGGTCGCTGCCATCACGGATGCCGGCCGTTAAGCCTCGCGACACCGAAACCGCGTGACGAAGACGTGAAGGAAGCCGGGTGGCAAGGCCGCACTTTACGCCCGGCGGCCTCGCCGGCCCCGGCAGGCTGCCACCAGCCCATGTCGACATGCACAGCGTCACGCATTCCGGCCAGTGTCAGCCGAAGAACAAGGCGCGCATGCGGGCCAGCAGGCCGCTGCGTTCGCCGTTCAGAATCGACCGTACGAGCCCGGCTGCCGTCGCGGCATGCACCGTTGCACCGAAGTGGCAGTAGCAGATCACGCCGTGAAGCTGCCAGTCGCGTAGCCCGAAGAACCGGAGCGCCTCGCCGTAGGTATCGTCTTCCAGGCCGGCGGCTCGCAGCATCGGGTCGTTGAACGCCACGGAAATTGGCGAACCGTCGCTGCGCAAGGTATCGCGCACGGCGGCCGACTGGTGCTCGGTTTCATAGAGCGTCGCCAGATGGCGGGTCGGGCTCTGCTCGAGAAGCTCCGCCCAGCGTTCCAGGCGCTCGCTGTGGGACATGTTCAGCGGACGGACGTCCGGTTCGATCTGCGCGAAGACCTGCAATTGCTCGCGTGTATGGTGCTTCATTGTCGCCTCCATTTGGACGATAGATGCGCTGCGCCAACCCTTTTCCCTAGAGTGAGCGTGACTCTTGTCGGGCCTGAAGTCCAATCACGATGACGCCCCCCTGATCCGCCTTCGAGATGATGCGGCGACGTTGCGTCCACAGGCAACATGCCTGACCTTTGGGGAGGACCCAGATTTCGCCATCTTGTGGGATCACGCCGACTGCCTGTTGCAAGGGAGGCATCCATGAAGACGAAGGCGCGCGACCGCGAACTCATCAACGCGATGAGACGATATTTCGTGGCAAAGGCCGAGCTGTCCGCGCTGCGGGCGGCACTCGAACAGGCCAGGAGTGCCACAGGTGAAGACATCGGCGGTTTCTACGATCCGCGGACCAATGTCGCCCACGCCGATCAGATCCGGCGATCGCATGCCCTCAACGCCGAGATGCGTTTGCTGATGGATCGGGCCGCAGCCTGGGGTCGCCTGGAGGTTGTCGAGCTGGAGAAAGGTCATGCGTCAGAAGAGCCGGAAACTGCGTTGCCGCCAGCCGGCAATCCGGCCGGGTCCTCCACCGCATAACTGCGGCGATCCGGGCAGCCGATCCGGCTCACACGACCGTCACTGTCCCAACGAAGCGCACCCCGGCCGCATGGACGATATGCAGGTGCAGATCAACGCCAACCGCACTCCGGGGATCAGTGCTGGCTTGGTGTTTCCTCGCAGTGATCGCGGCGCTTTTGGTCGCGGTCGAAAGAAGGGCGAGACGATTGGCGGCTGCCCGCGACCCGCGAAAACAAAGGCGAAGTATAGGGGCGCTGCGGTCATTCGGCCCGCGGCAGAAGGTCGTTTTCGGTCATCGCGCTGCAAGTTTGGTCAGAACCTGAAATGAAGCATAGAATAGCTGTCGTCAGACGATCGAGCGGTGTGGGGCGCTATGACAACCTCTGCTTTGCCTCGCGTGAGTTCCCAGTTGAATTCTGCGCGCTATTACGACAAACTCCGTCTCGCAATCGTTTGTCCACACGCTCCCTAGATTACAGGCCGAGAGGCTTACACACTGCCGTTGGGTCTTCTTTTGGCGCAGGGGTGCTGATCAATATTGGCGGAACGGCCCTAAGGTACAAATGACCTTCTTTCTGCAAACCTTTGGTGGCTTGAAGCTCGTCGACTCAGAGGGGCGGCAAGTTGCCTACCCCGAAAAAGGTTTGTTGCTTCTGGCCTATCTGCTGACGATTAGGGAAGGGGCCGAGCATCGCGCCGCCATGGCCGCATTCCTGTGGGGAGACGAGGACAACGCCGTGTCCCTCGTCAACATGCGCAAGATGATATCCAGGATAAAGCTCCGCCAAGACGAACTCGGTGCACAGCTCCTCTCTTTTTCCAGCAATATGATCCACGTCGAACGGCTGGCGGTGTCGTCGGACATGGTCTGGGTTGCCGATGAGGATGAGGCGGACCCCTTGCGTCAGTTGCGCAATCTCGCGACGCTGATGCATCGCTCGTTCCTGGGGCCTGTCGGCTGCCAGAGCCGTGACTTCTACGGATGGTTTGCCGAGCAGAAAGACCGTCAGAATACCCTTCTCAAAGCGCTGCTGAAGAGGGTGTCGCGTGTGGCGCGCTCGGACGAAGACGCAGAAATTCTCAAGGATGCCGGGATACTGCTCATCGGAGCGGAGCGCGCCGATCCGGACACTCTGCAGCTGCTTGTCGAAGTCTTCAACGCCGAAGAAGAGGTCGACCAGCTCCGCAAAATTCTCGAGAAGCGGAGCAACGCGCTGGCGCGCGGTGCTGATCTGGTCAACGCCACGGCGAACCGGGATGCCAGGCAAACAGCTGCGAGCGCACAGGCCCATCCCTCGCTCGTCAGCATATCAGAGCAACGCCCTCATGTTGAACCTGACGACATGCGCCGGCACGCGGTACCTCGTTTGGTGCTGTTGCCTCCAAGCGATCATATCGGGCGCCCGGACAGCCGCTTCATCGCGAACGCCTTGATCGAGGACATCACGATCGGGTTTTGCGCGTTCAACAGTCTTCAGGTCATCGCCCACCATTCCGCCGTCCAGATCGGACATCAGCTCGAAGACCAGGCAGATTTCTTTCAACGCCATGCTCTCAATTACATCCTCGACAGCCGGATCAGTAATCAGACAAGCGAAGGAACGTTGTTCGTTCAGCTTGTCTTTTTCCCCGACAACGAGGTCGTGTGGGCGGAACGGTTCAGCCTGAGCCAACCTGACCTCGTCGCTGCCCGCCGCGTGATCGCACGAAACATCGCGCTTTCGGTTTCAAGCGAGATCGAACGGCACGAGGCGACACGGCTTTACAGGGAACTGAACCCGGCGGCGTACCACAGTTATCTCGTGGGAAGACGGCATTTGAACCGGCTCACGCTGCCCGACCTTCGGCGTGCGCGCAAGGAAATGAAGACGGCGCTGCACGCGAGCACCGATTTTGCTCCGGCGCTGAGTTCGATCGCCAGAACCTATTCCAAGGAATGGCTGCTGACCGCACGGGGCGATATCGAGCTGCTGAAATCCGCCGAGGGGTTTGCGGTGCGCGCAATCGATGCGCGCCGGAACATGGCCGATGGCTACCGAGAGCTTGGCGTTGCCAAGCTTTTGCAGGGCGCATTCGATGAAAGCGCCGAGGCGATGGAACTGGCCGAGACGCTGGGGCCGCACTACGCCGATATCATTGCCGATCATGCGGATACGCTGGTCCATTGTTCTCTTCCCGGCAAGGCGTTGCAGAAGATCGAACGGGCGATCGAGCTCAATCCCTTGAGCCCGGACTCCTATCTCTGGACCGCCGCGGGCGCAAACTACGCGCTGAGCCAATTCGAGACCTCGCTGGACTATATCGGCCGTATGGCCGATCCGAGCCTGGCCGACAGGCTCTCGGCTGCGAACTGGGCGATGTTGGACCAGAAGGACAAGGCGCGTGTCTTTGTTCGCCGCGTGCGCGAAGCCAACCCCAACTTCGATCTGGAAACGTGGCTCGCGGCTGTTCCGAGCAAGGAACAATGGCACAGGGACCTCTATCGAGACGGCTTGAAGAGGGCGGGATTTTAACCGGAGCAATCCATCGTGAGAGGGGAAGTGAATGACTAAAGTTGTTGTGATCGGTATCGAGGGTGAAAAGGGGCTTTGGGTGGTCGATCTGGACGCTCGCAGTGTCGAGCCTCTCGAAACGCCGAAGTCAGGCGGACTGAAGACCGTCGCAGATCTGCGTGCAACGGGGGTGAGCGTGATCAAGGGTGCGGATGTGGCGCTGGTGGTCAAATCGGCTGCCGCGGCGTCGTCGGGCCACTACGAGGGGTAAGCGCTGGCGTGTGGAAGCAGGGCTCGCTCGCTGCCGACGCAATGCGAACGGTGGCGACGGCTTCCTCGGTTTTGTGGCGTCGTCGCCTCTCAGGGGCTGTTGCCTGATCCTCGAATGGGATCGGGGTGGCGGGGAACCTTTCGACCGGGTTTGAGGTGTTCCTGCGCTGCGCGTAACGCATGGCGCAGGACCATTGTTGCGCGACCCGTCGTTGTCAGGCGGCCATCGGTGCTGGCGCGGCCCGCGCAAGCCTTTCGCGCTATCCAAAGGACTTCGAGTAGACCCTCAGCTTCGCAACCTGTTTGTAGTCGCTGGCCTTGTAGTATTCCGCAGCGGCTCCCTGGCTTTGCGACAGGAGCCAAGCACTTGAAAAACCGGCGTTGTGAGCTTCTGCTTCAAGCAGTTTAAGCAGCCGTTTTCCAATGCCCCTGCCTTGATGAGATGGAAGGACGGCGATCTCGGGTATGTATAGGCCCCTGCCGGAAGCGGATGTGTGCGGGAGGCCGATGGCAAACCCGAGCAATTGTCCGGCCTCAAGGGCGCCGACCCCTATCCAGCCCGGTGTGGTCGACAATTCGCCCATGCGTGCCGTCGCCCCCTCCAGCGACCACTCTTCATTCCAAGGCGGCTCCACATAAGCCTGCACGATAATCGTCGCTGCCTGTGACGCCTGGCCCTCATTAATGCGCTGAAAGATGACCGGCATCCAAGCTCCGCTTTGCCTGTATTTCCTCAAATCGGCATTGATCCGAGGAGAAGATTGTAATGCGCTGCTGCCACAGAAGCGCCGATTGTTGAGTATTCGAATCCTCGGAGATTAACAACTCTACGGTATTGTTGGTTTCATTTAAAACGTACAAATTGAAAATTGAGTGGTGTCGGCGATGGCCGGTTTCGAGTACGGCGCCAAGGCATCCGCTCTTCCGATCCGGGTGTCTCGTCACGTCATGCGATATCTTTCAGCGACCGAAGATAGCTCGGGATCGTTCGCTGAAAGACCGCGCTAACGGTCTCTTTTCCTTCGAGCAGGCAGAGAAGTCCGCCGCCCTCGATCAATGCCAGGCACTGGTCGGCAACGACCTCCGGCAACAGGCAAGAGCGCAGTCGCCCCGCCTCCTGATCTTGCCGCACGGCGGCGGCAATCTCAGCGCGGGCCGTTGCGATCTGCTGCGTTATCACGGACTTCACCTTTGGCAAGATCGAGAAGATGAAGCGATAATAGGCGTTTACATCGGGTGTGACGGTGGCGATTTCCGCAATGAGGCGCTCGTAGCCGGCGCACAGCTCATTGATCACATGCTCAAGGTTGGCCTCGCCTCCGGGCTGGGCCGCAGTCTCTGCCGGTTCAAAAAAGCGAACAAAGAAATACTCGATCGCGGCGTCGTGCAGCGCGTCCTTGTCCTTGAAGTGGTGATAGACGGCACCCTTCGACAGGTCGGATGCTTCGACCAGATCCGACATGCTGGTATTCTCGTATCCACGTTCCAGAAACAGCCGGAATGCGCACTCGATGATGGAGGTCTTGGTGTCTTTCACGATGTCTCCTCAATGGGTCGGAACTTGGCCTCGGCGTAAGTCCGCCGATATCGACCGGGGCCAACCTGTTGAAACCGCCCTGCAGATCCGCAACGACATTGCCCCCTAGCCTTTGTCGAGCGCCGTGCCGGGCGAACGCGGTTGGTATCCGGATCGCTCGACCGCGCCCTGATGCCAGCTTGTCGAGATCTCGAATGAAGACGCCATCGATCAGGTCCGTCCTTCTGGCGCGCAGGCCGCTTGGGAACAGGAATAGTGATCCACTGCAAAGCTGAAGAGCACCTTCAGCATGAACAGGGCGAAAGCGATCGACATGAAGGGGGACACGCCGGGGTATAGCGCAAGCCAGCTCAGGCCCGCGGCCAGCAGAGACCCACCGGCAAACGTCTGTAGCGGGTTTGATTTCAACACGTTGACGACAACGGCACCGGCGATCGTGTAGCCCCACACGACCAACGAGGCCGCGAAGTCGGTGCCCAGCAGAAGGGCGACGATGATCACGTGGACATGGATTGCGATGAAGATCCACCGGTTGCGCGGCCGAGCGGCGTAAAAGTCGTTCGTGGATCGCGTGAAGTTCGCGACGCAACCGGCAGCGATATCGAGCACGAGGATCAGCGCCAACGCGCTTCTCCACAGCGGCACCGACGCCAGAAAATCCGGAAATCTGGTGGCGAGGGCGACAGGCAGAGCGATGCCGAACGAGATTGTCGCGGCCAGTTCCGGCAGGGTTTGCTGCAACCCGAAGACATCGTGGAGGTGGCGATGCACGGCAATGGGCTTCAACAGGTATCTCCATCACAAACCGAACGGTCGGTTTGTCTCATGCTGCATGTCTTCCGTCAATGTCTGTCAGCGTGACGGCGAAGAGCCTCTCTCCGAAAGAGGTACGGCGTGGGGAGCGATGCGGGAGGACGCGCGCTCACGGTTCGCGCCGGGTCGCCCCGTGACTTCGGAAGGCGCGTTGCGAACGCAGGACCGCCGGGACGCCGGCCTCAGCTGCCGATCAAGGGGGTCGCTCGGCATGCGCAGGGTTGCCCGCCGTTGGGCGCAAAAAGGCCGGCAAGAATGCCGGCCTTCGTCGTCCGTTGTACCAATTTTGCAGCCTGAAAAAATCAGGCGGCCTGAAGAACTGCGTCCGGCTCCGGATCTTCAATCGACTTCCCGGCATTGTATACGGTCTCGTCGAGAATGCCTTCGCGCTTGGCAACGATCGTCGGCACCAGTGCCTGTCCGGCGACATTGACGGCGGTGCGGCCCATGTCGAGGATCGGGTCGATGGCGAGCAGAAGGCCCACACCCTCAAGGGGAAGCCCAAGCGTCGACAGTGTCAGCGTCAGCATGACCGTTGCGCCGGTGAGGCCGGCGGTCGCTGCCGAGCCGAGCACCGAGACGAAGACGATCAGGACATATTCCTGGATGCCGAGCGGCACGCCGAAGAACTGCGCGATGAAGATAGCCGAGATCGCCGGATAGATGGCAGCGCAACCGTCCATCTTGGTCGTTGCGCCGAGCGGCACGG
The DNA here is from genome assembly GCF_059419585.1 of Ensifer sp. GW821-FHT05G01. Lineage (NCBI taxonomy): Bacteria > Pseudomonadati > Pseudomonadota > Alphaproteobacteria > Hyphomicrobiales > Rhizobiaceae > Ensifer > Ensifer sp. GW821-FHT05G01. Next base: position 23,513 of record NZ_JBWKSC010000007.1, on the reverse strand, counting down.
CAAAGGCGGCATATTCGCGCGGCACGCCGAGGCTCTTTTCCGTCACGGTTTCGGTGACGGGAAGGGTGCCGACCGACGAGCGCGACACGAAGGCCAGCTGGATTGCCGGCCAGGCGCCGGCGAAGAAGCGCGAGGGCTTCAGGCCATGTGCGACCAGCAGCGCCGGATAGACGACGAACAGCACGATCGCGAGGCCGATATAGACGGCCGCTGCGTACCAGCCGAGCTGCGCCAGCGTTCCCCAGCCATATTGCGCCACGGCGCGGCCGAGCAGGCCGATGGTGCCGAGCGGCGTCAGCCGAATGACCCACCAAAGGATCTTGCGGACGATGACGAGCAGCGACTGGTTGAAGGCGAGAAAGGGCTTGGCTGCGTCGCCCGCTTTCAACGCGGCCGTGCCGAAGACGATCGAGACGACGAGGATCTGCAGGACGTTGAAATTCAGCGACGTGCTGGCGCTACCCTCCGTCAGCTTGGTGCTTGCCTCCAGGCCCAGAATGTTGGCGGGGACAAGGCCCTTGAGGAAATCGAGCCAGGACCCGGAATAGGAGGGTGCCTTGGCAGCTTCCTGCGATACGGTCGAGCCTATGCCGGGCTCGATGATGAGGCCGAGCGCAATTGCGATGACAACGGCGATGAGCGAGGTGATCGCGAACCAGAGAAGCGTTTGCCAGACCAGCTTTGCCGCATTCTGAAGCGTCGCCAGATTGGCGATCGAAGCGACGATCGCGGTGAAGACCAGCGGCGGGACCAGGGCGCGCAGAAGCTGCACGAAGATGGCGCCGATCGTCTGCAATGTCACGGTCAGCCAGTTGGGGTTGCCGGCCGCGTCGACGCCCATGTTGCGGGCGATGAGGCCGAGCAGCAGACCGATGACCATGGCTGCGAGAACCTGGAAGCCGAACGACAGGAAGAACGGCTTCGGCGGGGATTTGATGGAAGCTTGGGACACGATTTACACTCGATTGATTGGTGGAGCGGAGCGCGAGGGAGGCAGCGTCCGCAACGAGGGCAAATTAGTCAAGGTTGTAAGGGAGTTTAAGCAACCGTTTCGCGCGCGACGCATGATAGGCGGAAAAATTTTCCCGGCAGGCGGGCGAGCTTCGGTGCACCGAGGGATGGACGATCGTCTCCTCCATCCCGCCGGCCGCGTTTTCGAGCGTCGGCGAGCCAATCCGTGCAGCGTCATACCAATCCGCCGATACCGCCCTATCTGCAAGGCCGTAGATGTCACCCGGAGGAGATGAGCATGCAGATCAATCGCACTGGACAGGCAAAATGGGCCGGCGGTCTCAAGGACGGCAAGGGGCAAATTTCGACGCAGAGCGGGGCCTTGAAAGACTATCCCTACGGCTTTGCAGCTCGTTTCGAGGGCGTGCCGGGCACAAACCCGGAGGAACTCATCGGCGCGGCTCATGCCGGTTGTTTCACCATGGCATTGTCGCTGATCCTGGGAGAGGTCGGGCTCGCGGCCGAGAGCATGGAGACCACCGCCAAGGTCACGCTCGAATCCGTCGCCGACGGTTTTGCCATCACCGCGATCCATCTGTCCCTGAAGGGAAGTGTGCCGGGCGCGGATCTCGCAACATTCACCGAACTCGCCAACAAGGCGAAAGCGGCGTCCCGTCGCTCAACGCCAGCCGAGCGCTGGCGCCACGTGCTTCAGGATCGCCTCGATGACGTGGGCATTGTAATCGACGCCGAGCTGGTTGGGCACGGTCAGCAGCAGCGTATCGGCTTCCGCCACCGCTTCATCGCCGGCCAACTGCTTGATCAGCACATCCGGTTCGGCCGCATAGGAGCGGCCGAAGATTGCCCGCGTGTTCTCGTCGATGAAGCCGATCGTGTCCTGTTCCTTGCCGCTCTGGCCGAAATAGGCGCGGTCGCGATCGTCGACGATCGCAAAGATGCTGCGGCTCACGGAGACCCGAGGCGTGCGGGTGTGGCCCGCTTCCTTCCATGCTTGCCGATAGGCGCGGATCTGGGCTGCCTGCTGCACATGGAACGGCTCGCCGGTCTCGTCGTCCTTGAGCGTCGAGCTCTGCAGGTTCATGCCGAGTTTGGCGGCCCAGACGGCGGTTGCGTTCGAGCTGGAACCCCACCAGATGCGGTCGCGCAGTCCTTCCGAATGGGGCTCGAGCCGCAGCAGGCCGGGCGGGTTCGGAAACATCGGTCGCGGGTTCGGCTGGCCGAAACCGTTGCCTTTCAGCGCTTCCAGAAATACTTCCGCGTGGCTGCGGCCCATGTCGGCATCCGATGCGCCGTCCTGCGGCACGTAGCCGAAATAGCGCCAGCCATCGATCACCTGCTCGGGCGATCCGCGGCTGAGACCGAGCTGCAGGCGAGAACCGGAGATGAGGTCGGCGGCGCCGGCGTCTTCGGCCATGTAGAGCGGGTTCTCGTAACGCATATCGATGACGGCGGTGCCGATCTCTATGCGCTTCGTCCGGGCGCCGACGGCGGCCAGCAGCGGGAACGGTGAGGCCAGCTGCCGAGCGAAATGATGCACGCGGAAATAGGCGCCATCGGCGCCGAGCTCTTCGGCGGCGACCGCAAGGTCGATCGACTGCAACAGCGCGTCACCCGCCGAGCGGGTCTGCGACTGGGAGGAGGGGGTCCAATGGCCGAAGGAAAGGAATCCGATTTTTTTCACGATAGCGCCGCCTGGGAATGTGTCATTGCTCGTTTCCTAGATGGCATGGGACCGCCCCGAGCAACAGAGGTTGGGGGCCGAACGCTGTGTTTCCGAAACGCGCAGGAAACGACATGCGTTCGATCCGTGAAAATGCAGCGAGCAGTTTAGGATGTTTCATTGAGGTGCAAGGGTGGCAGGCCCCTTCCTGAACTGCCGGCGGTAGCTTGCCGGCGAGATCGAGAAGGCGCGGGTAAAGTGCTGGCGCAGCGAGACGGTGGAGCCGAAGCCCGCGATCTCGGCGACCCGGTCGATCGGACAGGAGCCGGTTTCGAGCAGGCGTTGCGCGGTCGCCAGGCGTTGATTGAGCAGCCATTGTGTAAATGTGGTGCCGGTCGCCTTGCGGAAATGTCGGGTGAAGCTGCGCAGGCTCATTCCGGCCCGCTCCGCCAGTTTACCGAGCGACAAGGGTTCGCTCAGATGTTCGATGGCCCAGTTGATCGTCGCGCCGAGCTGCACCTCGCTGACGGCCGCCGGCATCGGTTTTTCGATATATTGGGTCTGGCCGCCTTGGCGATGCGGCGCCACCACCAGCCGCCGGGCAATGCGATTGGCAATTTCCGCTCCATGATCGCGGCGAACGATATGGAGGCAGCAATCCATTGCGGCGGCCGTTCCGGCCGATGTGAGGATGTCGCCATCATCGACGTAGAGCGCATCCTGATCGAGGGCGACCTGCGGGTAGCTTCGTTGGAACTCTCCGGCCCAGGCCCAATGGGTGGAAGCCGGTCGCCCGTCGAGCACGCCGGCTTCAGCCAAGACGAAAGTGCCGAGGCACAGGCCCACCAGCCGCGCGCCGCGCGTATGAGCAGCCCTCAGGCTCTGCAGCAAGGCTTCGGGTGGCCGCTCGTCCGGATCCCGCCAGGCCGGCACGATGACGGTATCGGCCGCGCCCAGGTGGCTCAGATCATGTGTCACCTCGATGCGAAAGCCGGAACCGGTGGGGATCGATCCGGTGTTTTCGCCGCAGATCAGCAGCCGGTAGCGTGGCACTCCAAGTTTCAACAACTCGTCGCCAAACACGATGCAGGGCACCGAAAGGTGGAAGGCGCTGATGCCTTCAAAGGCGATGACGGCGATGGTGTGCATCGGTGCTGTGATCCCGTTTCGAAGAGTTGGCCAGAACCTAGCATATATTGTCATTCCGGCCACTTTCGTGAGGCCGCCTTATGCGGGATTTTCCCGCGGCCAACAAAGACGCGAAAGGACATTTCCATGATACAGCACCCAACCATCCGCGCCCTCGCCGGTGCCACGGCGCCGCAAAGTCTTGATCCTGAGAAGACAGCCCTGCTGGTGATCGATTTTCAGAAGGAGTATTTCAGCGGCAGAATGCCGATCCCGGATGGCGAAAAGGCACTCGTGAATGCCAAGCGCCTTATCGCCCGGGCCGATCAGGACGGCATGCGCGTCTATCACGTGCAGCATGTGACACCGGCGGGCAGCCTTGTGTTCGCCGAGGACAGCGAGATGTCCCGGTTTCACGACGCGATCCAGCCATCCGCGAGCCATGCGGTGATCAGCAAGTCGTCGGTCAGTGTGTTTCCTACCACCGATCTCGACCAACGGCTGAAGGAGGCCGGCATCGATACGCTGATCATCGCAGGTCTGATGACCCATGCCTGCGTCGCCGGGGCCGCCCGCGATGCCGTGCCGCTCGGTTACAGCGTGATCGTCGCCGACGACGCCTGCGCCACGCGCGACCTCGATATGGCGGATGGCAATACCGTCAGCCATATCGCTCTGCACCGCGCAGCTCTGGCCTCGATCGACGACACCTTCGGCGACATCGTCACGACCGATCGCCTCCTTGAGCTGCCGCTGACGGCCAAATGAGGCGTTGACGGTCAGCCAGCCTTGCAAGAAACGCCGCCGCCGACTGATCAGGTAGGTGGCGGCGATCGTTAACCGATGCGCAGTTGGCGGCCGCCCCGACCCTGGAGAAATCGGGATCTCGGCCGCCAACCGATTGGGCTTTCAGCTCAGCCCGGCTGGAGGGCCACCTTGCGGGAGACCGCCACGAGCGAGGCGCCCAGCAGCGCAGCCAGTGCGGCGAAGAGGAACACACCCGCCGGTCCCTGGAGTTCGACGATCACGCCGCCGAGGATTGCTCCCGTCGAGATGGCGATCTGGAATGTTGTCAGTGTCGCAGCGCCGGCACCTTCCGCCTCGTCGCCGGCAGCCCGGCTGATGAAGGACTGGACGCTGACGGGCAGAACGCCGAAGGCGAACCCCCAGGCTGCCGTGGCTGCAGCGGCAATGGCCGGCAGCACGCCGGCGACGGCGAGAAGCAGAGCCGTGGCGGCGATACCGGCCGCCGCCAGCATCATCGACAGGCGGGTGTTGCGCTCCGCCAGAAAACCTCCGGCGATATTGCCGAAGAAGCCGCCGACACCGAAGGCGAGCAGGATCGCGGTGATCATCTCGACGTCAAAACGCGGAACCTGTTCGAGATAGGGGCGGATATAGGTGAACCCGGCAAAGTGACCGGTGACAACCAGCAGGATCGTGGCAAGGCCCAGCCGGATCGCCGGGCGCTTCAGGACCCTTGCGATCGTGTCGAGGCCGGTGGTCCCGATGGGCGGCAACGATGGAACAGTCAGCGCCTGGACGATAAAGGTGATCACCCCGACTGCGGCTGCAAGCAGGAACGCATAGCGCCAGCCGAGCGTGGCGCCGATCCAGGCGCCGACGGGTGCCGCGCACACTGTGGCGATCGACACGCCCGACATCACGATCGCCATGGCCCGCGGCATCAGTCTGCCGGGAACAAGCCGCATGGCGAGCGCCAGCGACATGGCCCAGAAACCGCCGAGCGCGACGCCGAGCAGCACTCGGGCCGCAAGCAGAAAGGGAAGGTTCGGCGCAAAACCCGCCATCAGGCTCGAGACGACGAGCAGGCCGGTCAGAGCCAGAAGAACCGTTCGCCGGTCGAACCGTCCCGTGTAGACGACGATCGCCGGACCGGCGACCGCCGCGACGACGGCCGTCGTCGTCACCGATTGCCCGGCCGCCCCGACGCTGACCCCGAGATCCGCCGACATCGGCGTCAGCAGGCTTGCTGGTAGAAACTCTGCCGTCACCAGGCCAAACACTCCAAGCGAAAGGGACACCACGGCGCCCCACCGCGCGCGGCTCCGGTCGTCCGTCGGGGCCGCTGATTTTGTCACCAAGCCATCCATATTCTCGATCTCCGCGATTGTTGATGGCGAAAATAGGTGGGATCTTCAGGAGTTTCTATGCTAGAAAATCCAAAAGACTGTGCCGTTTCTCCAAACTTGCCGGTGGGTTCATGAGCGATGCATTGACCGAAATCTTGCGCGGGCTGCGGCTCGACGGTGTTGAATACGGGCGTTGCCAACCCTGCGCGCCCTGGGCGACGGCCTATCCGGCGCAGCAGCCCGCGCGGTTCCACTTTCTCGCATCAGGCTCCGCCTACCTTCGTGCGCCGGATGGCGAATGGATCGAACTCTCGCAAGGCGATGCGGTTCTGTTGCCCAGAGGCGATGCGCATGTACTGGCGAGCAAGCCGGGCATTCCGCCGGTCTCGATCGCCGACCTGCCGAAAAGGCAGCTGTGTGACGGCATCATCGACGTGCAATGCCCGTCGACGGACAGCAAGAACCTCATCTTCTACGCGGTGATGCAGTTCAATGTCGATCGGCTGCATCCACTCCTGCAACTGATGCCGGCCGTCATGCGCACCAGCGATCTTGCGTCGAGCGAACCGTCGATCCCGCCGCTTCTCGACGCCATGACGCGGGAAGCCGAGATGCAGCGCGTCGGTTCGGGCGGCATTCTGGCGCGGCTCGCCGACGTGCTGACCGCAACGCTTATTCGGACCTGGGTGGAGCATGGCTGCGGCACGGCGACCGGCTGGCTGGCGGCTGTGCGCAATCCGGAACTCGGTCGTGTGCTTGCCGCCATCCACCTTGAGCCAACGCGGGATTGGAGTGTACCCGAATTGGCAAAGCTGATGGGGGCGTCGCGATCGGGTTTCGCTCAGCGTTTCGTCGACATCATGGGCGAGACACCGGCGCGCTATGTCGCGCGCATGCGAATGCACCAGGCGCATCAATGGCTGCAGGAAGGGCAGAGGGTGGCCCTTGTCGCCGGCCGCCTCGGCTATGATTCCGAGGCTTCGTTCAGCCGCGCCTTCCGCAAGATCATCGGAGCACCGCCAAGCCACTATCGAAGCAAGACCTCGGTCAGGGAGAAACTGGCTTCCTGAGACGATCTGATATTCTTTTCCCCGGTCGCCCGGGGTCAGAACCGCCCGCTTATGCCAACCTTTGCGCCGGCAGATGTCTCGCCGTCGCCTTCGATATTGAACAGTAATCCGGTGTCGATTGACCAGCTCTCTACAGTTTGCAGCGATAGCGCGGCCGAGAGCGAGCCGAACAGACCCGCGCCATCAAGCCCGGAATAGCCGATCGTACCGGCGAGCTTGGGCGTCAGCGCCATGTCGTTCTCGAGGCTGAACTGCCGGGCAATCTCCGCCCTCAGGCTGACCCGCAATTGCTCTTCGGTGAAGCCCTTGAGGTCGACGATGTCGCCGGCGCCGTTCTTCACCCTATAGTCGTCAACCGTTTCGGAGAAATAGACGGCTCTCAGCGCCGGCGTAAACACGGTTGCATCGTCCAGCTGCCATTGCCCCTTGACCGAAGTGTCCATGAGCAGGCGGCGCGTGTCGAATGTGCCGTCCCAGGCATTCATGTCGATGGTGTTGGACGAGCCGCCATAGAGCAGGCTCGAATCCCAGAAGATGCCCTTGCCGAGTTCGAAGGAGGCATAGGGACCGGCCAGCCAGCCATTGCCCGAAAGCTTTGCATCCTCGTCGGTCGGGTCGGTCATGCGGTCATAGTGGAAGGACAGGCCGAGCAGTGCTTTCTCCGACAGCAGATAGTCTGCGCCAAGCGAGACCATGCCGAAGTTGCCCCACTTGTCGTCGTCGTCCTTGCGACGGTGCATCAGGAACGTGCTGTCGAGCCAGATGTTGAATGGCGAGGCTTCGGCCTGGTCAACGCCATCGGCCCTGTCGCGCGCCGCCTCGATCTGGGCAAGGCTTGTGGAAAAGCCAAGTGTAACGCCATCGGTTGAAGGTGTCATACGGGTGGTGACCGTGTCTGATCCCGCGGCCATCCGGCGCCGGTCGATCAGGCCCGGCACCTTGATGGTCGAGGCGATCAGGTTCTGCCGCGTCCGCACGAAGTCGCGCACGAGTGCGTCGATCTCCGCGGCGTGCCCGGAGGTATCGAAGGCGAGATTGTACGTCACGGTCCCGGTGTTGGAGGTGCCGAGCGCACTGACCATACGGAAGCCGATGCGCACCCGGCCGGAATAGGCGTTGTTGGGCGTGAACTTCAGATACCAGCCAACCGGAGCGGCGGCCGGACCAACCTGTGCCAGCTCGCCCTGGATGATGGACGCCGTTCCGGCCTGGGCCGGCTCGACAAAGGTCGCCTCGGCCGCGATGAACGGACCGCCGGTGGCGCCGCGATTGAGATAGACATCCGGCGGTGCCGATCCGGCCGGGACATCGACCACCTTGTCGGTGACGGTGATCGCGCGGGCCTGGACCTTCACGGAATAGCTCGCCGTTCCCGTTGCGCCGTTGTTGTCGCGAACCTCGATCGCGAAGGTGTAACTGCCTCCGGCGTCCGCGGCCAGCGGGCCGGTCAGTTCACCCGTTGAGACGTTGAGGACCATGCCTTTGGGCAAAGCGCCGGATGCCAGGCGATAGAGCATTGGCCCGGTTCCGCCTTTGGCGGCAATCGGCTGGCTGTAGTCCTCGCCGGCCATGGCGTCCGTGAGCGTTCCAGCGGGTGGCTCGAAGCTGAAATCGACTGGGGCGGCTGCAATCGCGATCGAATAGCGTGCGGTTCCCTCAGCGTTGTTGGCATCGGTTGCCGTCACGGTGAAATCGTGGTTTCCGGCTCGGGTCGGGATGCCGCCGATCGCGCCGGTGGCGCTATCGAGTGCGAGCCCCGCAGGAAGCTGGCCCGATGTGACGGCATAACGATAAGGCGCGGTTCCGGCCGAGGCGGTGACGGCGCCGCCGCTATAGGCGGCTCCGGCGGTTCCAGTCGCCAGCGCGCCAGCCGGTGGCGAGAAGGTGAGCGTCGGTGCTGTCACTGTGATCGACACCGTCGCGGCAGGCGAGGTGCCGGTGACGTTGGTGGCCACATAGGTGAAGCTGTCGGAACCGGAATAGCCCGGTGTCGGGGTATAGGTGATCGCCAGTCCGGACACCGCGGCGGTGCCGTGCGCCGGCTGGGTTTCGACCGAAACCGTATTCGCTGCGCCGCCGCTCAGATCGAGCGTGATCGGGTTAGCCGCGGAGTTTGCTGCGACGGTTGCACGCACATTGTTGGCTGTCGGTGCCTGGATGACGATGGCGATCGAGTAGCTTGCGGTTCCCGTTGCATTGTTGGCGTCGGTTGCCGTCACGGTGAAATTGGCGGTTCCGGCCGTCGTCGGCGTTCCCGAGATGCGACCGTTGGTGCCATCGAGCGCGAGGCCTGCAGGCAGTGCGCCTGAAGCCACGGCATAGCGATAGGGCGCGGTGCCGGCCGACGCGGCGATGGTGACCCGGTCATATACCGTCCCGACGATACCTCCGGTCAACGTGCCGGCTGCAGGCGAAAAGCTGAGAGTGGGTGCCGTGACGGTGATCGTCACGGTCGCGGCTGTCGACGTGCCAGTCGCGTTGGTGGCGGTGTAGGTGAAACTGTCGGAACCGGAGTATCCAGGCGTCGGTGAGTAAGTGATCGCAAGCCCAGACACCGAAGCGGTGCCGTGCGTCGGCTGCGTCCCGATCGCGAGCGTATCTGCGATCCCGCCGCCGAGATTGAGCGTGACCGGGTTCGCCATGGAGTTTGCCGCGACCGTTGCGCTCACATCGCCGGCGGTCGGTGCCTCGACCGCAATCGCGATCGAGTAGGCCGCCGTCCCCGTGGCATTGTTGGCATCGGTGGCCGTGATGGTGAAATTGTAGTCTCCGGCCGTTGTCGGCGTTCCCGAGATGAGACCGGACGCAGGATCGAGTGTCAGCCCGTCCGGCAGCGTGCCGTTGACGGCATAGATGTAGGGCGCGGTGCCGGCTGATGCAGCGACGGCAATGCCGCTGTATGGGGTCGCAGCCGTTCCGCCCGCCAGTGCGCCAGCGGGCGGAGAGAAGGCCAGGGTCGGCGCAGAAACGGTGATCGTCACGATCGCGGCGGCGGACGTGCCGGTCGCGTTGGTAGCGGTGTAGGTGAAGCTGTCGGAACCGGAGTACCCCGGCGTCGGGGTGTAGGTGATCGCGAGTCCCGACACCGAAGATGTACCGTGCGTCGGTTGGGTGCCGATGGCAAGCGTGTCCGCCGCACCGCCACTGAGGCTGAGCGTTATTGGATTGGCCGTGGAGTTCGCTGCAACCGTCGCACTCACAGCGTTGGCGATCGGCGCAGGCTTTGGTGTGACCGAACTGGACGCATCGGAGGCCGGACCGGGGCCGATGCTGTTGGTGGCCGTGACTTTGAAGGTGTAGGCCGTGCCGTTGGTAAGGCCCTTCACGGTGATGGGACTTGATCCGCCGGTTGCCGCGGCACCGCCCGGATCAGCCGTCACAGTATAGCTGCTGATCGGTGTGGTGCCTGCATTCACAGGGGCGGTGAAGCTGACCGTCGCCTCGCCGTCACCCGACGCAGCGCTGACGGCGGTCGGCGCATCAGGGGCTGCGCCCGCGCGATTGACGACGATGTCATAGGTCTTCGTGGTAACGGTGTCCTGCGCCGTCACCACGATGCTTACGGCGTTGTCGCCGACCTGGAGGTTGACGGGAAGGCTGCCCGGCGCCGCGATGACGGTTCCGTTGACCGAGACGACGGCGCTGGGATGTGCGCTGGCCGGAGTAACGGCGATGGTGGCAACGCTATTGCCCACCGAGACAGTATAGCTGGTGGTGGCGGCGTCGAAGGTCGGGGCAAGCGTGCCGCTCGAAACGCCGATGCCCGAGAGGTTGGCGTCGCTCGAGGGCGGCGCGACGATCATGGGCATACCGCCGGTGAACGCCTTGGTCATCTCGTTGCCGGCGCTATCCTTGATGCCTGTGCCGGTGGACAGGCTGAGAGCCAAGGTGCCGTCCCCCGAAACATTCGCGATCTGCACCTGATAGGTCGATCCCGATCCCGACACACTGTCGATCGTGCCTTGCGCGGTTCCTGTTTTCGCCAGGGTGAACTTGCCGATGTCCACGGCCGTGACCGGTTCGGAAAACGTGACGTCGAAGGTGGCGGCTGTCGCGGTGGGCTTGATTGACGTTACCGTGGGCCGGACGCCGTCGATCCTGATGCCTGATGTATCGGCAATGTTGCGCAGTGTGATATCTGCATCCACTAGGCGGTTGTAGTCCGTGATCGTTGCCCCCCCGCGCGCCATTGACGAGATTGCGATTCCGTCTTCGTCGAGGTCGTTTTCGGCAACAGTGTAGGAAAACGTCATGGTGTTAAAGACGGCGCCGATGAGGTTGATCCGCCGCTCGACAGCCCCAAAGACAGCCTTCAGGTACGGCCCCCCGTTGCTAGCGATGTGCTGATCGAACTCCACGTCGAACAGCAGCGTGGCGCCGATCGCGTAGGTTCGTGCGGGCGTGTTGAGCGGTTTGACGGCAGTGACAACCGGCGCGGCGACATAGGTATAGCCGTTTGCGCGCGTCACGGAACTGTTGCCCACGGTCGTCACGGTCACATCGGCCGGGCCGGCCGCTCGTGCCGGCGCAGTGGCGGTAATCCGGGTGGCACTATCGACGGTGAACGTGGTGGCGGGAACGCCGCCGAATGCAACGGCACTCACACCGATGAAGTTGGTGCCGGTGATGGTCACGGATTGTCCACCGGCACTGCTTCCAATCGACGGCGTGACGCCGGTGATCGTGGGAGGTGCGCTGCGCGTGACGACCACCCGATAGGTCCGCGTGACCGTGCGGTCCTCGGTCGTCACGGCAATGGTGAGTGTGTTGTCGCCAACATTGAGTGGCACGGCGGTCGATGTGCCCGATACGGCGCTGACCCCGTTGATCTTCACCGTCGCGGTGGTTCCGGGCGTTGACGGTGTCACGCCGAGGGTGGAAACGCCGTTGGCCACCGTGGCCGTATAGGTCAGGGTATTGGTGTCGAAGGCCGGCTCGAGGTTGCCGCTCGACAGGGCGAGACCGGAAAGTGCGGCGTCTAACGGGTTGCTTTTCGTGACGCAGACGACGTCCATACGCCAAGGAACGGTTGTCGGGCTTTGGTTTATGAATTCGACATAGATTCCACCGTCAACGAGGTTTTGCCCGGAAATCGATGCGGATTCATTGCCAGTTACAACACCGGCTTCATAACTGGTCATGAAGTATTCGACGCCAGTTTCAGAGATCGCGGTGAAGTACGCGCTGTCCCAGTAGGATGGATTGCGGATCAAATCGATATGAAGCCGGTCCGTCGTTAGAAAATCACTCTTGGGGTAGGTCTTCGAGAGAGCTAGGACGTCCTTCCCGTTCAGGTCGGCAACGATATCCTCACACCCTTTCGACGCAGCGAACGCTTCTCCCGCCACGGCCACGAGGCTGGAAAGGAGGAAGATCAGGGCCGTCATCAGCCGGATCTGATTGCGCCAGAACCGGCGCAACCTTTCAGCCTTCGGCAACGCCTCCACCGGCGTGGCGACGCACACTCGTTCGACGATGTCGTCAGACAGCATCGCCGAGGTGCTGCCGCCGCTTGCCCTACGAACGGCCGGGCTGCGGGAACGTGCGGCGGTGGCCGATAGGTAGCTTGTCATGACGGATTTCTCTCAACAAAAACCGCGCCATGGCAGGCGCGCTTCGTGTTAGCTCGGAGAAAGTGCCGTCTTCAATTGGTGGAGGCGGTCAGGTGTGGAAATGCGCACCCCGTGCCAATGACCCGGCATTTACCGCCAAATCGGCGGTCTCGACGCCGCACCTACCGCTTGCAGTGCAGGTCCCTATCGCCCGATCAAGCCGATCCATTGCGACCAGTCGGTCGCCGACAGACCAGGCGCGGATTTTAGCAGGGTGGGATGATGCGCCGAAAGATGCCGCAGCTCCCGCGGCGACATGCCGAATTCCCGACGAAAAGCACGGCTGAAATTTGCCGCGTTGGTAAAGCCGTGTGCTGAGGCGAGGTCTGCAATCGCCACGTGCCTGTACTCCGGCGCTCGAAGGTTGATGAAGGCACGCCGCAGGCGCTGCTGCGCCAGGAAAACCGAAAACCCCCCAACCAGTTCCAGAAGCCGATAGACCGTTCGGCGCGACAGACCGAATGCGGCCATGACACGCTCCACGGTTAGATCGGGTTCGAGCAAGTGGTCGGTTATGTAGCGCCTGACCGCGATCGACAGCGCATGGCCGACGCTCGCTGCATTGCCCTCGCTCGTCTGGCTGTTGATCGCGGCGCCGGCAAGATCCAGCAGCGGAGACAGGACCGCTTCCGCGTCGCCGATGGAGATATGATCCAGTTGCCTGTGCAGGCTGCCGAGCGTGTCCCTCAACAGCGAAACGAGCGGCATGCCCGCCGGTAGGACCAATTCATGATTGTCGTCCGGGCGCTTCAGACGGGGGGCCAGCATCTGGCGCGGAATGACCAGGCTGAGATGCTCATGATCGATTGTGGACGTGGCGAGCGGCTGCGCCATATCGATCACGTAGAGGTCACCGGGGCGGGCAATGCTGTCGGAGCCGCCGCGGCTGCCGCTTTGACCATTGAGATAGAACTGCACGAGATACCCGTCCATGCCGTCCCGGGCGATCTTGTAGCGGGAACGATCGAAGTCCTGACCACTCGATCGAGTGCGCGCGACCCCGACACCTCCGATCAGGGCCGCATCGACGCTGGCGAAGAAAGGCTCGTCGGACGGACCACGAAGGCGTGTGTCGAAAAGAACGCCGATCGACTCGCGCCACATCAAATGGGCATCTTGCTGCCGCATGGCTGTCGTGTCGAATCGAGAGCGCGGCAATCCGAAGTGATCGATAGGCGAGGAGTCCAAGCCTGACGTGGCATCAAATGACATGGTCGGAAAACTTCGTTCTTTGCGCTGCACTGATGGTCATAAGTTGACAACTGGCAATTGGCTTACCCGAGCATGTCCGCCACAACTCCTGAATACATCCGTTCACGTCGCGACTCTCGTTTGCCGCAAGCTAAACACTAGAGATAGCTGGATATTCTTGCGAGATCATTTCAGCCGCAAGGAGAAAAAATTTCGAAGCGACAAGCTTCGAGTGGATAAAGGCAGACTGCGGCCGTATGCCGTTGCGGCACATTTCAGCTCTGTTTGTCGGTTTCGCCGTACTGCTTTTGACGGAAAACCGCTCCGCACTTTTCCAGGAAAGGCCCTATGGGTTTGTCGCGGCCTTAAGAGCGCCTGCAAGCTTTCTGACTGCGACGTCAAGCTCGATCGGCGTATAGGCGGCGAATCCCATCAGGAATCCGGCCTCGCCAGCGCCGGATGCGTGAAGTGCCGACAGGCCCAGCAGCTCGACGCCAACGCGCCGCGCCGCGTCGATCGCGGTGCACTCTGGTAAGCCGCAGGTCAGCACGCAGGGCATCTGAAGACCGCCGATCGGAATCCGTGGCTCTACGAACGCCGAAAGGTGGGTCCGCACGAGGCCGACAAGAGCATCGAGACGTTCGCAGTAGACGCCGCGCATGGTGCGAACGTAAGCGCCGAAATGCCCGCCATCCATGAACCGGGCGAGTGTCAGTTGCGCAATCGAAGCCGTATGGCCGTCAAGCAATGTCCGTGCAACGGTCATCGGTTTGACCAATTGCGGAGGCAGCACGACATAAGCGATCCGCAGCCCGGGAAAGAGCGATTTGGTGAAGGTGCCGATGTAAATGGTCCGGTCGTGAGGGTCGAGGCCCTGCATGCAGGCTGTTGGTTTTCCGGCATAGTGGAATTCGCTGTCGTAGTCGTCCTCGATGATCCAGGTCTGGTGCTTCCCTGCCCATTCGATCAGGGAAAGTCGTCGATCGAGCGCAAGCGTCGCGCCGGTCGGAAACTGATGCGAAGGCGTCAGGAAAACGGCCTTGGCCTTGTGAGGCTGGCTCAGGATCCGTTCGACCGTGATGCCCTGATGGTCCACGGGAATTGGAACACATTCGAGGCCGGCAGCGTCGAATGCCTTGCGCGCGCCGTAGTATACCGGATCTTCGATGAAGATGCGGTCACCGGGATCGAGCAGCATATTGGCGCAAAGTGCCATTGCCTGTTGTGAACTCGTGAGAACCAGCACACGGTCGGCGCTGGCGTGCGCACCCCGTTCCAGGTTGACATAGTCGGCAATCGCGCGTCGAAGCGGTTCTGCGCCTTGTGGATCTCCATGAAGGAGAGCCTGTGTGCCCGTTTCCTTCAGGACCTGGCGCTCCAGACGTTCCCACAGCGAAAGCGGAAAGCTGCGCGTCTCCGGCACACCCGGTGCGAATGGCCGCGGTACAAGTTGTTCGCGGACGCCGCCGCTGCGGGACATGGCGGCACCGCGTTTGCTGAGGCTTGGCTCCTTGTGGCGCTGGAGCGCATCTCGTGGCGGAACTTTTTGGGCCGCGGAGAATGCCTTCACCTCGGCGACGAAACTGCCGCTGCCCACCCGTCGGTCGATAAAGCCCTCGGCATGGAGTTGGCAATAGGCGGCCTCGACGGTGTCGCGGGAGACACCGAGCGACCTGGCGAGTGCACGCGACGCTGGCAGCGGCCTGCCGGGGCCAAGCGCACCATCGACGATGAGTTGCCGGACTGCTCGCTGAATCCGAGCGTGGAGCGGCAGCGCTGCATACGCCGGATGGACGAGCCAAGCCTGCACGGTTTCCAATTGGGAATGCTTGAACAAATGGTCTGGCCGTCGACTGATAAATGGATGGGATAATCAGTCCATTTATCAACTAAAAGTCAAGCCGCATCCTGGCCCGGCGCCAGAGACTTTCAGGAGATTCCACCGGATCATGTCGCATACCTCGCCACCATCGCCCTTCCGTTTGGGCGACCTCACGCATCCCATCGTCGCCGGATTGATCTCCGTCATCGTCAACTATGGCGGAACCTTCATTCTGGTCTTCCAGGCCGCAAAGGTCGCGGGTCTGAGCCCGGAACTGACCGCATCGTGGGTGTGGTCTGTTTCCATCGGGGTGGGCCTGACCGGACTGTTTCTGAGCTGGCGCTATCGCGAGCCGATCATCACGGCCTGGTCGACCCCGGCTGCGGCATTCCTCGTGACGGCTCTTGCGACCACGCCCTATGCCGAAGCGGTGGGCGCCTATCTGATCTCGGCAGCTGCCTTCGTCGCATTGGGGCTGTCGGGCTGTTTCGACAGGGTCATCAAGCTGATCCCGCCCGGCATCGCCGCGGGGCTGCTCGCGGGAATATTGCTGCAGTTCGGCATCGGAGCTTTTGGCGGCGCGACGGTCGATCCGCTGCTGGTCGGGCTTCTGATCGTTGCCTATGTCCTGTTGAAACGCTTTACCGCACGCTATGCCGTGGTCGGCATACTGGTGCTCGGTCTCGTGTTCCTGGCCATGCAGGGCCGTATCGATCTTTCCGGGCTGCAGTTGAAGCTGGCCGCGCCGGTTTTCACCATGCCGCAATTCTCGCTGAATGCGCTTCTGAGCGTGGCGCTGCCGCTGTTTCTGATCACCCTGACCGGGCAATACATGCCGGGCATGCTGGTTCTGCGCAACGATGGCTTCAAGACCAGCGCCAGCCCGATCTTGACGGTGACGGGCTTGGGTTCGCTTGTCATGGCGCCGTTCGGCTCGCACGCCTTCAACATCGCGGCCATCACCGCCGCGATCGCTACCGGCAAGGAGGCGCACGAAGACCCGAGCAAGCGTTGGGTGGCGGGGATCGCGGCGGGCGTCTCTTACGTTCTTGTGGGCGTGTTCGGCGTGACACTTGCGGCAGTCTTCATGGCATCGCCGGCGACGTTCATCACCACCTTGGCCGGGCTTGCCCTGCTGGGCACGATCGGCGGCAGTCTCGCCGGTGCAATGGCCGATCCGAAATCGCGCGAGGCAGCGCTGATTACCTTCCTCGCTGCGGCCGCCAACATCAGCCTGCTCGGGATCGGCGGCGCGTTCTGGGGCCTCGTGATCGGTATTGTCGCTTCCATCGTGCTGAACGGCCGCCTGCCGCGTCGGGACTGTGGCAAACTGGTTGCCATCGAGAGGGCGGCAGAGTGATATCCGTGGCAGATGTCGTACCGGCCGTCCTCATGATGTCGGATGTGGAACGTTGACCATTTTCTCGACCCCGACCGCTTGAGCGGGGCCAGGCGTGCGCTTTGCCCGCCACTCGGTGGGGCTCATGCCGGTCACGCGCCTGAACTCGCGGTTGAAGTTGGATTTCGTCAGAAAGCCGACGTCGTAGACAATCGTGGTAATGGCGATGTCGCCGCTTTCCAGGAGCCGGCAGGCCTCCGCGATCCGGAAATCGTTGACATATTGCGACAGGTTCTTGCCGCAAACGCTGTTGACGGCTTTCGACAGCTGGCGCGTGGGAATGCCGGCCCTGCGCGCAAGCCGACTGAGGTTGATATCATGATCCCGGTAGAGCCCTTGCGTCTGCAATAACGGCTTCAGGCGCGCCACGATATGCGCGTCGTCGTCAGACGCAGGCGTTGGCTGCACCGCTTCGGGCGCAGGCGAGGACGGGTTTCGCGATGCGATCGCAGCCGCGGCCCCGAGCAGCATGACGAGAGGGATCGTTGCTGCGGTGACGATCATGGCGGCATGTGAGCCGTCGAACACGCGAAGATCCATCGCGATCAAACTGTCGGCGATGGCTGCAAGCAGCATCGTCGTGGCCATGACCTGCAGCGACCGATGGACGAGGGGCGCATCGTCGAAACGCGCCAGATCGAGCGCGTCGGTTCCGGCCCAGGCCAGACGTCCGAGCGCGACCGCATACCAGGCGAAGATGGCGATGAGGATAACGTCGATCCACTGTGGCCGGGCAACGGTGAGGATCGCGACCAGGAGCGACGGCCAAAAACGATGGGCGAGTCTGTTGCCCTGCTCGGTGACAAAGGCCGCGAAACAGACCCACGCCAAGGGGCCGACGGCTGAGGCAATGATGGCCTGGGCCGGCAAGACGCGTTCGATCCCATAGCCCCAACGCACGCCGATGACGATCGCAAGCAGGCAGAGCAGCAGCACCAGAATGCGGAAATGCCGGCTCGCAGCCTGCTCACGAAGGCACATCTGTCCGAAAAGGATGAGCAGCAAAAGGGCGGCGACAAACGGCAGCGGAATGAAAAGCATCGGGTCGGTCCTGTTTGGGCGACACTATTGACCAGATCGCGATCGGAGACGACCTGGATCATGATCTTGGTCTCAATTGCAAAAACGTCATGCCAGGTTGGTCCGCATCATTTCAACCGGGCCAGCTCCATGATCTCGTTCAGACCGTTTCTCATCCTTGTTTTCCAGTTCACGCTTTTCGTCTCCTCTGCGGCCTGTGCGAGCGTCGGCTTTGCGGAGGTTGAAGTCACGGACCCTCTCGATCGCCCTATACAGGCGTTGATCTGGTATCCGACGAATGACGAGCCGCGATTGCAACCGCTCGCAGACTACGAGCAGTCCGTCGCCCCCAACGGTCACGTCGCCGGCGAAGGACTGCCGTTGGTGGTTGTCTCGCACGGCACGGGCGGCAGCGCCTATGGCCATCACGATACCGCCTTCGCGCTTGCCGAAGCCGGCTTCGTCGTGGTGGCCCTGACGCATCCCGGCGACAACTATGCCGACATGCGCCACTACGCGAGCCGCAGCCAGCTGACGGAACGCCCCCGTCAGGTCTCGCTGATCATCGACTATATGCTGCGGGCGTGGCCGCACCGCGGAGCGATCAATCCGGTTCGTGTCGGCATTTTCGGGTTCTCGATCGGCGGGTTCACGGCGCTGGTCGGGATGGGTGGAAAGCCGGTGCTTTCCGGCCTCATCGAACAATGCGCGGCCGCACCGCAGCGATGGGTCTGTCGCGAATTCGGTGGGGTGGACAATCTCGCCAGAAGCTTCGGCGCTGCACCTCTTGATGTCGTTCACGATGCACGGCTGAAAGCGGCGTTCGTGGCCGCACCGGCCATCCCGGCCCTCTTTCTGGCCGATGGCCTCAGCGACGTGCACAAACCCGTGGCGCTCTGGGCGGCCGCCTTGGACGACATCGTGCCGGTTGAGCCGGACTTCGCCATCGTCCGCGACGGATTGCCGGTCAGGCCCGTTTCCCATGTCGAGCCCGGTGCGGGGCACTACGCCTTCCTCGCGCCGTGCACCCGGAGCCAACGCGCGGAGCTGCACGAGATCTGCACCGATCCGCCGGGCTTCGATCGCGCCGCATTTCATGCGCGTCTGAACGCTGCTGCGGTCGCCTTCTTCAGGGCCAATCTCTAGGCGGATGCTTGGGTGGATGTGAGTGGCGCGAGGCGAGGCGCCCGTATCGATGGGCGACGACAGGGTCGACTGCCTCATTGCGTATGGGAGGCATACGCCGCTGCGGGAGGACGCAATCGCCGCTGCAAGCTAGACACAACAGCAGTTTCAGAGCGGAGGTCGGTCGATGAATGCAGTGGGGCAGAGATATTCCGGGAAGGTCGCGCTGGTTGCCGGCGCAAGCAGGGGCATTGGCGCCGCCACTGCCAGGGCATTTGCGGCGGAAGGTGCGGCGGTCGTGCTTCTCGCCCGCTCGAAACAGGCGATCGATGACGTCGCCCTTTCGATCCGCTGGCAGGGTGGGGAGGCGCTGGCGATAGAGGCGGATGTCGGTGACGAGAGCGCGATGGCACGCGCGTTGGACATCGTCCTGCAGCGCTATGGACACCTGCACGCTGCCTTCAACAATGCGACCGATGGCGGCATGCCAGCGCCGCTTGCCGATCTCGATGTCGAGGCCTTCGATCGCGGCCTGCGAACCAACATTCGTGGCACCTTCATTGGCATGCGCCACCAGATCAGGGCCATGGTGCGCAACGGCGGCGGCGCGATCGTCAACATGGCCTCGGTCGCCGGCGTGAACGGGACATCCGGTCTTTCAGCCTATGTCGCGGGAAAGGCCGGCATTATCGGTCTTACGAAAGCTGCGGCGCTCGACTATGCCGATCAGGGCATCCGCATAAACGTCGTCGCCCCTGGCCCGATCCTGACCCATCATCTGGAAGCCGCCGGTGCGAAGGCTCAGGAGCAAGCCGCCCTTTCGACGCCGATGCGCCGGCTCGGAACGGTCGAGGAGGTTGCCGCGGCCGTGCTTTGGCTCTGCTGCGAGCAGGCAAGCTACATCACCGGGGCGGTGCTTCCCATCGACGGTGGCATGAGCGCCGGCACCAAGCTTTCTGTGAACTACCGACGGGGTGAGCCGCTCGGCAAGGGTGCGGATTGATTGTTCTGCACTTGCATCGGGCTGTGGATGGCGTTCTATGCCGCTGTCGATCTGGACAGAGGTGATCCTATGGACTGGGAAGAACTGCATCTTGTTCAAGTCCTTGCGCGCTACGGTTCCTTAAGTGCCGCGGCGCGCGGCCTGGGCACGAGCCAGCCGACACTCAGCAGACGCCTGGATGCGTTCGAGGGCAAATGCGGGCAAAAGCTGTTCGAGCGACATCCGAACGGATTGATGCCGACGATGGCATGCCGTTCCATTCTGTCTGCGCTGGACGAAATGGAGGCGGGTGCTCTTGCGGTGGAGCGGCGTCTTGCCGCCCAGGAAGACGATCTGCAGGGAGCCATTACCGTCACCAGTCTCGACTGGTTGGGTGACTATGTCATTGCGCCCATGCTGGCGAGATTTGCGGCCTGTCATCCGGGCATCACGATCAATCTCCTCAACGACAGCAGGCGCTTCAACCTGTCCAGGCGGGATGCCGACATCGCGTTTCGGTTCGGCAGCTTCGACCAGAACGATATCGTCGAGCGCAAGGTGGCGGATATCCGCTATGGGCTGTTTGCAGCCGACAGCTATGTCGACCGTTTCGGGCAGCCTTCGGCTGACAACAGCTGCACATATTCCGTCGTCGAACTGGATGAAGCGCCGGTGCGCGTGTCCCTTTCTGCCTGGCTCCGGGAGCTGCTTCCGGACGCGCGGGTGATCCTGCGGACAAATTCGATACGCTCGCAGCTGAGCGTCGTGGAGGCCGGGTTGGCTGTCGCCACGCTTCCCTTTTTCCTAGCCGCCGGTCGACCCGGACTAAGGGCCTTGGTTACGGGGACATCGGCGCCGACCCTGCCACTCAAGCTCGGCGTCCACAGCGACGTGCGCAATATCGCCCGGATCAGAAAACTGATCGATTTTACCGTCGCCGAATTCTCCGGCCTTCGATCGAGCCTTCATCCCGCTAATCCTTGAGCCGATGGCGTCGCCGGCGCTTCATCATCTCCCGTCATTCCTCGCGGAAGGCTCTGAGCATCTGGTCGGAGAATGGTTTTGTGAGGTAGGAGATCGCGGTTCTCTCATCGGTCTGGACGAACACTTCGACGGGCATTCCGGGCATGAGCTTGCGGCCGCCGAGCTTGTCGAGCGGTTCGGTGATCTCGACGGTTGCGAGATAGAACGGCTGTCCGGTGTTGCGGTCGAGCGTGGTGGCGGCGGCAATGACGTCGATGCGGCCGTCAAGCTCGGGTGTCGTTCGCTGGTTGAAGACGGTAAAGCGCATGCGGCTCTTCTGGCCGGGCGCGATGCGGTCGATATCGACAGGCGGGATGCGGATCTCGACCGTCAGGTCCTCGCCCTCGGGCACGATCGACATGGCGGTGGCGCCGGGCGCGATGATGCCGCCGATGGTGTGGATCTGCAGGTCGTAGACGAGACCGTCGACGGGGGCACGCACTTCCATGCGCGACAGCCGGTCCTTTGCCGCCACCGCCCGTTCGGTCAGTTCGGCGATCTTGGCCTCGAGCCCGACGATCTGCCCTTGCGTTTCCTTGCGGTTGTTCTGGTCGATCGACATCAGCTTGATGCGCAGCTCGCTGATCTGGCCGAGCGCCTCGGCGATGCGGGCGAGCAGTTCCCCCTTGGAACCATCGATGCGGGCCATCTGGCGCAACAGGTCGCGATGCTCGGAGACCGGCACCAGGCCGCTCTTCAGAAGCGTCTCGAGCTTGGAGATCTCCTTCTCGACGATCTCTTTCTCCTTGTCGCTGGAGCCGGTCTGGGCCTTCAGCCCGCGGATCTGCTCCTCGAACTGGCCGATCTGCAGCCGCATCTGCTCTTCCTGGCTGGTGATCATCCGGCGATTGGCCTCGAACAGCTTCACTTCGCTGGTTTTCAGCACGTCCGGAATATCGAGTTCGCCGAAGGAGACGGTGGCGTCGCCGTCGCGTTCGGCCGTCAGCCGGGCGCGCATGGCGTAGAACTGCTGCAGCTGGCCGCGCACGATCGACAGCTCGACCCGGGTCTGGGTCTCGTCGAGCTGCAGCAGCACGTCGCCCTTCCTGACATGGGTGCCGTTCTTGACGGGGATGGCCGAGACGATGCCGCCGTCGCGGTGCTGGATCAGCTTGACCTGCTGGGAAACGGCGACCTGACCCTGGGTGATGACGGCGCCCGAGAGCTTCGCCTGGGCCGCCCAGCCGCCGACGCCGAACACCAGCGTGGCGGCAAAGATCGCCGACACAGCGATGCGCGAGGTGATGCCGAACTGCGGCTTCTCGGCCGGCTTGCCGGCAGCTGTGGCGCCGTTGGTTGCGGGGTTGTCCGTGGTGTTCATGGTCTTCTTCTCCCGATAACGCGTGACAATTGAGTTTTGTGGTCGTTCAGACGGTGTCTCTCGGCTGGTCGGCCGGGCTTTCGATGGCTGCCAGGATAAAATCCTGTTCGGTCAGCTCGTGGTGGCCGGCGATCAGGAATTGCAGATCCTCGTCGCGCTCGAGGTCGACGACGGCGCGAACGACAGTGCGCTCGCCGTCGGCAAAGGCCTCGTGATAGAAGGTGATCTGGTGCACCGGCGGTGCTTGCCCATCCTCCAGCAGTCCGCCGAAGACGAGCCCGCCGATGGCTTCGGCGATCTTCGACAGGTCGACGCGATCGCCGACCTGGAAGTCGCGGATCTCGTCGCGACCGCTGCCGTCATTGGCGAGCGCCGCGGTCGTGCGGAAGACGAAGATGTCGGCGCCGTCGCCACCGGCGAGGAAGTTGACGGCATTGCCGGCGACGAGCACATCGTCGCCCTTGCCGCCGACAGCGCCTTCGACCGAGGTCAACAGGTCCGAGCCGATCTCCACACCCTCAGCCGTGCCACGGTCGAGGTCGATCACGACGGCCCGGGTCGCTGCCGAAGCGTCGTAGGTGTCGCGACCATCGTCTCCGTCGATCTCGTCGTCGCCATCATCGGAGCCGGGGACGACGATGACGAGGAACGTGTCGTTCCCGTCGCCGCCCTCCAGTTCGTCGTCCCCGGCCCCCCCGACGAGGATGTCGTCGCCGTCGCGGCCGCGCAGCCGGTCATCGCCCCAGCCGCCGGCCAGCAGATCGTCGCCGCGCCCGCCGGAAATCCTGTCGTCACCCCGCCCGCCGAGGATGATTTCGAAACCTTCGATGCGATCCTCGCCGATCTCCTCGCCTTCGGCGATGCCAGCCTCGATATCGGCAAGCACCGTCTGGATGAGGCTCGACATGTCGAGTGTATCGATGCCGTCACCACCGCAATAGACATCGTCTCCATCATCGTCGTCGCCGTCATTGTCATCGTCATCGTCGCTGTGGTCATCGGCGCGGGCCTGGACGATGACGGTGTCGTTTCCGTTTCCGCCTTTGACGGTGTCGTCGCCGTTTCCGCCGGCCAGCATGTCGTTGCCGTCGCGGC